>CAXTTN010000001.1:0-20741 GCA_964247105.1 uncultured Pseudonocardia sp.
GCCACCTCGCCGCCGAGGCGTACCGGCCGGCGCTGTGGGCGTGGGCGCGCGCAGAGGCACAGGTCGAGCTGCTCGACGAGTGGCTCGCCGACCGCGCAACCGACCTCGACGACCCGCGCGTGCTCAGCGCGCACGCCCTGCTGGACCGCGCCGAGCGACGCGCCGAGCGGGGCCGTGCGAGGTTGGGCCTCGACCCGCTGTCCCGTGCGCGGTTGGGCCGGGACGCCGCCGCCGCGAAGGTCGACATGGTGGCCGTGCTGACGGCGCTGGCCGAGCAGCGCGACCGCGCCGCCGCCGCCCTGCCCGCCGAGCGTGCGCAGGGCGGGCCCGCCGCTCTGCCCGAGGGTGATCGCCCGGGGGTGGCACGGTGAACGCGGCACAGACGATCTCAGGGCCGGACCTGCTGGACGTCGGCACGTTCGCCGCCCAGGTGCTCGGCCGTCCACTGTGGCCGCACCAGCTCGATCTGGCCCGCAGCACGGCCCGGTACCGGGTGGTCTGCGCGGGCCGGCAGGTGGGCAAGAGCACGTTGCTCGCCGCGTTGGCGTTGCACGCCGTTGCTACCCGCCGGAATGTGACGGTTCTGCTCGTGTCGGCCGGCGAGGAGGCCAGCAAGCGGTTGCTCGCCGAATGCGCCCACCTCGCTCAGGGTCACCTCGCCGGGTCGGTGCTTGACGAGTCCCGCTCAACGCTGGCGTTCTCGAACGGCTCGACGATCCGCAGCGTGCCGGCTTCGGAGCGGCAGATCCGCGGGTGGCCCGTCGACCTGCTGATCGTCGACGAGGCCGGGTTCGTGGGCACCGACATCTGGCGCAGCGCCGAGCCAGCGATCATCGCCCGCCCGGGCTCGCGCGTGGTGCTGGCGTCGTCCCCGTGGGGCACCCCCGATCACTGGTTCCGGTCGCTGTGGCAGCGCGGCACCGACGCCCCCGACGACCAGGTCGCTGCATGGCACTGGCCCTCGTCGGTGTCCCCGCTCGTCGACACCGCGCTGCTGGCGCAGATCGAGCAGCGCGAGCCGGCCGACTACTTCCACCGCGAGTTCCTCGCCGAGTGGACCGACGCCGCGGGCGCCTACTTCACCGAGGCCGAGATCATGGCCGGCGTCGCCGACTACGCGATGACCGACCCCGACGACGTCCCGTCCGGCGGCGCCGGCGGGTGCGCGGCCGGCGTGGACTGGGGCCTGCACCGCGACGCCAACGCGCTCGTGTTGCTGGCCCGCATGCAGCCCACCCCGGACGGCCGGGCCCGGCTGTTCATCCCGTGGTGCGAGGCCCGTACTGGGTGGCCGTTCGACCAGTTCATCGAGCGCATCGGCGACGTCGCGACGCGGTACCGGGTGCGCGTGCTGGCCTCGGAGCGCAACGGCACCGGCGAGTTCCCGACGACCGAGCTGGAGCACCGGCTGCACCTGCGCCGCACGGGCACGCTGGTGGCGCCGGTGTGGACAACGGCCCGCCGCAAGATGTCCGGGTTCGGCCGGGTCAAGGGCCTGCTCCAGTCCGGCCGTCTGATCCTGCCGTTGCACCCGCCGCTGCTGTCGGAGCTGCGCGCGCTGGAGTTCGAGCAGCAGGCGGCGGGCGGCCTGCGCATCGCGGTCCCGGAGCGCGCCGGGCACGACGACCTCGCGATGGCGCTCATGCAGGCGACGTCGTGTATCGAGGTGGCCGGGCTGCGCGACGACCCGGCAACCCGGTTCGCGGTCGACCCCGTCGAGTTCGTCGAGACCGGCGCCGGTGCGCTCGTGCCCCGCCGGCCCCGCCCGGACCGCGACCACCAGGGCTACCTCACAGTGCCCGGTGGCCAAGAGACCGGCGACGGCTGGTGACCGCACTCCGCAAACCCACCCCGGCCGAGGCAGCTCTGCTCGGCGTCTACCTCGACGCCGAGCAGGCCGTGCTGGCCGAGATCGCCTGTCACACCCGCAGCGTCGTCGACAACGCGGAGGCGGGACGCGACATCGACGCCGCCCGAGCGATGGCGCTGGCCGACCTGCGCGCCGCGATAGCCCGCATCGTCGTCCGGCTCGACCTGGCCGCGCCCGCGCAGCTCGCCGCGGTGCTCACCGCCGCCAGGACCCAGGGCGCCGCGGCGGCCGCTGCCGAGCTGGCTCTAGTTACCGGTGCGGCCGCGGGCGGCTACGACGCCGCCATCCCCCGCGGCCCCCTCGACCGCCTCGCCGCCGCGGTGGTGGACCGGGTCACCCTGGCCCACCACGCGATCCTGCGCACCAGCCTCGACGCCTTCCGCGACATCACCGCCCGCGCCACTCCGGGTGTGCTCGTCGGCTCGGAGACCCGTCGGCAGGCCACCCAGCGCGCCATGTGGGCGTACGCGGACCGCGGTATCACCGGGTTCACTGACGTCTCCGGGCGCCGCTGGTCGCTGTCCGCCTACGCCGAGATGGCCGTGCGCACCGCAGCCGCTCGGGCGATGGAGGACGCCAAGCACGACCGGTTGCGTTCCGCCGGGATCGACCTGGTGATGGTGCAGGCCGCCGACGACCGCTGCCCGGTGTGCCGGCCGTGGGCGGGCGCGGTCCTGTCCATCAGCACCCCCGGCGCCCGCACCGTGCAGGTGGAGCACGCCACCCGCGACGGCGTCATGGTCGACGTCGAGGTGGCAGGGTCGGTCGGCGAGGCACGCGCCGCGGGTGTGTTCCATCCGCAGTGCCGGTGCTCGACCGCCGCGTACCAGCCGGGCGTGACCCGCCGCCCGCCGCCCGCGAAGGACAACGGGCAGTACGCCGCCAGGCAGCGACAGCGCGCCATTGAGCGCCAGATCAGGGCGTACAAGGCCCGGCAGGTGGCCGCACTCGACGCCGACGCCGCCCGCCGTGCCGTAGCGCAGGTCCGCGCCGCGCAGGCCCGGATGCGAGCCCACCTCGCCGAGAACCCGGACCTGCGGCGCCTGTCGCACCGCGAGCAGCTCGGCGCCGGGAACCTGCCGGTCGGCAGCACCCGTCCGGTCACGCCGACGACGCGGTGACAGCACCCCTAAGCCCCCGACGCCGCGATCGCGCCGTCGGACCACACAGATGCAGGAGATCAGCATGACCATCATGGAAGACACCATCGAGACCCTGCGCGCACGGCGTTCGGCGGAAGCGGTCCGCACGGCCGTCGACGCCGCGCTCGCAACATTGGAGGCCGTCCCGGCGGACGCCGACGCGATCCGGGTGCAGCTCGCCCGCGACCTCGACGCGACCCGGCAACTCGACGTGGCCAAGCTGGGCACCGACCGGCGCGACCGCGAGATCGAGTTGGTTACGAGCACGGCTGCGGAGGCAGCGGCCCGGCTGCGTACCGCGGCCGAGGGGGCCGCGGCCACGGTCCTGGGGTGGCGACAGGAGCAGCCCGACACCGCAGGTGACTCGTCGGCGCAGTTGCTCGCCGAGATGCAGGAGCAGAGGGCGTGGGCGCGGATGCGCGCGCAGCTCGACGCCGGGACGCCTGCGCGCACGCTGATCGAGCAGGCCCGGCAGGCGGGCGACTACCGGTCGCTGATCGCGCTGCGGGCCGAGTTCGCGGCGTGGGCGGTCGCATCCGATGCCGCGGTGAACGTGCCTGCCGCGCTCGCCATGGCGGGGGATGCGCTGCTGGAGACGGCGCCCAAGGAGCAGCGGGCGTTGCTGCTGGTCGACAGGGGCCTCGCCGGGGGGACCGCCGCGGCAGAGCGCGCGCTGGCGTCGCTGGAGGCAGCGGTCGCGAGCTACGGCTCGTTCCAGGACGGCCCGGCGCCGCTGAACAAGGCGCTCCGGACGCTGGACGTACAGGCGGCGAACCCGCAGCCGGCAGCCTGACCGAACACCAGAGGCCCCACCCTGCACCTGCAGGGTGGGGCCTCTGGCGTTGGCGTGGCACTGGGGAGCGATCTTGCTCTTCGTCGTTACCGACGCGGCGGGCGTTACGTCCCATGTGCCCGTCGATAGGCTCAGCGTCATGAGCGACAACCGTGCCGAGCTGGAGGCCCTCGCGGGCGAGTACCTCGACGTCGAGCGACGAGCCGTCGCGACCTTGGACGACCTCGCCCCGCAGCTCGACGAGGCACTGAGTGCGCTCGATCGCCTGCTCGCCCGAGGCGCCGACATGGAGCCGAAGGCCCGCTTCGAGTGGGAGCTGATGCGCCCCGACCTGGCGGCGGGCATCGACGCCGTCCGCCAGCTGCGCGACCGGATCGGCGACGTTCCCGCTCGGCCGTAGGTCACCGGGCCTCGCCGCGGCCCCGCTCGAACAGGCGCCGGCCGAACCGCACCCGCCTACCGCTGCCCTCGCAGTGCCCGCACGGCCGCCATGCCTTGCCTGCGGGGCTGCGCCGCTTGCCGGTGCCCTTGCACCAGCGGCAGGCGGCGAACGGCCACACCGCGCAGGCGAGGGCGTAGCCGGCGGCGAGGAGTAGCGCCGCGATGATCAGGGTGTCCATGGTGTGTTCCTGCCCTTCCGGGGGTGCGCCCGGCAGGGACTGCTACCTGCTACATCGCAGGTCAACAGCCCCGCCGGGCGCTATCGGACGTGCTACATGCGGTGCCGGGTGCTGCTACCGCGCTACCGCGCCGCTACCGGCCTCGATCACCAGCCGGGCGGCGTGGTCGGCCAGCGCGACCCGGAGCTGCTCCAGCTCGATCCCGCGCCGGTTGGCCCGGTCCCCGTCCGGCCCGACCCGGTTGAGCTGACGGGTCTCGACGCCCAGCGCGCGCAGGTTGCGGGCGAGGACGTCGGCGGTCCACCGGGCGTAGATGTCCGGGCGCAGCGCGGCCAGGTGCTCGAGCAGATCCTCCGACCACAGCCACAGCCGCTCGGCCGTGGCGAACACCGCCTCGGCGTCGCGGATCAGGTTGTAGGCCGTCACCGGCGCCGCCTCGTCCCCGGCGGCGTGCCCGGACAGCAGCCCCGCCGCAGCCCGTGCGGCGTGCGCGCGGGCGACCACGGCGTCGCTGTCGGGGGCGTCGAGGTAGTAGGTCCGGACCACCACGGGGGCGTCGGTGGCGCCGACGAGGTACCCGATGCCGCGGTCGGAGCGGGTGAACGAGGTCGCCCTGATCCCGTTCTTGTACGAGCTGGTGCCGAGCACCATGTCGTTCTCGACCTGCCCCATGACCCGCAGGCAGAACCTCGTCCCCACGTTGGCGCTCACCCCGGTCGGGAGACTGTCCTTGTCGGGCCGTTGGGTGGCCAGGATGAGCATGACGCCGAGGGCTCGGCCGCGCTTGATGATGCGGGTGGCGAGGTCGCCGGCTTCCTTGCCGTACTCGTCGTGCGCGAACAGCTCTTGTGCCTCGTCGACGACGAACACGATGGGGTGCAGCCCGAGAGAGCGCCGATCGGCCAGCGCGCGCGTGACCTTGCTGTCGGGCACCAGGTCGCGGGCGGACTCGCGGAGCGCCTTGAGCTTCGCCGAGCGGCGGCCCAGCTCTCCGAGCAGCCACCGCAGCCCCGCCAGCGCGCCCGCGACGGTGTCGTCGTCGACGCCGGAGCCGTAGGCGTGCGCGATCCGCTCGAACGCTTCCAGGTCCCCGGACCCCTTGAGTTCCCACACGTGCAGCTCGACGGTCGGGTCGAGCGCGCACCCGAGCAGCACGCACCGCAGTGACGCCGTCTTGCCCGCACCCGGCAGCGACCCGATGAGCATGTTCGACTCGATCAGCGGGATGCCGACCGGCTGCGAGCGCTGGTCGGTGCCAAACGGCAGCGGCCCGAAGATGTCCGCGGTACCGGCCTTGCGCAGCGGCCACGGCTTGGGCCGGGCCTTCGACATCTCGACCTTGAGCACGGTGAGCTCCAGCCGGCCGCCGTGCACCTCCGGGTCACCGTCGGGCCACACGCACCCGATCGGACGGCGCAGCCCCGACGCCAGTGGCGCGCGCCGGTCCATCACCATCTCCGGGGTGGCGCCCACCGGGAGATCGATCGACACCGCCCACCCGGTGACGGTGTCGCGCACCGGCGAGGCGAACCCGATCCGGGCCCCCTTCGCCGAGAGCGCCGCCACCCCGAGGGACTGCAGCGCCGTCTCGATCTGCTCCGCGGTGGGGCGGGCGTACTCGGCCGGGAGATCCACCGCCCGGGACAGGATCGGCGCGTCCCGCCGTTGCCCGTGCGCCCCGAGGGCGACCACCGCGGCGACCGCGGCGAGGGAGACCACCCAGCCCGGCAGCCACGCCCGCGCCACCAGCACTGCCGCCACCAGGGCGACGGCGAGCACAACGGCCACGACCAGGCGCACCCGCACCCGGGCGGTGTGCAGCGCGCGGAGCTTCATGTACTCCGGTGCGTCCTCCTTGCGCACCGCCGCCGACATGAGCGGGCGCTCGTCGGGCGGCGCCACCAACGCCACCAGCAGCCGGGCGAGGCGGTACAGCCCGACCGGGGCCCGCCACACCAGGCGCGCCGCGTAACCGGGTAGACGGAACCCGTGGAACCGGGCCAGGAACCACCAGTGGCCGGCCACATCGCCCGCCAGCGCCCGAGCCGCCGCCCGGGTGGCGATCGTCTCCGGGATCACCGGGTGGCGACGGGCGAGCCGGCGGCGCTCGATCGCCTCGGCCAGCCGCCGCGGCAGCGCGGGCGGGTCCACGTTCTCCAGCACCGCCACCGCGTCGCCCAGGGCGGGCGGGTGCACCCCCGCGGCCGGCTCCACAGGTGCGCCGTCGGGAGTGGTTGTCACGTCGGCGCTCATCGGGTGGCCCCGTTTCGGGTCGCCGCGAGCAGCTCGCGCGCCTGGTGCTCGCTGATCTCCAGCTCGCGGGCGAGCCTGCGCCGGCCCGCCCCCGCGGCGATCAACCCGGCCGCCCGATCCTCGCCGGCCCGATCCTCGCCGGCCTGGTCGTCGATGACGGGCTCGGCGGCCGGCGCGGTCGCCCACGCCAACGACAGACCACGCTCGTCGAGGGTCTCCTCCTCGTACCGGTCGCCGTCGTCGAGGCCCTCCACGGCCGGCTCAGGCCGCTCTGTGTGGCCCCCTACCGCGAGCTGCGCGAGGTGCACCACCGCACCGAGAACGGCCGGGGCGACCGCGGAGACGACCACCACGACCCACCACGCGGGCCGTGCGGTGTACGCCTCCAACGCGTGCCCCACGGCGTTGCCCGCCACCGAGGCGCCAAGCAGTACGAGGGCGAGCGCGCGGCCGAACCGGCGGGCCTGAGCGGCAGGCCATCCGCCCAGCCACACCAGCGACCCCGCCGCAGCCCCGGCGTCGATGACGACCGGCAGCAGCCACGCCAGCCACGGCGCGAAGCCGCACAGCAGCGCGAGGTCCCGCAGTGCCGCGAACGACAACACCGCCGCCGCGCCGGCCACGACCACCAACAGTGCGTAGAGGCCGGTCCGGGCGCTCACGATCCGCCCCGCTCGTCGGCGACCAGCAGCCGCACCGTCGCGGCTGCATCGGACGAAAGCGGCTCGCTGACGTCGCTGCGGGTGAACAGCCCGACGGCGACCATGCCGTCGAGAACCTGCTCGACCCGTTCCGGCGCCACACATAGCTCAGCGGCCAACGCCGCCACGGAGACGGTGGGGCGACGGGAATGGTCGTTCATGCTGCCACCGCGCCAGCGCCGAGCAGATCGAGCAGCGCGGCATCGTCGTGATCGTGCGCCCAAGCCGTGAGGGCCTCGACGAGGTGGTCGTCGGACCAGATCAGCAGGAACGCCACGTCGTGCAGCGGCACCCCGTAGCGGATGGCGTCCGCGGCGAGCGGGAGCAGGGTGTCGTTCAGGTGGGAGACGAGGATCTCGGCGGCGAGCAGGCCGTCGACGGCGTACCGGGCGAGCCGATCGGCACTGCGGGGGTGCGCGCCCGGGTTGACGCGGGCGTTCGTGAGGCGGTGCAGGCTGTCGGCGTGCTGCGCGAGGTGCGAGCGGTTGCGGCCGGCGGCGGTGGCTGGGGGAGTGGAACGATCGTTCACGGGTCCGACCTCCATCGGATCAAGTCCCCGGCGTCGCGTTGCTGCGCGTCGCCGGGGGCGCCCGTCTCACATCGGTCTCACGGACCGTGCGGAGCGGGCGCTTTCGGAGGCCCTTCCCTGGAGTTCTTGCGGATCGACCGGCAGGTCGGCGGACTGTGCGTACGTTGTGGACGTCGCGTATGCCGCTGGCAGTCAAAGGGTCAGGGGTTCGAATCCCCTCAGCTCCACTCTTGCAGAGCCGGCCAACACCGCCGAAGTTTCGCAGCTCACGGCCGATGTGCAGTGGTTTAAAAGGATCTTGCCGTGATCGCGGCTGTCTCTGCGGGGGCCTGTGGCGGCAGCCGGGGGCGGCTGGGTAGTTCAAGCCCGACCCAGCCGGGTGTCCGTGCCGGACGTGGCGTCTGGGCCCGCCGTGGGCGCGCATGTAGGGCGCGGCGGTTCGGACCTGTCGACCGGCTCGACCTCGTGGCGACGGTGGTCGTGCCGTGGCCGAGTACATCTAGCCTGCTCGACCCCGACCGGGATCGGGATCGGGATCGGGATCGGGATCGGTATGACCCGCTCCGTGGCCGCCGCCGTGGCGCCGTCGTCACCCGACCCGCTCCATCGGCGTTTCCCATTGCGGCAGCGACCAGCGCCTTCCTGCCCGGCCACAGACCCGAACCCGGGTTCGGCGCTACCTATGGTGCTCCCAGGTCGGTGACATCGGCCCGATCCGGATTCCGGACCACACCCCGTACCGAGAACGGACGCAGCACTGTGCCCAGGAAGACGCCCGCGAGCCTGCTCGACCCCGACCGGCCCGTCGAGCGGGCCCCCCGTCGCACCGGCCGGGTCCGCCGGGCCGCCGTCGCACTGATCGGGTCCGCTGTCCTGCTCGGGTCGGTCGCCGTGCTCGCGTCGGTGGCGCAGGCCTCCGAGGCGACCACCTCATCGGACGTCTCGACACCCCCGGACCCGGTCGAGTCCCCGTCCGACCCGTCCGTCACTCTCATCTCGCAGAAGCCGGCACCGTCGTGCCTCACGTACCCCGCGATTGCTGAGATCTGCCTGTTCACCAAGGTCGCAGAGGACGGAAAGGGCGGCCTCTTGTTCGTTACTCCGCAGGTCAGATTCGACAACCTCGCGGGTATGGCCGTCACGGCCAAGATTGGCATCCAGCCGGTTACCCGGGACGGCCGTACGGCACCAGCCAGATACGACCCGGAGGATACGGTCGATCCCCGCAACCGCCTCCTGACTGTGTACAGCAGCAGGAAAGCCCCGCTGGGCTGTTACCGGGCCGTGGTGACAGTGGTGCAGCCGGACAGGTCCACCGCGAGCTACGCCAGCCCTCGCCGCTGCCTGCCCCTACCGGGATCGGGATCGGAATCGGAATAGCCCAGGCGATCGCATCGCGCTCTCGGCACCTGGAGACAGCTCAGAAGCAGTCGACTCGACCACCGCGACGACAGAGCCCGCCCTGCCGTCTCGCGCGGTGGGCGGTCCTCGGACGCCTGCCGCGAGCCTCGGGCCCGGCCTGACGAGATAGCCGTGTCGGGTTCGCTCGGTCCCGACTTCATCGCCCGCTGGGGTGGGACATCCAGCAGTGTCCGACATCACGTCGTTGTCCGGCGCCGGAACGCGGCGGCGCGGCCCGAGGAGCCGTGCCGCCGATATGCCGTCGTCAGCTTGTGCCGCCCAGCTGGGTCCGGTCATTGGTGTCGACGATGCGGACCAGTGAGCGCGGGATCGCGTGACCTGCATGTCCGATAGCTCGCCGGCGCGCGACGTCATGCTCATGCTTGCTGGTCGAGTGTGGTCCAGTCCGTGGTGACAGCACCGGCACCGTTCGCGGCCATCTCGTCCCAGTAGGCGATGGTCATGCGCTCGAATCGTAGGCCGAGCTCAAGTGCCGCGGCCTGGGGTGAGTCGGGCGGTACGGAGGGTGCTGTCGCGATCCGCTCGTACACGGCCAGCTTGCGCCGGTGCGCTCGGGCCTGCTCGACGGCGAGGTCGTGCACGTCGGCAGCGTCCCCACCGTCGGGTGCGTGGAAGAACAGCCGCAACAGCCCGGCGTCGCGGATCTCGGTAGGGTCCTGCGTCGGGCTCGCCAGCCAGGTAGCGAACTCGGCGTGGCCGTCGGGTGTCAGCGAGAGTAATCGCCTGCGCCGGCCGGTCTTCTCCTGCTCCTCCTCGACCAGCCCGAGTCGCACCAGGCGGGCGGCCTCGGCGTAGAGCTGCGAGCGGGGGAAGACCCAGAAGTGCCCGATGCCCTGGCGGATCGCGCGGTCGAGCGCGTACGGCGTGGCCGGCCCCGCTTCGCGGAGCAGGCCGAGCACGACGTAGGCGCTGGCGGAGAGGGTCGGCATCTCATCTCCCGGTCTGGACGGTCTGGATCTCGTCGTTGCGGGGCGCGGTCGAGCACGAGCACTCTGATCGTACAAGCTAAACCATCGGATCTGACGATTGGAGCGGTCATGAGCATCACGACGACCCGCAACCCCTATCTCGAGGGCGACTTCGCGCCGGTGCCGGACGAGGTCAGCGCCACCGATCTCCCGGTGACCGGGCAGCTGCCCCGGGAGCTGAACGGCCGCTACCTGCGGATCGGCCCCAACCCGGCGGGGCCGGTCGGGGTCGACTACCACTGGTTCCTCGGCGAGGGCATGGTCCACGGTGTGCGCCTGCGTGACGGGCGCGCGGAGTGGTACCGCAACCGGTTCGTCCGCGGCGACGCCGGGGAGGCACCGAACACCAACGTGATGGCCCACGGCGGCCGGATCCTGGCGCTCGTCGAGGGCGGCGGGATGCCGGTGTCGATGAGTCCGGAGCTGGACGGGATGGCGACGTGGGACTGCGGCGGTGCGCTGCGCGGCGGGTTCGTCGCGCACCCCAAGATCGACAAGGCCACCGGTGAGCTGCACGCCGTCACCTGGAACGGCGGATCGCCGACCCTGCGCTACCTGACCCTCGACGCCACCGGGCGGTTCACCCACTCCACCGACATCGCGGTGCCCGACGGACCGCTGGTCCACGACATGGCGCTGACCGCCACCCGCGTGGTCGTGCTGGACCTTCCGGTGACCCTGTCGAAGGAGGTCGCCAGCCACGCCGCCTCGGCCGCGCCGCAGAGCGCGGGCCGGTTCCCGCTGCGCTGGAACGAGGACCACCCCTCGCGGGTCGGGGTGCTGCCCCGCGGCGGGAACGGTGACCAGATCCGCTGGTTCGACGCGCCGCGCTGCTTCGTGTTCCACATCCTGAACAGCTACGACAACCCGGACGGCTCCATCACCGTCGACGTCGTCCGCTACAACACCGTGTTCCGCGACGAGGTGCGCGCTCCCGCCGACGACCTGCCGGCACTGGCGCGATGGACCATCGACCCGGCTCGCGGCACGGTCACCGAGCAGATCATGACCGACCACAGTGTCGAGTTCCCCCGCGTCGACCCGGCGCTGACCGGGCTGCCGCACCGCTACGGCTGGTTCGCCGGCGTGGGCGAGGGCGGGCTGCTGCTTTCCGGCGACGTCAACCGCTTCCGCGACCGCGGTTTCGAGACCGGCCCGCTGGTCAAGGTCGACACGACGACCGGCGACGCCACGACCCACGACTACGGCACCGGCCGCGTGACGATGGAACCAGCGTTCGTGCCCCGTCCCGGCGCAGTGGCGGAGGACGACGGCTGGATCCTCTCGGTGGTGCACGACGCCACCACCGACCGCGGCGAGCTGGTGGTGCTCGACGCCGCCGACCTCGACGCGGCACCGATCGCGCGCGTCCACCTGCCCAGGCGGGTGCCGTTCGGGTTCCACGGCAACTGGATCAGCGACGACCAGCTGGCCGAGCAGTAGGCCTCAACCCGGCCGCACGACCCACGCCAGGGCTGTGAGGCGGGACCTACGGCCTTCGCGAGGGATTCAGAGCCTTCGCGCCGCAGTCGCTCGTCGACCGCCCGCCACCACGGACTACCCGGCTGCGGGACCGCGGAGCGGGCGACATCGAGTACTACAGCCAGGGCATCCTGTTCGGCAACGGCACGCTGTACGTGATCCTCGGCAACCGCACAGTGGAGTGCCCCAGGGGTGACGACCCTTGTCCGCCTTGTGGAGGCGGACGTGGGTGACGACTTCGCCCGTCGCGACGACGGTCAGCCTGGCGGCGGCCATAGGCGCGAGGACCGTTGCGACTCCGCGCGCACGTGGCAGAAATCGGATCAATGTCGCGGGCGCTTCGGCGGCACCGATCAGCCCGACCGCAGCCGGCGTACTGGGCGCACCTCCATCGTCGCGGCGGCCCTTCTCGCCGCTCAGCCGGTGGCCCCCTACACGACATTGACGCAGACGACCCAGTCGAGCGGCGCGCGCACCGAGTCGCCGGTGGGAACCTCGAGACCGACGGTCATGCGTACATACTGACTGCGTAACAGCCTCAAATGTGTCTGGATCTTGTCGTTTGATGGATGGCGGGGGCTGCAAGTCGCAGCGGTTTGGGCCGGGGGAGTGGGCATGCCATCACGAGGGTGGCGTTCTCCTTGCGGAGGCATTCCAGTTCGGCCCCTTCGGGCTCGGACAGGTCGGAGTCGGAAATTGACCGGACTCTTGTGCCTTCTCCACTCATTCAGCCAACGTCATCTCGTGGACGCCGATACTTTTCGCCACATCGACGATGGATCGACCTGAATCGAGGAAGAGACCAACGGCCTGATCCGTGTCGCCACACGATTGCCTCCGCAGCGATCAGCGGCAGTCTACGACCGGCTGTCCACAAGATCCGGGACGGTCGACCTCGACCCGGACTGGGTCTTCGCCAGGGCCTTGCGCATGATCCGTCGTACCGCCACCGGGACGGGGACAATCCCCCTGAGGACTGGGATGACCGTCTCCCACGTCATCTGCCCAGACCGCCGTGCTGTTCATCCCACCGCGACGCGAACGCACACCTGCTCACGCGCGGTCGAAACGAGCCCGACACAACGGCTATCGGGTCAAGAACCTCGGTGAACCCGCCGGTCCCCCATCGCGGAACGCCCACGATCCACCTCCGCGGGCTGCCACCCCCAGCCAGCAGCATGATCCACTCACGTTACGTGGCATTAGCCAATACCGGCCACTCGTCGCTCGAGACGCCATGCTGGCCTCAGACTCTCTCAGATTTCCGCTCAGCCGATGTTTCGCTCCTACCGTCGGATTCGGGTCGACCGTCCATGGCCCCGACGAATGGAGAGACATGTACCAGTCCAGGACGAAAGAGAATCGTAAGATGTTCAAGGTGCTGATCCGCTTGACCACCATCGTCGCGGTGTGTTGTCTGCCCGTGGCCTGCACCGACGCCAACGGGGTGGAGATCATCCCTCAGGGATACGCGAAAACGTTCGGCGGCGAGCAGTCGGGAGTCAACCGGCCGGGCCAGGCCGGACGGGCCACCGACCAGCAGGCCGCGACCGGCCAGGCGACGGCGACGCAGCGGGCGACGGCGACGCAGCGGGCGACGGCGACGCAGCGGGCGACGGCGACCCAGCGGGCGACGGCGACCCAGCGGGCGACGGCGACCCAGCGGGCGACGGCGACCCAGCAAGCGACGGCGACCCAGCAAGCGACGGCGACCCAGCAAGCCGGCGCCGTGCAGGGGGACGCCGCACAGACCGGTGGCCCGGTGGCCGCCGACTTCGTCGACATCACGACGGTCAAGGCGGGTGCGGCGGGGACCGGCAACGGTCTGGCCGCCGACGGGCGTACCGGCTCCACGGGCACCTTCATCACGTCTTGCGGGACGAACGGTAACAACCTGCACAACTCCGACAACTTGATCGTGGCCCCGGGCGTCACCAATGGCGCCCACCACACCCACGACTATGTGGGCAACCAGGGCAACAACGCGTTCGCCAGCAACGACGACCTGGCCAAGGCCGACACCTCCTGCCGGAATCAGGACGACAGGTCGACGTACTACTGGCCGGTGCTGCGCCAGCAGGACGGCGCCGACGAGTTCGACGCCAAGCAACTGGGCGGCGGCGCGGAAGGCAACGTCGGCCGGATCCTCGAGGCGACCGAGGCGCAGATCAAGCTGGTCGGAAACAAGAAGGGCGATGTCGTCGCGATGCCGAAGTTCCTGCGCATCATCACCGGTGACGCCAAGGCCTTCACCAACGGTGTCGCCAACGCCAACGCGGCCTGGAGCTGCACAGGGTTCGAGGACCGGCAGTTGACCGACAAGTACCCGATCTGTCCGGCGGGCAGCAAGGTGGTGCGCACGGCGAACTTTCAGAGCTGCTGGGACGGGCAGAACATCGACAGCGCCAACCACCGCGACCACGTCGCGTTCGTCCAGGCAGACGGCAGCTGCGCGAAGGGCTTCCGGGCGATTCCCCAGCTGCAGATCCGCCTGGTCTACAACGCCAAGGCCCCGGTCATCAAGGACGGGAAGGTGAGCGCGCCGTTCGCCGTGGACGGTTTCCCCGAGCAGCTGCACAAGCCGGTCACCGACCACAACGACTTCATCAACGTGTTCGACGACGCGCTCATGCAGCAGGTCGTCGGCTGCATCAACGGTGGTCGACAGTGCCGGTGATCGGGGTGAGCCGGGGCGTACTGGCGGCCGCCGGTGTCGCGGCGGTGCTCGGGCTGTCGGCCTGCGGGTCGGGCGGTGGCGACCGGCCCGCACCGGTGACGGCCACCGGCAGCCTGGAGCAGCTGGCGTCCGAGGTGGACTGTGCGCCGCAGATCCAGACCGACACCGCGGAGATCCGCCAGGCGATCTGCGCCGGCCGTGATGCCAAGTTCATCCTGGCCACGTTCGCCACCGACGAGGACCAGCTGAAGTGGCTCGACGCCGCGCAGGACTACGGAGGCCATTACCTCGTCGGCACCAGGTGGGTGGTCGTCGGTGGGACCGAGGTGACCTCCTCGGTGCGTGAGCGGCTCGGCGGCGTGCCCAGGGAGGGCCAGTCGCACGACGCCGGGAGCGGCGGCCACGGCGGAATGGCGGCCCATCCTGGCCACGGCTGAGCGACCGCGGTGCGCGGGGGCGGGGATCAGGCCGTGGTGCAAGGCCAGGTCGGGCCCGCCGGGGTAGCTGTCAGCGCGCGCGGGTGCGGTGCGGTGGACCTGCTCGGCGTCGTGCGGGACGTGCAGGACCCCGCCCGTCGAACCGAGACCGCTCCATCGGACGATCACGGTGTGACCCCGGCCGGTGACCGCCGCCCACACGGGACATCCGGTGGCGTGGTCGCTGCAAAGCGCCCCGATATCGCCCAGGATGTCACCGCCGGCCGCCCCGCACCGCGGCCCCGATCGGAATCGGCCAGTCGGCCATGCACCGTTCTTCCCGTCGTGTCGGTCGTTCCCGGGCAATGGTGGACCGGAGCCTGGGAGGGGGCGGAACCCACGGTGTGGTTCCCCCCGCCGCGGGACGCTGCCGGTTACCGGTCCGAGTCCCCGACGCCACGGGCGCCCTCGACACCGTCGGTGTCGATGACCTCCTTGCGGACGGTCTCGTCCACCCACTCCGGCCCGGTAACGGTCTCGGTGCCCAACCTGATGCGATGACCTGCTCGACCGGCACAGTCTCCGGGTCGGTGACCGCCCGCTCCTCGTGCAACGTCACCTCGTGCTCCTTCTCAGCCAGCGCGCCACTGGAGAGCGCGGACCCGCGGTTGCCCTCGTGATCGGCTCCGCTTCGGGGTCAGGGTCAGCGCCGGGTGAGTGGCGTTCCGAGCAGTCTTCCAAGCTGGCGATTCAAGCATCAGCGTCCGGGGCTGAGTACTAGAGAAACACTCACTTCTGACATTTGATTGTTGCCGCACCTGAATATTCGTTGGAATCGACGGGCTTGAAGGTGATGGTAATACCCGTCTTCGATGTCTTAATCTTCCTGATATTCTGCTGACCGTGCTGGATCGAGTAGCTGACAAGCGTTCCACCTGGGTCGCAGCTCAGGTTGACTGTCCGGCCATGAGGACTGCCGTTCCACTCGTCGCCGATAGCGTAGTAGGTTGGAGGCGCTTTCTGGCACTTTGCGGTGAGCGTCACGCTATTCCAGCCTTTGCTTCCGTTCACGGAGATGAATGCGCCCCACTTGAAGGCGTTGACCTCGCTGTCCCAGAAGATGCCTATCGGCTTCACATTGACCACGTCGCGCGTGGCGGTTCCATGCGGGGTCTTGCGGTTGATCTTCGCCGAGCCCGAGAGAATGGTGTCACCTGGATTGCACGAGACGCTCTTGGCTTCGCTGTCCGGTCCGATATAACCGGGTCCTTCGGGTCCTGCGGCGCCGTTGTACGGTCCGAGACCGCGGGTAACCGTATATTTGTCGGATGTTGCCGCACTGGCAGTGCCGACTAAGGTTAGCCCGACTGCCGCGCTGAGAGTTAGTACCAACAGAATCGGGCGGCGCATGGGGTTTCCTCTGGGTCGGGGCAAACGCTCCTGACGGAGGCGTTCGAGCTCGAAGTCGATGCCGCCGGGTCATCCGTTACATGTGAGTGCGTAGTAGGCCCAAACGTGTGTGGATCTTGCCGTTTGGTGGATGGCGAGGACTGCAGGCCCGCGGCGTTTTGGGCCGGGGGATGCCACGAGGCACCTGTTCGCACGGGCGGCTCCGCGCGGCCCCGTAGCGATGGGGCGGACTCTGACGACCATCGCAAAACTCTGGTGGAATGAGATGGTCAACGGAAGAACTGACGTGGCGCGCCCGCACCGTCGTTCGCCCACTCCGATCGTCGTTGCAGGCCCCGGGGGCAGAACCCGGCCCCTGCCCCGCGGTGACCTGAGTCGACTCGGGCGACCCGGTAATACCGTCATGGTGCACTCCATCACTCGGCCGATGTCGGGCGCCGTTCGAGGTGCAGACGATGACGGTCACGATCGCGCAGGGACCGGCGGCGGCCCGCACGGAACCCGGACGTCAGGTCGCCACCGGCGCCACCGGCGACATACTGTTGCTGGCCGGCGGCGGGCGGGTGTGGGCGGGCCACGCCGCCGGCCCGTTCACCGCGAACTTCTTCGGCCACGGAGCCTTCGTCGGCGGGCTCCTGGGCGAGGGCGCGTTCCGGCCGGAGGTGTTCGCCGACGGGAGCCTGCACCAGGGGCATCCCGCCAACAGCTTCACCGAGCGCAACGTGATGAGCCTGGTGTTCGAGGTGCCCAACACGTTGCTCGGCACGACCGGAACGATCGGGGCGTGGGCGGTGGTGAGCCTGTATGGCCACGCGCCCACCCAGCAGGTCGCCCGGATGGCGCACCCGGTGATCGTGTTCTACTTCGGTGGCGCCCACGACCCCGACAAGCTCACCTGGCTGCGCGGCCACCCGCGCGATGACCGTGCGATGTTCGGCACGTCCGCGGCGGGTTTCGTCGCCAAGGCCGCCGCGGCGGCGGGACGGGTCGCCGACCCCGACGGGTACGGTCGCGCCGTCGCCGAACTGTTCCTCCCCGATGTCCTGACCTACCGGGTGGCCACCGCGGCGAGCTACGGCTACGCCGGACGCAACGGACGCGCGCTGACCGACGACGTCCTCGACGTGCAGCTCAGCACGATCACCGGGGCGCCGGTCGACGACGGGATCCTCAACGCCCGCCGCGTGCGTCCCGACTTTCCCCATGTCGGGGAGCCCTGGCCCACGCCGCACGCCGAGACCCTCTACGGCGCCACCCACTGACCTGACCGCGCCGAAGTGAGCCGGCTCGGTCAGAGCGGGATTCCGTACTTCCCGGCCTTGAGGTCGTCGGTGAAGGCGACGACGTCCGCGGTCCAGTCCTCGGGAGTGGCGAACGGCGCGAAATGTCCGCCGGTGCCGGGTGTGCTCCACCGGACCACCCGGAACGCCTTCTCCACGAGGGAGCGCGGCGGGGTGGGGACCAGGGGGTCGGCGACGTCGGCGAACGCGGTGGGCACCTCGACGCGTTCGCCGTCGCCGAGCTGGGCAGGGTCGGCGAACAGCCCGGGATAGATGAGGATCGACGTGGCGAAGGTGGCGGTCAACGCGTAGATCATCACGGTGGTGATGAGGCGGTCGAGGTCGAAGACCGCGTCGGGATCGCCGCCGTCCTCCAGAGGCGTCCAGGCGTGGTGCTTCTCCAGGATCCAGGCCGCGAGGCCGACCGGGTTGTCGACCATCGCGAGCGACAGCGTCTGCCCCTGCAGGGCCTGGACGAAGGCGTAGGGCAGGAGAGGGAACTGCACTCCGCCCTCGCCGTGCAGGAAGGCACGTTCGTCGGGGGTGAACGTGTCGGGCCACGAGGTGGCGCCTGCGGGTGCGCCGTGCGGCCGCATGTTCAGGGCCGTGATGTGGATTCCTGCGACCTGTTCGGGGTGGTCGAGGGCGAGCCACGGAGCGACGTAGGTTGCGAAGTCGGTGCCCGCGGCGGCGTATCGGGTGAAACCGAGGACGTCGGTCATCAGCGTGTGCAGCACGTGCGAGATCGGGCGGGGCCCCATCGGAGAGGGCGGCGGCGAGGACCAGCCATAGCCGGGCATGGACGCGACGACGACGTCGTGGCCCGCTTCGGCCAGCGGTGTGATGACCCGGGCGTAGTCGAGCAGGGTGCTGGGCCAGCCCGGGACCAGCAGGATCGGCAGCACCTCGCCGCCGGGTTCGGTCGGGGCGCCGGTGACCCGCAGGAAGTGGATCGTGTGGCCGTCGACCTGCGCCGTCCGCGAGCCCAGGGCGTTG
This sequence comes from uncultured Pseudonocardia sp., assembly GCA_964247105.1. Lineage (GTDB taxonomy): Bacteria > Actinomycetota > Actinomycetes > Mycobacteriales > Pseudonocardiaceae > Pseudonocardia. The sequence goes on from CAXTTN010000001.1 coordinate 18,560, forward strand.
AGCTCGGCCTGGGCGGCGTACCAGTCGTAGCCACCGGTCCAGCGGTCGCAGAGCCGCCGCAGGAACGCCGGGTTCATCCCGCCCTGCCAACTCCGGCCGGGTGGGGCCTGGTCCCAGGGGTAGGCGGCGACCCGGGCCAGGACATGGTCGACCCGGTCACGGGGAACGTCGACGAGGAACGGCTGGGTGGTGGTCAAGATGGTCTCGGACACGGCCCGACACTAAGAGCGTGGGCAGGCCGAGCGACAACACCGGTTTCCTGTCCCCCGGTACAGTCTGCGCCTGTGGAGCTGCGTCAGCTGCGGTACTTCGTCGTGATCTGCGAGGAGGGCAGCCTGACCAGAGCCGGTGCCCGGATGCACATCGCGCAGCAGTCGCTGTCCCAGAGCGTCGCGGTGCTCGAGGCCGAGCTGGGCGTCCCGCTGCTGGAGCGGGGCTCCTTCGGCGTCCGGACCACCGCGGCGGGCCGGATCCTGTACGAGAAGGCCACCGCGCTGCTGCGTGACGCCGACGCTGCCGCGCGGGCCGTGCAGCGGGCCGCCGATCTCGATTCGGGGCGGGTTCGGATGCGCTACGGCCTGGACTCGGAACACATCGTCGACAGGCTCCTCGCGGGGGTCCGGGGCGAGCTCCCGCACGTGGCCATCACCGGTTGGACCAGCTCCGACAGCGCCAACCTGGCGGCCCTGCGGGCAGGTGAGGCCGATCTCGCCGTGGCGTGGGCCGTCGAAGGGCGCGCAGGCGACCTCCACACGACGACCGTCGCGCACGAGCACTGCTGGGCGGCCGTCCCGGACACCCATCACCTCGCCGTGAGCGACGTCGTCCCTGTCGAGGCGCTGGCCGGGTTGTCCCTGGTGATGTTCCCCCGCGAGGCCGCCCCGTTCGTCTGGGACCACATCACCTCGCACTTCACCGCGGATGGACGGCTGCCTCCCCGCATCGCCCAGACGCCGGTCAGCGGCCAGTCCGGGATGGTCGACGAGGCCGCCGCGACCGGCGCGGTGGCACCGGTCAGCCGGAGCCTGGTCCCTTCACTGCGGCGGCCGGGGATGCACTTCGTCCCGTTCCGGCCCGAGCTCGCCGTACCGGTCGACCTCGTCTGGCGCGCCGGGCTGCCGGCCGCTGCCGCGGCGGTCGTCACCGCCGTCGAGGGGTTGGTCCTGCGCGACCTGCGTGAGGGTGCGGGCGACCACCGGCTTGCGGTCGCCGGTGCGTCACCGCAACGGCGGTGAAGGTAGCCCTCAGCAGTCGGTCGGGCCTGCTGCTGCCGCCGGTGTCGTGATGCCGGCGATGGTTGTCAGCATGCTGCGCATGACCTCGCGCTGGGCCGGTTCGAGGACGGCCAGCATGGCCTCCTCCACGGTCACCGCGGCGGTGCGCACGCGGTTCAGCATCGCGCGGCCGTCATCGGTGAGGTACAGCGCGTAGCGGCGCCGGTCCTGCTGGTCGCGGCGGCGTTCGACGAGCCCGCGTTGCTGCAGGTCGTCGACGACCAGCACGACGGAGTTCGGGTCCATTCCCAGTGCGGCACCGAGTGTGCGCTGCGAGCAGCCGCCTTCGCTGGCGAGGGTGTGGAACGCCGCGAAATGTCGAGGCCGCAACCCCAGCGGCTGCAGTTCGGCGGCAAGGCGTCGGGTGGCGTCGTTGCCGAGGCGGTGCAGCAGGTACGCGGTGTTGGCGCTCATCGCCTCGGTCGGGTCGGACACCGTGCCGTCGGGTGGTGGCTGGGTCATGCCGCAACTCTACCTTGCGCGTACAGTACGTAAAACGTACTGTACGTCGTACTCACATAAGGAGGACGCGATGACACGACCGGAGACACCGGACGACCACGGACGCGCGTGGTCGCAACGGGTCGTGGTGGTGACCGGCGGTACCGGCGGGATCGGCGAGCACACCGCTGCCGCCCTGGCCCGCCGTGGTGCGACAGTGCTGGTGACCGGTCGCGACCAGCGCCGCGGTGACGACACCGTGCGCCGGCTGCGGCAGTCCACCGGCAACCCGAACGTGCATCTGCTGGTCGCCGACGCATCGCGCCAGGACGATGTGCGCGCTCTGGCCCAGCAGGTCGGCGAGCGGTACCCGACCCTCGACGTCCTGGTGAACAACGTCGGCGGCATGTACGCCGAGCGTCGCACCGGCAGCTGTAATGGCGCCTCGGCGCGCATCGTACACGACG
>CAXTTN010000001.1:20751-54725 GCA_964247105.1 uncultured Pseudonocardia sp.
CACTCGCTCCGACAAGCCGCAGATTTACGTCATCCCGGTCGATGGCGGCGAAGCTCGGCGCAGCGCGGCACGCCTTCGAGCAACGTAGCCTCCAGCATTGTGCCCTCCCGCTTGCCGCCGCAGAGCAGCGTCGCACCGGCAGCGACGGGATCGAACTGACCTGGGCGGTCAACCACCTCGCGCCGTTCCTGCTCACAGCCCTGCTGCTGCCCCGGTTGCGTGCTGCGCCGGCGGCTCGGGTGGTGAACGTCAACTCCGGCGTGCACCGGCTCGGCTTCGCCGCCCTCGACGTCGACGATCTCGACGGCCGCCGCGACGACGGGCGGCCATGGCGGGGCATGGTCGCTTACGGGCGAGCCAAACGCGCCGACCTGGTCGCCACCATGGAGTTGGCCCGCAGGCTCGTCGGCACCACCGTCACCGTGACCGCGGTCGACCCCGGCGGTACCAGCACCGAGCTCAACAGCGGCATCACCCGGACCATGCTGCCCCAGCCGATGCGCGCCGCGTGGCCGCTGTTCCGATTGTCGCAACGGTTCCAGCAGGGTCCCGAGAAGGCGGCCGCCGCGCCGCTGTTCGCCGCCACCGCCCCGCCCGGTGTCGGCCACGCCCACCTGCTGAACGCCGCCGGTGCACCGGTCCGCACCAGTTCGGACGTCACCGACCCGGATCTCGCGGGCCGCGTGTGGCGGCACGCCCAGGTGCTGACCGGCCTGACTCCGGCCACGGTGAACCCGTGAGCCTCCTGACCCCTGCGACGAACGGAGAACCCATGTCCACCGCACCTGCCGACGACGACATCGACGCCGCGGTCGTCCCCGCATCCGGACGGCCACCGATCGCCGGTCGTATCCCCATGCCGCAACCTCGACCGGGCCGGTCCCTGATCAGAGTGGAGTACGCGGCGCTGAACCCGGCCGATCTGCTCACCGCGGCCGGCGTCTACGGGCCACCACCACAGCCACCCTGGACAGTGGGCCTGGAAGGCGTCGGCACGGTCGTGCAGTCCGACACCCACCCCGTCGGAAGCCGGTTCTGGTGGCGGCAACCCGGCAGCGCCGCGGCCTACGTCACCGTCGCCGACGACGATCTCGTCGCCGTGAGCCCGTCGGTGCCCAGCACCGCCGCCGCCGCACTCGGGATCGCCGGCACCACCGCCTGGCTCGCGTTGACCGACCACGCCCGGCTGCAACCCGGCGAGTCCGTCCTCGTGCTCGGCGCCACCGGCGCGGTCGGCACCATCGCCGTGCAACTGGCCCGCCTGCTCGGCGCCGGGCGCATCACGGCCGCCGGCCGTCATCGACCCACCCTGGAAACCCTGGGCCGGCTGGGCGCCACCGACACCGTCACCCTCACCGGGGACACGACCCTGCCGGCTGGTCCCGGCGGCGGCTACGGCGTCGTCGTCGACGCCCTGTTCGGCACCACCTGGCCTGCGGTACTGGCCGCGGCCGCGGTCCGGGCGCGGATCGTCGTCCTCGGCGCCAGCGCCGGCGTGACCGCGACCGCCACCGCCGACATCATCGGCAGGAGCCTGACCGTCACCGGCCTCAACGCCGGTCTGCTCCCGCACGAGCAGGTCGCCGACGCCTACCGGTCCGTGCTGCAGCACGCCGCCGAGCGCACCCTGAGCGTCGTCACCGACACCGTGGGCCTTGCGGAGGTCACCGACGCCTGGGCCCGGCAGGCCGCCGGCCCGCACCACAAGATCCTCGTCGATCCACACGCCGGGTCCGGGCATCGTTCCTGACCCGGCCCCTCGCGCCCACGGTTTCGCGCGGTCAGCCGGGCAGGCGGGACACGGCGGCCAGAATGACCTCGGCGGTCGCCGCGGGCTGCGACACCAGGGCGGCGTGGCTGGCCTCGATCTCGGTGACCGTCGCCCCGGCACGCTCCGCCATGAAGCGCTGCGCGTCGGGGTTGATGGTGCGGTCCCGGGCCGACACGAGGTAGGTCGAGGGCTTCGACCGCCATGCCGGGGCCTCGGCGAACGTGGTCAGGCAGGCAAAGGAGGCCGGACCTTGCGTGAGCGCCATGACGCGTGCCCGATCCGGATCGACATCCGCCGCGAACGCGTCGGCGAACTGCTCGACGTCGAGCCACAGGTGCCCGTCCTCGCTCGGCCGGATGGCGGCACCACCGGGGGCGGGGTACTTGTCGTTGAGCACGGCGATGTCCTCGTCGGCGTCGGGCGCGTAGGCGCTGATGTAGGCCAGCGCGCCGACCTCCGGCGCCGTGCCGGCCCGTGTGATCACCACGCCGCCGTAGGAATGCCCGGCGAGTACGACGGGACCGGTGCCACGAGCGAGCGCGCGCACCACCGTGGCCACGTCATCGTCCTGCGAGCTCAGCGGCAGTTGCACAGCGAGGACCTCGTGTCCGGCCGACTCGAGATGCGGGATGACCCCCGCCCAGCTCGAACCGTCTGCCCAGAAGCCGTGTACCAGAATTATGCGCGCCATCGCCGTCCTCGACTCGATCATCCTGCGGAGCGGACACAGTCAACGGGAGGCGACAGGCCTGGAACAACAACGAGCCGGTGAACAACTCCTCGTCAGCCGCGAGCAATCGCGCCGGTGACCTCGGCCGCGATCTCGGCGAAGGCGAGCGCGGCCGGACCGGGCTCGGCGGGCAGCGCCACCGCGATCTGACACGGCGCGATGTCGGGGACCGGCACGGCGCGCAGCCCGAAAACGTCGATGGCGCCGGCCAGTGCAGAGGGCAGCAGAGCGATCCCCTGCCCGGCTGCGACCAGCTCGACGACCCCCGCCGGTGACGACGCGACCAGCCGTGGATCGGTTCGCAGGACCCGCACCTGCTGCCCATCGCCCGAGTACGGCCCCCAGACCAGCGCGACGTCCACATCCCCGGCGACGAGCCCCGCGCTCGGATCGCCGAACGTCCCCTGTCGGACCTGCAGTTCCACATCAGGCAGGCGTCGGCTGAACTGGTTGAGGACGCCGGACGTGACGTCGACGATCGCCGCGGCCAGTCCTACGCGCAGGATGCCCTGCTCGCCACGAGCCACCCGCGTAGCCGCCGTCCGTACCGATTCGACCGCGGTCAGCGCCTGGCGGGCCAGTGGCAGGAGCAGGCGACCCGCATCGGCCCTGGTTCGACCGCCGCGCCCGCCGGACGCTGCGGATCCACCGCGGTCCCGACGGGCTCACCACGACGGTCGTTCCCGGCACTACATCGCGACCAGCCCCGAGTAGTCCCATGGCCGCCTGCGTTCGACCGCGGCGCACGCGGCCACCACCGTCGGCTCCTCGAACCGGCGCCCGGCGATCTGCAGGCCCACCGGTATGCCACTCGCGGTGCGGCCCGCCGGCACCGACGCGGCCGGGTTGCCGGTCAGGTTGAACGCATAGGTCAAGCACCACCCGACCAGCGGGTTCACCGGCTCGCCGTTGACCTGCCCCGGCCCCAGCCCGCGTGGGTTGTTCGGCACCGCCGCCACCGCGGTGACGGGGCTGACCAGCAGGTCGAACCGGTCGAACACGTCGGCGACCGCGTCGAACAGCTCGGTGCGCAACGCGTCGTCGAACCGGTAGTCCACCGCGGACTGTCCCGCCCCCAGCCTGATCACGTCCACGTACTCGGGTGCGATCCGGTCCCGGTCCCTGCCGAGCAGGTCCATGCCCTCCGCCAGCGCGCGCCGGGCGAACTCCGCCTGCCGGACCGCGGTCAGCCGTTGCCACATGTCGGTCAGCTCGCCGTGCGGGCGGGGAAGCACCAGGTCGATCTCCTCGACCTCCGCGCCGTCCTCGGCCAGTGCGGGGACGGCGGCCCGCACGATCCGCGACACCTCGTCCTCGACGGGGAAGCCGCCGAAATCGGGCGTGTACGCCACGCGCAGCCCACGCAGCGAGCGGCCCAGCCCTGCGGACGGCCGCTCCGCGGGTGCGGGCAGCGAGTACGGGTCGCGCGGGTGAGGCCCGGACATCGCCTCCAGCATCACGGTCGCGTCCTCCACGGTGCGGCCCAGTGGACAGAAGAACACCGACGGCGTGAGCAGGCCGAAAGCGTTGGGCCGGGAGGGTTCCGGCACGCGGCCGAAGGTGCCCATCATCCCGACCACGCCGCACATCGCCGCGGGCACCCGGATCGAGCCGCCGCCGTCGGATCCCTGCGCGAGCGGGACGAGACCCGCCGCCACCGCGGCCGCACTGCCCCCGGAGGAGCCGCCGGTGTTCATCTCCGGTGCGAACGGGTTGCGGCCGGCGCCGAACAGCAGGTTGTCCACGATCGCCTTGTGCCCGAACTCCGAGGTGTTCGTCTTGCCCACCACGATGGTCCCGGCTTCCTTGAGCCGGGTGACGAACGCGGCGTCGCGATCCGGGACGAAGTCGGCGAACAGCCGCGAGCCCAGCGTCATCCGCACGCCGGCCACCGCGTCCAGGTCCTTGATCGCCACGGGCAGTCCGTGGAGCGGTGGGAGCGGGTCGCCCGCGGCCACCTTCCGCTCCGCGGCGTGGGCGGCGTCCATCGCCTCGTCACCGCAGACGGTGACGAACGCGTTGAGCGCCGGGTTGTGCTTCTCGATCCGCTCCAGGCAGCTCGCCATTAGCTCGACGGGGGAGAGCGCCCGTCGGCGGATCAGGTGGGCCAGCTCGGTGGCGGTGAACTGCGCGAGGTCGTCCATCGGAATCCTTCGTGGTCGGTTCGAGCAGTCGGACGGACATCGACGCCTGCTAACGCGACCAGGGCACGTCGCGCGGCAGCACGTCGCTGAAGTCGACGTACATCCGGTTGAGCGCCCGCAACGCCACCTGTTCGCGGTAGCGCACCGACGATTCGTCGAGCACCGGGTCGACCACCCGCTGGAAGAACCTGGGCAACAGCAGCGACAGCTCCATGCGCGCCAGCGGTGCACCCACGCAGAAATGCACGCCGAAGCCGAACCCCAGGTGTCTGCCGTCCGGCCGGTCGGGCCGGAACTCGTCGGCGGCGACGAACGCGGCCCGGTCCCGCTGAGCAGCCGCGGTGAGCAGCACGACGATGTCGCCCTCGTTCAGGTCCACCGCACCGAGACGCAGGTCGGCGGGCACGAACCGCTGCAGGATCTGCACAGGTGAGTCCCAGCGCATGGTCTCCTCGGTGATCCTCTCCGCGCGGTGGGGGTCGGCGCGCAGCCGGTCCGCCTCCGCCGGATGCCGCAGCAGGGCCAGCATCGCGTTGTCGATCAGGTTGACGGTGGTCTCGTGCCCGGCGTTGAGCAACAGCCGGGCGTTGTCGGCCAGCTCCAGCTCGGACAGCCGGTCGCCGTCGCCGCTGACGCGGGCCAGCTCGCTGAGCAGGTCGTCGCCGGGCTCGCGCATCCGCTGCCTGGACAGGTCCAGGAAGTAGGCGTTCATCTCCGCCTGGGCGACCGTGCGCTCGGCGTGCCCCGGCGGAGGGGTGCCGAACGCCGCCATCGTCGGGTCGAAGGCGCGCGGCAGCTGGTCCGAGCGCGCCCGCAGCCAGCCCACGTCGCTCTCCGGCACCCCGAGCATGTGACACACGACGGCCAGCGGGAGCGGGAACGCCAGCCCGCCCACGACGTCGAAGCGGCCCGTCTCGGCCGCCGCGTCGATCAGGTCGTCGACCCGGGTCCGCACGAATCCCGCGAGGCCCTCGACGACCCCCGGGGTGAACGCGGGTGCGATGAGTCTCCGCAGCCGGGTGTGGTCGGGCGGGTCGGCGAACAGCAGCGACGGGATCTCCGGTGCCGACGCGCCCGGCGCGCCCGAGTCGGGCGCCGTGTACGCCCACGCGGTCGTCCGGTCGCTGCTGAGCCGCCGGTCGCGCAGCGCGGCGAGGCAGGAGTCGAAGCGGCTGAGCACCACCCCCCGGCCGGTGCCCAGCGGCACCGGTTCCCGCTCGCGGAGCGTGGCGTAGCACGGATACGGGTCGGGCCTGGTGGCCTGGTCGAACAGGGTGGCGAGCGGGTCGGTCAGGATGTGCATGTCATCTCCCGGTCACTGCCCGGCGCGGCGGGGCTGGTGGTCGATACGGGGCGGGGCGCGCCGTCGAGCACCCAGGCCAGGGCGGCGGCGCGCAGATCCGGATCGACGAGCGGGTGCTCGGCGAGGCGCTCGCCCCGCAGCAGCAGCCGGTCGCCGCTGACCGTGGCCCACTCGTCCCCGCAGAGCCGGACGCAGTGCGGGGACGCGTTGAACGGCGATGCGGGGGACAGCTCGTGGAACTCGCTCGTGGCGGCGAACTCGTCGATGTGCCGGTCGCCCGGCGCGGTGCGGTACATCGGCTCGGCGGCGCCGTCGACCACCCGGGACACCACCAGCCGCCCGCCGTCCTCCGCCACCCGGTACGTACCGGTGGACCGGACGTGGTCACCGGGCCGCGCGGGCAGCGGTCGGGGGTAGCCACCGTGGCCGAAGCCGACGTCGACCAGGTGGTCCTCGCCGTCCGCGGTGACGGTCAGCAGCAGGTGGCTCAGGTCGTGCTTGAACCCGCCGCGTGCCGCGACGCCCGCCCCGGTGAACGACGTCCGGAAGCCGAGCTCGATCAGCACGTGACCCAGCAGCCAGTTGGTCTCCAGGCACCAGCCGCCCCGCCGCCGGGTCACGATCTTGTCGTGCAGCGCCGGCAGCCGGTAGTCCAGCCGGCGCCCCGCCACCACGTCGAGGTTCTCGAACGGCACCGTGCGCAGGTGGTGCTCCTGGATCCGTGCCAGCGCCGCAGCCGAACCGGCGGGCACCGGGCCCGACACCCCCAGCCGGTCGAGGTACGACGCCACCGCCGCGGGCCCCAGGCTCACCGCAGCACCCCGGCCACGGTCTCGGCCGCCAGCTCCGGCCACTCGGCGAGCGGGGCATGCACGACCGAGACCAGCTCCCGGACCAGCTCGCGCGGCGCCACGGCCCCGAACACCCGCCGTCCCACCGCCAGGCCCGCACAGCCTGCGCCCATCATCGCCCGGCCGAAGTCGAGCAGGTCGGAGCCGTCGTCGGCGCCGCCCGCGACGATCACCGGCACCGGTGAGCTGGCCACCACGTCGGCGACCTCGTCGCGGGGCAGCGGGACGACGGTCTTGACGATGTCCGCACCCACGTCGACGGCGACGCTGACGACGTGCGCGACCCGCTCGCCGCCCGGCCGTTCCGGCACCAGCGGGCCGCGGGCGTAGGCCATCACGAGCAGCGGCAGCCCCCAGCGGTCGGCCGCCGACGCCACCCGGCCGATGTCGGACAACTGGGCCGACTCGGTCGGCGAGCCCAGGTTCAGGTGCACGCTCACCGCGTCCGCGCCGAGCCGCAGCGCGTCCTCCACATCCCCGACGAGCACCTTCGCGGTGGTGTCGGCCGCGAACGCGGTGCTCGCGCTCACGTGCACGACCAGCCCGGTCCCGCGCAGCGCGTCCGGGTCCATGGCCCGTGCGCGTCCCTTGTGGACGATGATCGCGTCGGCGCCGCCGCAGGCCACGTCGGCCACCAGCCCGGTGAACCGGTCCGCGGTGGCGATGGGTCCGTCGGAGACGGAGTGGTCCATCGGGACGAACAGGAACCGGCCGTCGCCCCAACGCGACAACCGCGCGAGCCGCCGGTCCCTCCCGGTCAGTGCGGTGATCACAACTCCTCCTCCAAGGCGTCCTCGGCGTCGAACCGCAACCGCGCCTCGATCCGCCGTATCTCGTCGTAGTCGGCGTCGACCTGCTCGGGCCGGTCGTGGGCGAGGACCGCATAACCGAGCGCGTGGCTGGTGGCCAGGTCGCTGGTCACGGGCACCCGGTCCCCGCTGCGGACGTTGATCACCGATGCGTGGTGGCTCGCCAGCTCCCGCACGTGCTCGTACTCCTCGGCGTTGCGCAGCACCCCGGCCGTGCCCGCCCGGAACAGCACGCCGCGCACCGTGCGGCGCAGCGTGAACGACGCCGGGATGTCCCGCGCGCCCGCCAGGTGGCGGACCAGCCGGTCGATCTGGCTGTCGCCGGTCGCCTCCCGGCAGAACCGGGGCACTCCGCCGCCCGCGACCCGCGCGTTCACCTCCACCAGCCGCGGCCCCGCCGCGGTCAGCATGATCTCGGTGTGCGCGGCGCCGAACCGGACTCCCACGGCGTCGAGCACGCCGAGGGCGTACCCGGTCAGCTGCTGGTGGCCGGGGGTGTCCGGGGGCAACCACTCCATCCAGTCGTAGACGGCCATGTGCCCGCCGTTGTCACCCTTGCGGTAGCGGCAGATGTCGACCAGCGTGTGCACCCCGTCGACCGTGCAGGTGTCGACCACGTACTCGACCCCGGCCATGTACTCCTGCACCATGACCTCGGAGTTGACGCCGCCCATCTGGTTCTCCGCGCCCAGCACCCGGTCGAAGGCGGGCCGCCAGTCCTGCCCGGCCCGCACCAGGATGACGTCGTCGGTGCCGCCGCTCTTCGGCGGCTTCACCACCACGTCCCGGCCGGCCAGGCCGGACCCGGCGAGCCAGTCCGCGATCCGCGCCGGATCTGCGGAGCACACGTGGCGCACCACGGGCAGGCCTGCGGCCGCCACCGCGGCCGCCATCGCGCCCTTGTGCCGGCGTGCCGCGGCCAGCGCGGGGATGTTGGCCCGCCGCGGGGTCAGCGCCGCGGCCAGCCGGTCGGCCAGCTCCACCCCGCTCTCCGCGCCCGGCAGGACCGCGAGCGGGTCCAGCGGGCGCAGCCGATCTGCGACGTCGGTCCCGCCCTCCGCGGACCGGACGACGACGGTGAAGTCGTCCGGCACGAATGTCGCCGTGTAGATCGCCGGGACGGCGGCGGCCGCCATCACGGCCACCGGCACCAGGCCCGCGGCGCGCAGCGCGGGCGCCCACTGGTTGCCGGAGGAGTACGGGTCGACGACCACCACCACGCGGCCGAGCAGATCGCCGTTCACGTCGGTCATGTCACCGTCCCTCGAAGGGCGTCGTCACGGTCAGCTCTCGGCGATCGACTCGGTCACCTTGATCCCGACGTGCCTCCCCGGCTCACACCGGTGGGCCAGCAGCTTCGTGCCCGGTGCGACGGCCGTGCAGTTCGTCGGCACACCCGCTGCGTCGAACACACGCACGTGCCAGTCGTCCTGCAGGAACACGTTCAGCCGCACCCCGTCCGCCTCGGCCTCGATCAGCCGCAGCGGCCGGAGCTCGGTCTTGACCCGACCGACCCGCACCGGGTGGCCCGTTCCGGCGGTGTCCACGGCGAGCACCGTGCCGCCCGCGGCGAGATCGGTGATGTACTCGGTCGTCCCGTCCGCCCACACGTAGGAGTGCACGCCGCCCGCGTTGACCCGGAACGGCCGCAGGTTCATGTACGGCAACGGGTGCACCTCCGCACAGACCAGCAGACCGCCGTGCGAGGTGGAGCCCACGACCATGCCCTCGTCCGGCCCGAACAGCCAGGTGGTGTCCACGCAGCCCCGGTAACCCATGCCCGCGTGGCGCACCGCGGTGACCGTGGCCTCGACCAGCGGCACCGGCACCCGGCGCGCGCCCAGCAGCTCCGCGGCGAGGCCCGCGGCCTGGCCGATCTCGGTGACCGCGAACAGCAGCCCGGCCGGGCCGGCCTCCAGCACGCCCGCGGTGACCACCGCGTCCGCCCGGTCGGCGACCCCCTTCACCACCTTGGTCCGGGTGCCCTGGGCGGTCGCCAGCAGGAGCTCCAGGGGGATGTTGGTGCTGTCGGCGAAGTCGACGATCAGGTAGTCGACCGAGCCGATCAGCTCCCGGGACCGCTGCAGGGACGCACCGTCGTCGATGGTCAGCCGGACCCCGACCGTCCGGCCCGTCTCCCGCGCCGCGGGAAGCAGGTCGGCGGCGGTCACCACCACGGTGTCGGCGCCCGCCGCCGCGGCCAGATCACCCGCGGACCGGACCAGGCACGCCAGCCGCACCCGGTCGTGGTCGCGGATGTGCGTGAACCGCTCCACCCCGCTCGGGTCCACCAGCACGTGGTCCACCGGAGCGTGGTTGACCAGCTCGCCCGCCGCGTCCACGTCCGCGACCCCGCTGAGGTCGCACCAGAGTTCAGCCATCACAGAATCCGCCTTTCCCTCGCCATCACACCCAGCTGAAGATCAACCGAAGCGCGCCCCGACCTCAGCCGAGAAATGCTCGGACGGCGAGGGCGGTGAACACGATCGTGGTGAGGCCGGCACCGAGCCGGGCCACACGCGGGGAGTGCAGGTACTTCGCCGCCCGGCCGACCGCCGCGATCCAGGTCATCAACCACAGCAGGCCCATGCCCAGGTACACGACGGCGAGCACCGCGACGCCCGTCCTCGGCTCCACCCCGGGCGGCACGAACTGGGGCAGGAACGCCGTGACGAACAGGCCCACCTTCGGGTTCGTGCCGGTGCACAGCAGCCCCTGCAGGAACGCGCGGCCGGTGGGCGGGGTCGGTTCGGGAACCGCGCCGGGGTCGGGCGCACGGAGCGCGGCACGGGCCGCGGAGGCCGCCATCACCAGCAGCACCGCGCCGCCCGCCCACCGGAACGCGGTGAACAGCGTGGGCCGGGTCGCGAAGAGGACGGTCAGTCCGAGCGCGCCGACCGCGATCTGAACGGCCCCGGCCGTGATCATCCCGACCGACGCCGCGACCGCCGGCCCCGCCCGGCGCCGGGTGATCACCAGCTGGGTGACCAGCGCGAGGTCCGGACCCGGAATCATGATCACCAGCAGCGAGCTGACGACGAACGCGAGGGACACGATCGGCGGCACGAGCAGGCTCATCCGGCGGCGAGGACTCGGCCGACCGGTTCGATGACCAGGCTGCGCTCGATCCGCCGGACGGCGAGTACATCCCGCTCGACCTGCTCCGGGTCGGGGTGCGACAGGATGACGAACCCCAGCTCGAGGCTGTCCACCAGGCTCCGGGTCATCCGGATCGGGCCGCCGTCGGCCAGGTGGTGCACGGAGAAGTGGTGGCTGGGCAGCTCCCGTACCGCATCGAGCACCGCCGCGTTCCGCACGACGCCCGAGGCGGGCGCGATGTGGAACACGCACTGCTGGTGTCGGGCCAGCCGGTAACCGGCCGGCACGGGGTCGCCGAGGATCGCCCGCACCGTGCGGTCGATCTGGTCGTCGCCGGTGGCGACCCGGTTGAACTGCGGCTGGCCGCCGCCGTGGGCGCGGGCGCCGAGCTCGATCAGCCGCATCCCGTCGGGCCCGTCCATGATCTCCACATGGGCCGGGCCGACGCGCATGCCCACCGCGTCGAGCACGCCGCGCGTGTACTCCAGCAGCGTGGGCACGACCGGGTCGTCGGGCGCGACCCAGACCATGGCGTCGTACACGGCCATGTGGGGGCCGTTGTCGACCTTCCGGTAGCGGCAGACGTCGACGAGGCTGTGCTCGCCGGCGTGGCTGACGGTGTCGACGACGTACTCGGTGCCGGTGACGAACTCCTGCACGAGCAGCCGGTCGTCCACCTCGCCGAACTGGTTCACCCGGCCCAGGTTGGCGGAGAACACCTCGGCCCATCCGGTGCCGCCGGGCACCTTGACGACGCCGTCGGTGCTCGCGCTCTTCGGCGGTTTCACCACCAGGTCGCGACCGGCGAGCCCCGCCCGGCCGATCCAGGCGGCGACCTCGGTGGGGTCGGCGGTGCAGATCTGCGGGATCGTCGGGAGCCCGGCTCCCGCGACGGCCTGCGCCATCTGCCACTTGTCGCGGCGCGCCGCCGCCAGGGCGGGGACGTTGCACCGCTCGGGGACGACGTGGGGGGCCAGTTGCTCGGCCAGCTCGACGCCGGACTCGCAGCCCGGCACGACGCACAGCGGGTGCAGGGCGCGCACCCGGCCGGCCAGCTCGTCGAGGTCGCCCCGGAACACGATCGGATCCCGGTAGTCCCGGGGCCGGTAGGACGAGGCGAAGGCCGCGGGCGGCTCGTCGGCGGTGAGCACCGCGACGACCTCCACGCCGCGTGCGGCGAACGCGTCCGCGTAGAGGGCGCCGGAGGAGTACGGGTCGACGACCACGGCCGGCCCGGTCGGACGGTCACTGCTGTGCAACGGGTACCGCCTCCCCAGCTGCGAGTGCTGTGATCGCGACACAGAACCGGCGGACCATGTCCGCCGCGGGCGCGCTGACGCCGCGGGCGCGGACCGGGGCGTGCACCATGCCCTCCTCGCGGACGTAGCGGACGGGGGTGCCGTGTTCCTGCAGCAGCTCGGCGTAGCGCTCCGCGTCCACGCGCAGGGAGTCCTTCTCGCACCCGACGACGTAGGCGGGTGGCAGGCCGTGGAACTTGCCGTCGAGCAGCGGGGACACGTACTGGCCTGCTGCCTGGTCGGGATCGGGGCAGTAGCAGGCGGTGAAGAACTCCATCTCCCCACCCGAGAGCAGCGGCGCGTCCTCGCCGCCGTGACGCCAGCGCGTGAAGTCCAGCACCGGGCTGATCAGCGCCTGCCCGCGCAGGGTGGGCCCACCCCGGTCCCGAGCCATCATCGACAGCACCACCGCCATGTTCGCCCCGGAGCTCTCCCCGGCCACCACCGCGGCGGCCGGGTCGATCGACAGCCCGAACGTGGCGGGGTCGGCGAGCACCGCGCTGAGCACGCCGTAGCAGTCCTCCATCGGCCCGGGTGCCGGGTTCTCCGGTGCGGTGCCGAAGTCGACGGCCACCGCGACGAGGCCCGTGCGGTCGGCGATCTCGGCGACGAGGCTGTGGTGGCTGTGCAGCGAGCCGATCACGAACCCGCCGCCGCGGATGTAGAACACGACGCCGGGCCCGGTGACCGCGGCGGGCTCGTAGACACGGAACCGCACCGGGTGGCCCTCGTGCTCGGCCTCCACGTCACGCCAGGTCACCGTGGCCGGTACCGGGACCGGCAGGACGTCGACGAGCGAGTCGTAGAGGGCGCGCTGGCTTTCCAACGGATAGGTGTAGTAGTCGGACGGGAGCGTGGCATCGACCCTCTCCACGAACTCCTCGATCCCCGCGGCATAGGTCATGTGGCTTCTCGACTCTCGTTCGGGTGGGTGCAGGCGGACAGGTCCGGTGCCCCTCGCGGAGGAAGGACACCGGACCGCGGAGCCGTGTTGCGGGGCTGGGCGACGCCGGGTCAGCCCGCCGCGCGGGCCCGGCAGAGATCCGCCGACAGCGGCAGGTGGGTGACCGCGGCGGTGGCCTCCGCCGGCACCGGGAACACGGCGGTGACCGTGTCGCCCCGGCGCACGGCCGGGATGCCCCGGCGCCGCAGCCTCGTGGCCGACGTCGAGCCGCCGTGCCACGGACAGACCAGGCGCGAGCGCCCCACGTCGACCGTGGCCAGGTGCAGCGGGCCGCCTCGGTGGGTGCAGAGGGCCGGCGAGACGAACGAGCCCAGCACCGTCCGCGCGTAGACGTAGGGCACCCCGCCGACCCTGACGGAGTTCCGCGTGCCCGCGACCGCGAAGCTCAGGACAAGCATGCGCGGTAGTCCCCGACCGAGTGGATCTCGTAGACGCACTCGTCGGACTCGATGATTGCCCCGTGCAACCGGTTGTGCCAGATCACCGTGCCCTCGCCGGCCTCGAGGATCTTGTACGAGTCGTAGCCGCTGACGAACTTCATCGTGCCGGACACGATGTGGCACAGCTCGTCCCCGTCGTGCAGGTGGGTGTTGGACAGCTCGCCGTGGGGCTCGACGATGTGGGCGACGGGAGCGGTGACCTCGCCGCGTTCGACCCGCTCCCACACGGGGTCGTGCAGCCGCTTGTTCTCGGCGCCCGCGTCCATCCACGCGACCTGCGCGGCGAAGTCCTCGTCGGCGATGCGGTTGATCACCTGGAACTCCTCGAAGCCGCGCACGATCTCCGGGATCACCGACTCCCCGCACTGCTCGACGATCGGGATGATCATCTTCTCCAGGGCCATCCGGCCGTGGTGGGTGTCGATGTGGACGTGCTCGGTGAAGTAGGTGACGTCGGCGTCGGGCCCGAAGACCTCGGTCAGCAGGTCCGCCGCCCGGCGGCAGAAGTCCACCAGGGTGGTCTCGGTGTAGTAGAGCGCGCCGAGATAGCGGAAGAACAGCTCGTGGTTCTTCCCGAGGTAGTGGAAGTAGTTGCTCATCATGAGGCTGCTGGTGAGGTAGTACTGCCAGTACCTGTGCAGGTCGGCGCCGAGCCCGACCGAGGTCAGCGTGTTCTCGAACAGGGTGCTGTGCTTGGTGTCGTGCACGCCGTAGCCGTACTCGTCGATGATGACCTTGAACCACTCGGACTGCACCGGCCCGTAGTAGCCCGCCACGTTGCGGATCATCGGTGAGGCCTCGGAAAGGAAATCCGGGGCGAACTGGATCAGCCAGTTGCGGCCGGCGCGCTGCGGGTCGGCGGACTTGCGGATGGCCAGCTCGCTCGCCGAGGGCGTGCTGGGCAGCTCCCGCGCCTTCTCGAGGTAGGCGACCAGGCTCTCCGTGGTCCAGTTCCCCGTGACCTCGACCTCGTCGTCGAGGAAGCCGAAGACGTGCTTTTCCAGGGACGGCCGGATCATCTCCCCGCGCGCCCGGTTGGTCGGATTGTAGAAGTTCCGGAAGTCCGTCCACATAGGCTCAGTCAGGACGTCCTGCTTGGGCAGGAACATCAGGTCCAATTCGTACACGGTGGCCAGCAGGCGGTTCGCCGCGAGGCTCGAGTAGTCCAGGATCTCGCCGGCCGTGAGCGAGGCGGAGAAATCCAGGTGCGGGAGCACCTGCGGGCGCAGCTGGCGCCGGTAGGGATTGTCGCTGTTCTCCCACTCCTCGTTGTCGAGGAAGCTGGGGTTGCTCGCGAAGTCGACCACGAGATCTTTCAGCTGCTGCGAGTCCAGCTCGAACGGCGTGTGGTGCGGGGTGAAACTCACTTCTGGCCCTCCATCATGCTCATCACGTTGATCCCTCGTGCGTACAACCGTTCCCGCTGCCAGGCGAGCTCGACCCGGAAGTGGTCTCCTGCGCGCAGTTCCACCGGTTCGTCGAAGGACACGAATGCCTGCATCCAGTGCGAGGCCAGGTTCTCCGGGGAGTTGCGCAGGACGATTCCACCGCCGAGTACCAGCTCGAACCACACCGCGAGACCGTGCGCGGTGCCCGACTCGGTGACCTGGACCTCGGTCTCCTGGGACCCGTCACCGGTGGGACCGAACCGGAAGTCGAACGAGCCGAGCGCCGCGGTCGGCGACAGCAGGCGGTGCGGCCAGGTCGGCAGCCGCACGGGGAAGTGGCCCGGCGTCGAGAGCGAGTTGAGCAGGTCGAGATCGAAGCCGCCCGCGGACCGGACCCGGTTCAGCCCGGCCACGGCGGGGCTGTCGAGCAGGGCGCCGAACAGGTGCGCCCCCTCGGGCAGGAGGGTGCCGTGCGGCGCGAGCAGATGATCACGGGCGTGCGCCACGGTCGGGAGCACGCCTTCCCCGATCAGGCCGCAGTCCACGATCTCGGAGACGACCAGGTCGGCACGCTGGGCCATGTCGACGCCCACCACCAGGTCCGTCGAGCGCTTCGAGATGACGGTGATCACGTCGGAGAACCCGTGCTGGGCGATGATCCGGCGCGCCAGTTCGGCGAGCATCGGGTTCTGTTCACAGGTGGTCACCGAGGCGGCCCCGGCGCGCGCCGCCATCATGGCGAGCAGGCCGGTTCCCGACCCGATGTCCAGGACGTGTGCACCGGGGATCATCACCCGTTCCAGCGCCACCGCGAAGGCGTCGTTCCGCTCGAGGTCGTTGAGCATCGGGAAATGCCAGCGGGGCACCGTGCTGATGGCCGCCGAGGTGAAGCTGTCGACCCGGTCGGCCGTTCCCGTACCGGCCGACAGCATGAGTTTCATCATGTCCATGGACTGCTGGGTCAACTCGAGTGCGGCCTGCATGGAGGCCGCCACGAAGCGGTCGTCGAAAGTGCTCACAGGCGCGACATCCAACGATGTCGACGGGTATTCGGCGACGCCTTCGGACCCGATTTCGGTCAGTGATTCCGTGGTGTCTGGGCCAGCATTCAGCGGTGGCCCCTCTGATTCGCCGCGCATTCAGGCGTCCCTCTCGGTAAAAGTAGCTTGCCCTAGGAGCTAAACACCACCATCGCATCTCGTCAACCAATGATCGAACTGAATCAGTGACGGTCGGTGACTCATCCCGGTCTCGCTGATCCGTTCGAGGAAGTGCATCACTCGAACGGGCTATCATCAGGAAGGAGTGACCTGGGAGAACGTCGGGGCCTCGTGTATTCGAGACCCGAGCAGAATCACCCCTTTACTATGATCGTAACTCTGGGTGGTCGCCTTAAATCGCAATGAATAATCATTGGTCCCAGCAGGTGGAACTATGTCTCGATGGCCGATATATGAATGGACAGGAACGTGCGGGCGGGAGCCGGGAGAACGCCTCGCGGTGGTGACCGGCCGTCACGAGGCGTGGGCCGCCGGCCGGCACGCCCGGCACGGCCGGTAGCCGGCCTCCAGGGCCGCGTCGACGCTGCGGAACCCGCGACGGTGCGCGCCCGTGATGCGCCGGGCGTTGTGGCAGGTGGGGAAGCAGACGATGTTGGTGGTGTCGCTGCCCAGGTAGAAGACGCGCTCGGCGGCGAGGTCACGCACCTCGTCGAGGTTGGTGCCCTCCCAGCGCAGGAGCCGTTCCTTCACGTCGGGCCCGAGGACGTGACCACCCATGCCTCCGTCAGCCCGGACCACGCGGTGACACGGGATCAACAACGGCACCGGATTGCGCGCGAGCACCGCGCCCACCGCCCGTACCGCGTCCGGGCGGGAGACCTGCTCGGCCAACCAGTGGTACGGCCGGGTCTCACCGACCGGGATGCGCGTCACGGCGCGCAGAACCGACTGCCCGAGAACCGGGAGCGACCGCAGATCGAACGCGACCCGGCCCGCGCGGCCCGATCGCAGCGCCGGGCCCACCCCGCCGGGAAGGCGCGGGACCCGTTGCAGCGGACGGCCCAGGTGGTCGCGGAGCAACTCCTGGAAACGGTGCTCGCTGCCGCCCACGGACTCGTCGGTGCGCAGGTAGCAGACGCCCTGCTCGGTGAAGGCGACCAGAACGTCGCCGGTCGGGGACACCGCCCGGGTCCATCGCACGAACACCCGGGGAACGAGGTCCACCGGCGGCGGGGCCGTCCCGGCGAGCGCGTCGGTCAGCCGGCGGATGGGGTCATCCTCGACGGTTGCCATCGGGCCTCTCCTTTCCTCGCGCCGGACGCGGGGGTGCCGGACGACCGGCCGCCGGCGATGGGGCCGCACGCGGCGAGGGCAGGTCGGCGGCCAGCCCCGGGTAGCGCTCGACGAGCAGCGCGCGCAACGTGGTGAGGCCGCGGGACACGTGCGAGCGTGCCGTGCCCTCCGGGCAGCCCAGGATCTCGGCCACCTCGGGGCTCGACAGCCCGCACAGGTGCCGCAGCAGCACCGCGACCCGCTGCCGCTCCGGCAGGCATGCCGTCAGCTCGGCCAGCGCCTCGCGGTGGTCGAGCCGGCCGGCGATCTCGTCGAAGGCGTCGAGGGAACCGCGCTGCAGCTCCCCGTCCGGGACGACGTCGAACGCGACCTGCCGCGGGCGGCGGCCGCGGTTGCGCAGCTCGTTGCGTCCCAGGTTGAGCGCGATGGTGACCAGCCACGCGCGTGGCCGCAGCACCCCGATCGCGGCGGCCTCGTAGGTGCGCAGGGCCCGGTAGGCCCGCAGGAAGACCTCCGCGGCCAGGTCCTCGGCGTCGTCGTGGTGGCGGCACACCCGCAGCACCGTGGTGTAGACGAGCTGCTGGTACTCCCGCACCAGCTCGGCGAAGCCGGCGTCGAGGTCCTCGAGCAGCGCCGCGCGCACCTGCTCGACGACGGCGTCGAGCGCCGTGTCCACCTCGTCACCGGCCACGCCGAGCATTGTCCTGTTCCTAGTGGTCCCCGCGCCCGCCGCTGAGCCCGGCGTCGGTGTCCGCCGTCACCGGCGGACCGTCCGGAGGCGGATCGACGGCGGCCGTCACCGCCGTGGCGTCCTCCGTCCCGGCCGCGGGGGTGCGCCGCGACATGCCGACGAGCACGGCCACCACCGCGACGGCGGTGATGATCGACGATCCCCACCACACGCCGTCCTGCCACACCGTCCAGAGCGCCACCCCGATCACGGGCCCCACCGCGTACCCGATCTGCATCGGGAACGCCGCCGCGGCGATGTAGCGACCGCGCAGCCCCGGCGGCGCGACCTGGCCGGGGTAGGCGGACGCCGTGGGCGTTCCGATGATCTCACCGAGCGTCCAGACGAGCGTCGCGACGACGAACATCGCGATCGTCGGGCCCGCGATGTAGAGGGTCATGCCGACCCCGACCAGGCCGACCCCCACGGCCACGGCCAGCCGGGCGGGCAGGCGCTGGACGTACGTGGTCAGCGGCAGCTCCAGCGCGATGACCGCGATCGCGTTGAGCGACAGCAGCGCCGCGTAGAGCCCCGGCTGGTGACCGTCCGCGGTGACCTGCAGCGGCAGCACCGCGATGTGCTGGATGTAGACGACCGCGTTGAGGAACAGCGCGAGCATGAACAGCGAGAACTTCCGGTCCTTCAGCACCTGCAGGTACGACGCCCGCTGTGGCGGGGTGTCGCCGGGTGCGGCGACGTCGTCGGACTCGACCGAGTGCGGCAGCCGGAGGGCGAACGCGGCGAACACCAGCGCGGTCAGGGCGTCGACGTAGAACATCAGGTCGTAGGAGTAGACGATGAGGAGCGCCCCGAGCAGCGGGCCGGCCGTGGTGCCCAGATTGAACGCGAGCCGGTAGACCGCGAACACCATGACGTGCTGCTTCTCCGGAGTGAGCTCCACCAGCAGGGCAGAGGACGCCGGCCGGTAGGCCTGGGCGAGCAGGCCGACCGCGGCGGCGAGCACCACCACGAGCCAGAGCTGGCCGACGAGCACCAGCAGGGCGGTGAGCACACCCGAGGCCGCCATGGACGCGACGATGGTCCACCGGTAGCCGAGCCGGTCGGAGACCGTGCCGCCGAGCAGCACCCCGACCACCGCGCCCGCACCGTAGGCGCCCAGGGCGAACCCCGCCGCGGGCACGGAGAAGCCCTTCTGGACCAGGTAGAGCACGAGGTAGATCTGCAGGAAGTTGCCCAACCGGTTGACCAGCATGCCGACCAGGAGCAGCCGGACCGGGGACGGGATGTAGCGCACGGTGTGCAGGACGGAGGGATGATCGTCGGATCCGGCCATCAGGACGCGTCCTCCGCGGGCGTTCCGGTCACCTCGACGATGTGGGTGGCCGTGTCCAGGGCCGCGCGGGCCTCCTCCACCGTGTCGGCCACGGTGATGACCCGGCCGTAGCGCGCGATGTAACCGCGTGGCGGTAGCCGCAGGACCGATCCCGGGCCGGCCAGCGCGGTGGCGCTGTGCACGTGCGGGGTGAACCGGTCCTCGTGCACGGTCACGTCCTGCACCAGCAGGTCGTACTCGGGATAGAGGAAGGCGACGGCGGCCGCCCGGCGGTGGCGCGGGGTGATGTCGGGCGCGCGGCCCGCGGCGACGTCGGCGGCGGCCATCGCGATGTCGACGCCGGTGGCGAGCTGCCCCAGCAGCGGGATCATGTCGCCGCCCACGCGGGCGTTCACCTCCAGGAGGCGCGGGCCGTGCGAGCCGAACCGGAACTCGGTGTGGGTGACGCCGGTGTGGAAGCCCAGCGCGTCGTGGCTGCGGCGCAGGGCGTCGATCAGGGTGGGATCGGTCAGCAGCGGGTCGGAGCCGTCGACGACGTGCCCGGTCTCCTCGAAGAACGGGTCGAACCCGACCTGCTTGTGCGCCACCGCGAGCGGTACGCACGCGCCGTCGTGGAACACGGCGTCGATGCTGATCTCGGGGCCGTCGACGTACTCCTCGACGAGCACCGAGACCTCGAAGACGGGCACACCCGGGTAGGACACCCCGGTGGCCGCGGCGTACGCGGCGGTGGCCTCCGCGGCGTCGCGTGCCAACGCGACCCCCATGCTGCCGGCCAGACCGCGAGGCTTCACCACCACCGGGTAGCCGATCTTGTCGGCCGCGGCCAGGGCCTCGTCCAGATCGCGCACCCCGATCGAGATGGGCTGTGCCACCCCGGCCTCGGCGAGGGCGGTCCGGGTGGCGTTCTTGTCGCGGCATGCGGCGATGGACTCCGGGGGGCTGCCGGGTAGTCCCAGCTCCCGGCTCACCGACGCCGCGGGCCAGACGAGCCCCTCGTCGTAGCAGAACACCCCGGACACATCGTGCTGGGCGGAGACCTCGCGCGCCGCGCCCACCAGCGCGTCCACGTCCATGTTGTCGACGACGGTGTTGCCGACGACGTAGGGAGCCTCCCAGGTGACCTCGGCCGGCTGCAGGAGCCACAGCCGGTACCGGGTACTCACGGTCTCGAGGATGAACTCCCGGCTCCGTTGGCTGCTGCTCCCGATCAGCAGCAGCAGCGGCAGGCCGTTCTCGCTGTGGTCGTCCACCATCGGTACTCCCGTCATCGCGTGCGGCCACGGATCGATGCCGCCCACCTCTAGAACCCCGGAAGACGTCCGCTGTTGCAGCCGATCGAATCCGGTCGACAAAGTAGTTCGATGGTCGAGATTGTTGTAGAGTGAGATAATGTTGCTCGACTTCTGGTACCCGCTCGCCTTCACGGACACCGTCACCCGTACCCCCCGCCGCGTCACGGCCCTCGGTCGTGAGCTGGTGGTGTGGCGCACGCGCAGCGGGCGTATCTCGGTGCTCAGCGACCTGTGCGTGCACCGCGGCGGTGCGCTCTCGGCCGGCCGCGTCAACGGCGAGACGATCACCTGCCCGTACCACGGGTGGGGTTACGGCGCCGACGGTGCGTGCACGCGGATCCCGGCCCAGCCGCGGCGGGCGATCCCGGCGAAGGCACGGGTCGACTCCTACCCCGTCACCGAGCGGTACGGGATCGTCTGGGGGTTCCTGGGCGACCTGCCCGAGGCCGAGCGCCCGCCGCTGCCGGTGTGGCCGGAGTACGACGAGCCGGGGTGGCGGCGTACCCAGGGCGTGTTCGACTGGAGCGCCGGCGTCGACCGTGTCGTCGAGGGCGGCATCGACTTCTCGCACGGCCCGTTCGTGCACCGGGCCTCCTTCGGCCGGTCGATGCCGCAGGAGGTCCCCGAGTTCGACATCGAGACCACCGAGTGGTCCGGTCACGGCCCCGACACCGGCCAAGGCGCGGCGGCGTGGTTCCTGCCGTCGAGCACGCTCACGGACCTGAACTTCGGCCGGAGCCGGCAGATGATCCTGCAGGCCCACCTGCCCGTCGACGAGGGGCGAACCCACACGTTCTGGGTGGTGCTGCGCAACTTCGTCACCACTCCGCTCGCCGATCCGCTGGTCGGCTGGATGAATCGGCGGATCATGCGTGAGGACCGGCGGGTGGTGCAGGACCTGCGACCCGAGCTGCTGCCGTTCGACCTGTCCGACGAGCTGCACATCCGTTCCGACGTCCTGCAGGTCGCCTACCGTCGGCGACGGCGGGAGCTCGTGGAATCGGGCTGGCCGACCGTCGGGGAGCCGCAGCGGACCGGCGCGGCCGAGGTGATCGCGTCGCCCGCTCGCCGGGACCCCGGGCTCACCAGGTCCTGGGTGCACCGGCCGAGCGCGAAGTCCGAACCGCGGTCGTAGCGGCGGCGCGCGCCGATCCGCCACGCGTCCCGGCGGTGTGTCCTTTTACGCGCCTGGGCGTGCCGTCCCGTACTCGCTCTCCGCGTCGGCGCCCCCACGCTGAGCAAGTACGCAGATCCGGGCGAGAGAAGGACACCATGAAGATTCGTAGCAAGATCGCCAGCGCCGTCGCGATCGGGGCGATGGCCGCCGGCCTGAGCCTGGCGGGCTCGGGAGTCGCCCAGGCCGCCACACCGTGCACCATCCAGACCTCCGGCGGGTTCTTCGTGGAGGCCACCTTCGGTGGAGGCCAGACCACGGACGCGATGGTCACCGACCAGCTCGGGATCGGAGCCTTCTCGAAGTTCACGTTCGTGCCCACGTTCGACGCGGTCGGCCACGTCGGTATCCGGACCAGCAACGGCCACTACGTGACGGCGGTGAACAGCGGCGGGCTCACCACCGCCGTCACGCGCGATGTCCTGCACACCGACGCCACGCAGCTCCAGGACTGGGAGAAGTTCACGGTGTCCAGCCAGACCGACGGCGCCGGTCACTCGGACGGCACCGTGGCCATCCGGTCGTTCGACGGGCACTACCTGACGGCGCTGGGCGGCGGTGGCCACACCAGCGCCGCCTTCAACACGAACGCGACCCGGGTGGGTTCCTGGGAGAAGTTCCGGCTCGGCTGCGGCTAATGTCGTGAGTCGGTGATTCGCCTGTAGTAGTTGGCGACGCTGTCGAGGATCTCGTCGGCGGTCCTGGCCCGGATGCAGGGCTGGGGGTTGTCGTTCCAGGTCGTGATCCCGTTCCGGATGTCGGTGTTCGGGCGCGCGGACGGTTCGGTGGTGGGGGAGTCGTGCGCGTGGGCCGCCGGGCGTAGGTGTGCTGTCACCGCGCTCGCGTTGTGCCTGCTGTGCTCGTGTTGCTGTGCGCGCGTGGCGAGGGGGACGCGCGCGCGGGGCGCAGCTGGGCGTGACTGTGCCGCACCCGCGCTCGCGTTGTGCCTGCTGCGCTCGCGTTGCTGTGCGCGCGTGCCGAAGGGGACGCGGGCGCGGGCGCAGCTGGGCGTGACTGTGCCGGACCCGCGCTCGCGTTGTGCCCACCGCGCTCGCGTTGCTGTGCGCGCGTGCCGAAGGGGACGGGTGCGCGGGCGCAGCTGGGCGTGGTTGTGTCGCATTCGCGCTCGCGTTGTGCCCACCGCGCTCGCGTTGCTGTGCGCGCGTGCCGAAGGGGACGCGCGCGCGAGGCGCAGCTGGGCGTGACTGTGCCGCACCCGCGCTCGCGTCGTGCCCACCGCGCTCGCGTTGCGACGCGCGCGTGCCGAGGGGGATGCGCGCGCGGTCGGGGCGCGAGCGTCCTGGGTCAGTCGGCGCTTGGTGGCCGGGGTCTTGTGGGTGGAGGCGTTGTTGCCATCCGGTAAGAGAAGCCTTACCGCCGACGCCATCAACCTTGCCCGACTGCTATTCGTTGCGCTGCCACGTTCAGTGACCCTTGAGCTACCGCAGGTCACGTGGGCCACGCCCACCGGAGAGCATGTCGGGGACAACATCATGCTTCACTGCACACCTCCACCGTACGCAGCAGTACAGGCGCTCGACCCGTTCGGCCTGGACCGGTTCCTTCACGTGCTCCCGGTGCTGACCGAGGAAGGGCGGTTGGATCCCATCCTCGTCATGCTCACCCGTGCCGTGCACCGGGCCGACCCGGAACTGCTCCGGCAGCCGGAGGCCGCGCTCGCCGGGCTGCGGGACCTGGACTTCCTGATCAGCTCCGCCCACCGCATCGCGGCCGGGTCCTACAAGCGGGTGGTGGGCCTCGAAGCGCTCCTGGACGATCTCGGCCGGTGGGCCGACCACGCCCCGCGGGGCTGCAACTTCACCTACGGCCTGTACAACCCGCCGGGCGACCGCATGCGCCGCTTCACGACGGCGGGCGAGGAGACGGGGTTCATCCGCGCGATCCAGGACGGCACGAGCCGGCTCGACCAGATCCTCCTGGCGCTCGACGCCATGTCCGCGACCCGGGTCGACCACCCGGCCTTCGCGGCGAACGCCGCGCACCTCGCGGGCTGGTTCGACCACATGACGAAGGCGAGCAAGGCGATGCTCCGCACCATGCCGCCGGAGGTCTTCACCGAGCGGATCGTCGTTTTCTTCGGCGCACTGGACATCAACGGCCGCACCTATCCGGGGATCACCGGAGCCCAGAACCACAACTGCGCCATCGACTACCTGCTCTTCGGCGCCGAGTCGTCCGACGACCGCTATCTGGACTACGCGAGCAGCAACATGGCCACGCTGAGCCCGTTCCACCGGCGCCTGCTCCGCGGCAGCCTCGAGCGCCTCGGCGGCGCGTCCCTGCTGGGCCGGATCGAGGCCGACCTCCGGCGTGCCGACCTCGACGCGGCGACGGCCGGGGCGTCGCTCCGGCATCTCGACCGGTTCATCACCGCGATCCTGTCGTTCCGCGCCGTCCACCGCCGGCTCGCCGTGTCGCACCTGCCGACACGGCAGAGCCGGAGGGGCAGCGGCGGGTTCGACCTGGGGCTCCTCGATCTCCTGATCCGCGACACCCGCGACGCCCGCACCCGGGTGCGGGCGATGCGGGACAGCCCGTTCATCATCTCACCGGGAGGAACGCATGCCTGACCTGACGCCCGACGAGTTCCGCAAGCTCGGCTACGAGATGGTCGAGTGGATCGCGCGCTACCGGGAGACGGTCGGCGAGCAGCCGGTCCGGCCGGCCGTCGCGCCCGGATGGGTGCGCGCCCAGCTACCCGGCGCGCTCCCGGAACAGCCGCAACCCGGCGCCCTGCTCGACGACCTGGACCGGGTGGTCGTCCCAGCCAGCACGCACTGGCAGCACCCCGGCTTCTTCGGTTACTTCCCCGCCAACGCGTCGCTCCACTCCCTGCTCGGCGACATGGCGTCGGGCGCCCTGGGCGCGCAGGGGATGATGTGGACCACCTCGCCCGCCGCCACCGAGGTCGAGCAGGTGCTGCTGGACGGCCTCGCCGACGCCCTCGGGCTGGGCCGCGCGTTCACGTTCGCCGGCGGCGGTGGCGGCTCGATCCAGGACTCCGCGTCATCGGGAGCACTGGTCGCGCTGCTCGCGGCGCTCCACCGGACGTCGAACGGCGCCTGGCGCGAGAACGGCGTCGACGGCACCGAGCGCGTCTACGTCACGGCGGAGACGCACTCCTCGCTGGCCAAGGCCGTGCGGGTGGCGGGGTTGGGGGCGCGCGCCCTGCGCGTGGTCGCGGGCGGCCCCGCGATGGACCCCGACGCGCTCGCGCGGGCGATGGCCGACGACGTCGCGGCCGGCCTGCGTCCGGTGCTCGTCTGCGCGACGGTCGGCACCACCGCGACCGGCGCCGTCGACCCGGTCCGCGCCATCGCCGAGGCCGCCATCGAACACGGGTGCTGGGTGCACGTCGACGCCGCCTGGGCGGGCGTCGCGGCGCTGTGCGAGGAGCACCGCCCCCTGCTCGACGGCGTGGAGCTCGCCGACTCCTTCTGCACCGACCCCCACAAGTGGCTGCTCACCGCGTTCGACGCGTCCCTGCTCTGGGTGCGCGACGCCCGCGCGCTGCCGGACGCCCTGTCGATCACACCCGAGTACCTGCGCAACGCCGACTCGGAGTCCGGCGCGGTGGTGGACTACCGCGACTGGCAGGTGCCACTGGGCCGCCGGTTCCGCGCGCTCAAGCTGTGGAGCGTGGTGCAGGGCGTCGGGCTGGAGGGCCTGCGCACGACCATCCGCGCCCATGTCGCGATGGCCACCGAGCTGGCGGGCTGGGTCCGCGAGGATCCGGGGTTCGCCCTCGCCGCGCCGCCGACGCTGGCGCTCGTGTGCCTGCGCGCCGTCACCGGCGCCGGCGACGAGGCCGACGACGACGCGTCACGCGCGGCGCTGGAGCGGGTCAACGCCTCGGGCACGGCCCTGCTGACCCACGCGGTCGTCGACGGGCGGTTCGTGATCCGCGTGGCCATCGGCGCCACCGCGACGCGGCGCGAGCACGTCGCCGCGCTGTGGGAGCGGCTGAAGGCCGGTAGCCTGCGGCTCTGACACCGCCGTGAGGAGCCCGCCATCCGGATCGCCCTGTTCGTCACCTGCCTGGCCGACGCGATGTTCCCGCAGGTCGGGAAGGCGACCGTCGCGCTGTTGGAGCGGCTCGGCCACGAGGTGGCGTTCCCGGCGGCGCAGACGTGCTGCGGGCAGATGCACGTCAACACCGGCTACCAGCGCGAGGCCGTGCCGCTGGTGCGCCACCACGTCGAGACGTTCGAGACCGCGCTGGACCGGTGCGACGTGATCGTCGCGCCCTCGGGATCCTGCGTCGGCTCGGTGCGCCACCAGCACGCGATGGTCGCGCGCGGCGCCGGCGACGGGGCGCTGGCCGCCCGCGCCACCGAGGTGGCCGGGCGCACCTACGAGCTGTCCGAGCTGCTCGTGGACGTGCTGGGCGTCGAGGACGTCGGCGCCTACTTCCCGCACCGCGTCACCTACCACCCCACCTGCCACTCGCTGCGCCAGCTCCGGGTGGCGGACAAACCGCTGCGGCTGCTGCGCCGCGTCCGCGGCATGACGCTGCTGGAGCTCCCCGACGCCGAGGGGTGCTGCGGGTTCGGCGGCACGTTCGCCGTCAAGAACGCCGACACCTCCACCGCGATGCTCGCCGACAAGATGCGCCACGTCCTCGACACCGGCGCCGAGGTCGCGACCGCGGGCGACGCGTCCTGCCTGATGCACATCGGGGGCGGGCTCTCCCGCCTGCGCAGCGGCACGCGCACGCTGCACCTGGCCGAGATCCTGGCGTCGCAGTGAGCACCTTCCTCGGCGTCCCCGCCCCGCGCGGCGTCGGCCACCTGCGCGGCACGCAGTCGTTCCCCGACGCCGCCCGCGGCGCGCTCGCCGACTCCCAGCTGCGCCGCAACCTCGGCCACGCCACCTCGACGATCCGGGGCAAGCGCGCCGCCGTCGTCGCCGAGCTGGACGACTGGGAGCAGCTCCGGCTCGCCGGTTCGGCGCTGAAGGCCGCCGCCATGGCCCGCCTCGACGAGCACCTGGAACGCCTCGAACGGGAGGTCACCGCCCGCGGCGGCACGGTGCACTGGGCCCGTGACGCGAACGAGGGCAACGCGATCGTCACCCGGCTGGTGCAGGAGACGGGTGAGACCGAGGTCGTCAAGGTGAAGTCCATGGCCACGCAGGAGATCGGGCTCAACGAGGCCCTCGCGGCCGCCGGGATCGAGGCCAAGGAGACCGACCTGGCCGAGCTGATCGTCCAGCTCGGCGGCGACCTCCCCAGCCACATCCTCGTCCCCGCCATCCACCGCAACCGCGCCGAGATCCGCGAGATCTTCCTGCGCGCGATGCCGGGCGTCGATCCCGAGCTGACCTCCGAGCCCCGGCTGCTCGCAATGGCTGCGCGCAAGCACCTGCGGGAGCGGTTCCTGCGGGCGAAGGTCGCCGTGTCCGGCGCCAACTTCGCCGTCGCCGACACCGGCACGCTGCTCGTCGTCGAGAGCGAGGGTAACGGCCGGATGTGCCTGACCCTGCCCGAGACGCTGATCACCGTGATGGGCATCGAGAAGGTCGTGCCCACCTGGACCGATCTCGAGGTGTTCCTGCAGCTGCTCCCCCGCTCCTCGACCGGCGAGCGGATGAACCCGTACACCTCGGCCTGGACCGGTGTCACCCCCGGCGACGGCCCGCAGGCCTTCCACCTCGTGCTGCTCGACAACGGCCGCACCGCCACCCTCGCCGACGACGTCGGGCGCGCGGCGCTGCACTGCATCAAGTGCTCGGCGTGCCTCAACGTCTGCCCCGTCTACGAGCGCGCGGGCGGGCACGCCTACGGCTCGGTCTACCCGGGCCCGATCGGCGCCGTCCTGTCGCCGCAGCTCACCGGCGTCGAGGACAACGCGTCGCTCCCCTTCGCCTCGTCGCTGTGCGGGGCCTGCTTCGACGCCTGCCCGGTCCGCATCGACATCCCGTCGCTGCTGGTGAAGCTGCGCGCCCAGCACGTCGACGCGAACCGTGGCGGCATTCCTTCGGCCGAGGCGGTCGCGATGGCCGCCGCGTCCTGGGCCATGTCCACCCCCGGCCGGTTCGGCGCCGCGGAGACCGCCTCGCGGCTCGGCCGCCTGCTGGGCCGCTCCACCGGCCGCATCTCCGCCCTGCCCCCGCCGCTCTCGGCCTGGACCGCCAGCCGCGACGCCCCGCGCCCACCCGCTGAGACCTTCCGGCAGTGGTGGGCCCGCGAACGGGGGTCGGGATGAGCGCCCGCGAGGACATCCTGCGCCGGATCCGCGGAGCGAACGGCGCCGCCGGCCATCCCGCGCCGCCCGAGGTCCCCCGCGAGTACCACCGGACGGGGGCCCACGCGCCGGGCTCGCCCGCGGTGCTGGAGCTGCTGGTCGACCGGCTGCAGGACTACAAGGCCACCGTCATCGACGCGCGCGACGGCGTCCATGCCGCGATCCGGACCGCGCTGGACGGGGTCACCGGGCCGGTGCTCGTGCCGCCGGGCCTCCCCGGCGGCTGGTGGCCCGAGGGCGTCGTCGACGCTGGGTTCTCCCCGCCCGAGCTCGACGGGTACGCCGCCGTGGTCACGGCCTGCGCCGCGGCCTGCGCCGTGACCGGCACGATCGCGCTGGACGGCTCCCCCGACCAGGGCCGCCGGGCCATCACGCTGGTCCCCGACGTGCACGTCTGCGTGGTGCGGGCCGAGCAGGTCGTCGAGACGGTGCCGGAGCTGCTCGCCCGGCTCGACCCCACCCGGCCGACCACCTTCATCAGCGGCCCCTCGGCCACCAGTGACATCGAGCTGGAACGGGTGGAGGGCGTGCACGGGCCCCGCACCCTCGCCGTCGTGGTCGTCTAGCTCCGCCACGTGGCCCCGGCCACGTCAGGCCCCCAGACCGAGGGCCTGCAGCTCGGGGACGACCGACGCGCCGAACCGCCGCGCCTCACGGTCGTGGGGCCAGCCGGAGAGGATGAACTCGTCGAACCCCGCCGCCCGGTACTCCGCGATGCGCTCGGCCACCTGCCGGTGGCTGCCGACCAGCGCCGTTCCGGCCCCGCCCCGCACCAGCCCGACCCCGGCCCACAGGTTCGGGTAGACCTCCAGCCGGTCGAGCCGCCCGCCGTGCAGCGCCGTCATCCGCCGCTGCCCGACGCTCTGCAGCGTCGAGAGCACCCGCTGCGCGGCGGCGACGTCCGCGCCCGCGATCAGCGCCTCCGCCGCGTTCCAGGCCTCCGTTGCCGTGTCACGACTGACCACGTGCAGCCGGATCCCGAACCGCGGCGTGCGGCCGTACCGGGCCGCCGCCGAGCGCACCCGCTCGATGTGCTCCTCCGCGGCGGGCGGCGGGATCCCCCAGGTCAGGTACACGTCGGCGTGCTTCGCCGCGACGGCCACCGCCGCGTCCGACGAGCCTCCGAACCAGATCTCCGGCGGCCGGCGGGCCAGCGGCGCGATGGCCCCCTCGGCCCACAGGTGCTCGCCGACGAAGTCGAACGGCTCCCCCGTCGAGGCCCCGCGCAGCACGGTCAGGAACTCGTCGGTGCGCGCGTAGCGGCCGTCCTTGTCCAGGGGGTCGCCGAAGCGCCGCTGCTCGTCGTCCTCCCCGCCGGTGACGATGTTCAGCGCGAGCCGGCCCCCGGTCAGGTGCTGGAAGGTCGCCGCCTGCTGCGCGGCCAGCGTCGGCGTGATGGTGCCCGGCCGGAACGCGACGAGGAACCGCAGCCGCGACACCCACTGGCTCAGCGCGGCCGTGGTGATCCACGCGTCGGGGCAGTGCGAGCCGGTGGGGGTCAGGACCGCGTCGAAGCCGGCGTCCTCCGCCGCCATCGCCACCCGGATCAGGTGCTCCAGCGACGACGCGTGGGCGTCGACCTGCCGCCGCGTCGGACGGTCGATCTCGGCCGAGCGGCTCGCCTCACCGGACGCGACGAGCGAGGCCCCGTCACCGGAGGTGGGCAGGAACCAGTGCAACCCCACGGGCGGGCGGAGCGGGGACATGGACGTCTCTTCTCGGAGGCGGTGACGGCTGCGGGGCGCGACCGGAGATCAGCGACAACTCGACACCGAGCACAGCCGGCACAGGTCCACGGCGATCCGCCGGACCAGGACCGTGTGCAGCATGAGCCCATGTGTACCCGACGGTCCGAGCGCAGGCAATGCGACAGCGCGCCGGACGACCTACCATCGTTGCGGGACCAGCAGTGACCGGGACGGAGGTGCACGTCGTGATCGTTCCGACGCGCCGCCGCCACATCGACCACTGCCACGTCGGCACCACGGGCTGTCCCGCTCGCGCATCCTGACCACGCCCGACGGCATCCGCGGGCGGGGTCTTCCCGTGCCGCAGGAGTCGACCCATGACCACCTCGAGGACGTTCGACGACCTCGCCACCACCACCCTCGCTGACGACGAGCTGCTCGCCGCCACGGTGGTGCCCCGGCGGCGCCCCGGGCAGTGGGTGGCCGCCGCGGCGGTGCTGGTGCTGTTCGCGATGGTCGTGCACACGCTGATCACCAACCCGCGGTTCCAGTGGGACGTCGTGGCCGCCTACTTCACCGAGGCCTCGATCCTGCGCGGGCTGCTGCTCACCGTGTGGCTCACCGCGGCCGTGATGGTCTGCGGGTACGTGCTCGGCGTCGTCCTCGCGGTGATGCGGCTGTCGAGCAACCCGGTGCTGCGCACGATCAGCTTCGGCTACGTGTGGCTGATCCGGTCGGTGCCGCCGCTGGTCCAGCTGCTGTTCTGGTACGAGCTCGCGTCGCTCTACCCGCAGCTCTCGCTCGGCATCCCGTTCGGCCCGTCGTTCGTGACGGTGCAGACCGCGCACCTGTTCACCGGGCTGCTGGCCGCGTTCGTCGGGCTGACCCTCGACGTCGGGGCGTTCTCCGCGGAGATCATCCGCGGCGGGCTGCTGGCGGTCGAGAAGGGCCAGACCGAGGCCGCGCAGTCGCTGGGCCTGTCGGGACGGCGGATCTTCCGCCGGATCGTGCTGCCGCAGGCGATGCCGGCGATCATCCCGGCCTCGGGCAACCTGCTGATCGGGATGCTCAAGGCCACCGCGATCGTCAGCGTCATCGCGGTGCAGGACCTGCTGTACTCGGCGCAGCTGATCTACAACCAGAACTTCCTGATCATCCCGCTGCTGCTGGTGGCCACGATCTGGTACATCGTGCTGACGACGCTGCTGTCGATCGGGCAGTACTTCGTGGAGCGCCACTACGCCCGGGGCACGGCGCGCGGCGGCGGTCCGGGGTTCTGGCAGGTCACGCGGGCCAACCTGCCGTTGTTCGGGCGGCTGACGTGACCGCCCCGCTGCTGCGGATCCGCGGCCTCCGCAAGAGCTTCGGCAGCCACGTCGTGCTCGACGGCGTCGACCTCGACGTGGCCGAGGGCGGGGTCACGGTGCTGCTCGGCCCGTCCGGCTCGGGCAAGAGCACGCTGCTGCGCTGCGTCAACCACCTGGAGAAGCTCGACGCGGGGTTCGTCGAGGTGGGCGGCGAGATCATCGGCTACCGCTACGACCGCCACCGCCTCCACGAGCTGGCGCCCTCGGCGGCCACGCGCCAGCGCGCCCGGATCGGGATGGTGTTCCAGCAGTTCAACCTGTTCCCGCACATGACGGTGCTGGAGAACATCGTCGAGGCGCCGATCGCCGTGGCGCGCAGGCCCCGCAAGGAGGCGGTGGCCCACGCGCGCGAGCTGCTCGACCGCGTCGGGCTCTCCGGGCGCGAGGACTCCTACCCCCGCCAGATGTCGGGCGGCCAGCAGCAGCGCGTGGCCATCGCCCGCGCGCTGGCCATGGAACCCCGCCTGATGCTGTTCGACGAGCCGACGAGCGCGCTGGATCCCGAGCTCGTCGGCGACGTCCTGGCCGTGATGAAGGACCTGGCCCGCAGCGGCATGACCATGGTCGTGGTGACCCACGAGATCGGGTTCGCCCGCGAGGTGGCCGACACCGTGGTGTTCCTCGACGGCGGCCGCATCCTCGAGTCCGGCCCGCCGGGCGACGTGCTGACCGACCCCCGCAACGACCGCGCGCGTGCGTTCCTCACCGCGGTCCTCTGACTCCCCTCCACCGAAAGGACCGGCGTGACCACGCACCGGATCTCCGCGGCCGTCGCCGCCCTCGCCGCCACCGCGCTCCTCGCCGCCTGCGGCTCGTCGACCGCAACGGGCAGTGCCCCCGCCCCGTCGGCGGACACCTATCCCACCCAGGACGTGGTGTCCTCGATCGCCACCGACCCGGCGCTGAAAGCCGAGCTGCCCGCCGCCGTGGCGAGCAGCGGCACGATCCGGCTCGGCACCACCCTCGCCCCGGGCACGGCCGGGCTCCCGAACGCCGGTCAGGCGCCCGACGGCACCGACATCGGCCTCGACGTCGACCTGCGCAACGCGGTCGCGAAGGTGCTCGGCGTCAACTGGCAGATCGAGAACGGCACGTTCGCCACGATCATCCCGGGCGTGCAGAACGGCAAGTTCGACGTCGGGCAGGACAACTTCGGCGTCACGAAGGCCCGCGAGCAGGTCGTGGACTTCGCGACCTACCTCAACGACGGCCAGGCGTTCCTCGCCTCGAACGCCGTCGCCCTCGACACCGTGAAGGACCTCACCGACCTGTGCGGGCTCAACATCGCCACGGCGCCCGGCTCGACGTTCCAGCAGATCCTCACCAGCTCGGCCGCGAAATGCGAGGCCGCGGGCAGGAAGCCCTACGTGGTGCAGTACTTCGCCGATACCGGCCCGATCTTCCTGGGCCTCGCGAACGGCAAGGTCGACGTCTACTTCGGACCGACGCTGAGCCTCAAGTACGACGCAGCCCACGTGGCGAACACGAAGTTCCTCAGCGAGATCAGCACCACGCCCGTCGGGTTCGTGACCGCCAAGGGCTCCCCGCTGAGCAAGCCGCTGAGCGACGCCGTGAACAAGCTGATCGCCACCGGCGACTACGCGAAGATCTTCGCCAAGTGGGGCATCGCCGGCTCCGGCATCCCGACGTCGCAGGTCAACCCGCCCGCAACACTCTGACCCCCACAAGGAGGAGCGATCGCCATGAGGTTCCAGGTGCTCGACATCGTCCCGCACGCGCCGCATCCCGTCACCGGTGAGCTGATCTCCGTGCACGAGCGCCTGAAGCGCGTGGTGGAGACCGCCGTGCTGGTCGAGCGGCTCGGCTTCGACTCCTACGCGGTGGGCGAGCGCCACGCGGGCGCCTTCGTCTCGTCCGCGCCGACCGTGCTGCTGGGTGCCATCGCCCAGGCCACCGACCGCATCCTGCTCAGCACGGGCGTCACGGTGCTGTCGCTGCTCGACCCGGTGCGGGTCGCCGAGGACTACGCCACGGTCGACCAGCTCTCGGGGGGCCGGCTGGAGATCGTCATCGGCAAGGGCAACGAGGACAAGCACTTCCCGCTCTTCGGCCTCGACATCTCCAGGCAGTACGAGTACCTCACGGAGAACTACGAGCTCCTGCGCCGGCTGCTGCGCGAGGAGGGCGTGTCGTGGGAGGGCGTCCACCACGCCGACCTGCACGACGTCACCACGTTCCCGCGCCCGTACGGCGGCCCGTTCCGCATCTGGCACGGCTCGGCGACGTCCACCGCGGCGGTCGACCTCGCCGCGAGGTGGGGCGACCCGATCTTCTCCGCCAACGCGTTGCAGCCGCGGGAGAACTACCTCGTCCTGATCGACCGCTACCGCGAGCAGCTGGAGGCGAACGGCCACGACCCGGCGCTCGGCTACGTCGGCTCCGGGTCGGGCGGGCTGTTCCTCGCCGACACCGACGACGAGGCGATCCGCCAGTACCGCCCGATCTACGAGGGCTTCGCGGCCCGGATGCGGGCGGCGCACGCCGGTGACACCCGCCCGGGCAAGGCCACCTCGTTCGCGACCATCGAGGAGGCCGTCGCGCACGGGCCCGCGCTGGTGGGCACGCCGGAACGGGTGGCGGCGAAGATCATCGACTACCACAAGTCGTTCCGCCACGACGTGCAGTCGGTGTCGGTGAACCCGACGCTGCCCTACGCCCAGCAGCAGGAGGTGCTGACGCGCTTCGCGGAGGAGGTCGCGCCCGTCGTCCGCCGGGAGGTCACCACCACGCTGTGGGGACCGCAGGACCCCGGCCGGGCGAAGGGGTTCACCGCGGTCTGATCGCTCAGCAGCGGATCACGGTCTTCCCCGACACCCGGGGCAGCGCGTCGGCGGCCTCCGCCGCGTCGATCACCGCCGTGGTGACGAGCCCGGGCCGGAAGCCCGCGGCCAGGACGTCGAGCGCGGCAGGCAGGCCCGCGCGGGCGTGGCAGCGGCCGGTGCGCAGTGTGATCCCGCGCGAGTACATGGCGAGCATCGGCAACGCCACGTCCGCCGGATGGATCGACGGCACGGTGCAGGTGCCGTCGGCCGCCGTGCTCTCGACGGC
>CAXTTN010000001.1:54735-67195 GCA_964247105.1 uncultured Pseudonocardia sp.
GCGCGGCGAGATGGCCCAGGCTGCCGATCGCCGAGGCCGAGGGCGCGCGCAGCACCGGGATCAGCGTCCCGTCGGGACCGGGGGTGATGTCGACGGTGACGGCGAAGCGGCCGGCCTTGCGCGGCGGCGGCCCCTCGACCACCTCGGCCCCGAGCTTCTCCGCCACCGCCAGCCGGCCCGGGTCCTCGTCGAGATAGACGACCCGCGCCGCGCCGAGGACGACCGCCATGCCCGCGGCGTAGAGCCCGATCGAGGCCAGGCCGGCGGCCGCGCCGACGACCAGGACGTCCGCGCCGGGGTTCTCCTCCAGTGGCGGGCCGACCGTGCGCAGGGCGTCGGGGATGTTGTCGCTGAGGCTCGCGACCTCGACCGGGTCCAGCCCCGCGGGCAGCGGGACCAGCATGGCGTCGGCGTGGGGGACGGCGACGAGGTCGGCCAGGAAGCCGCCCCACCGCGTCCCCCCGATCGCGCCCAGGCCGTAGCTCGACATCCACGGGTGGGCGGCACAGTTGCCCGTCCGGCCGCGGCGACACGGCGCGCACTCACCGCACGAGATCTGGAACGGCACGACCACCCGGTCCCCGACCCGCACGGACCCGACGTCCGTCCCCACCGCGACCACCTCGGCGACGCCCTCGTGGCCCAGCGGGTAGGGCCCGGGGAGCGGGTAGCGGTCGTCCAGGACCGCGAGGTCCAGGTCGCAGGTCGCCACGGCCAGCGGCCGGACGAGCGCGGCCCCCGGCCCGTCGATCACCGGCTCCTCGACGTCGGCCCAGCGCACCGCACCCGGACCGTCCAGCACCATCTGCTTCATAGGACGACTGTCTTACTAAGACGACCGTCCTGTCAACGTCTAGGATCGTTCCCGTGCCCCGCCGTACCGACTCGCGCGACCGGATGGTCGCCACCGCCGCGCGGCTGTTCCGCACGCAGGGCTACGCCGCCACCGGGTGGCGCCAGGTCGTCGCCGAGAGCGGCGCGCCGTGGGGATCGCAGGCCCACCACTTCCCCGGCGGCAAGGAGCAGCTCGCCGCGGACGCGCTCGCCGCGTCGGCAGCCGAGATCGAACGCGGGCTGCGGGCCGCCACCCGCGGCGCGCACCCGGCCGACGCCGTGCTGCGCTGGGCCGATCGCGCCGCGTCCGATCTCGTGGCCGGGGGCTGGGCGGCGGGGTGCCCGGTCGCGACCGTGGCGCTGGAGACGGCTCCGGTCTCCGACGTGCTGGCCGCCGCGAGCGCGGCCGCCCTGGAGAGCTGGCAGGCGGTGCTCCGGCGGTCCATCGCCGAGCAGGGCGTCGACGAGCCCGGGGCCGCGTCGCTCGCGATGCTCGTCGTCGCGGGGATGGAGGGAGCGCTGCTGCTCGCCCGCGCCGCCCGCGACCCGGGGCCGCTGCACGCCGTCGCCACCGAGCTCGCCGACGTGCTGCGCCGCCGCACGATCAGGACCTGACGAGCGCGCCCCGCCTGCTCCACTCCTGCGCCAGCAGCGCGTAGGACGCGACCCGGTCGGCGTGCTCGTGCGTGATCGTCGTGACCAGCAGCTCGTCCGCGTCGACGACGTCCCGCAGCGCCTGCAGCCGGTCCGCGACCGTGGCCGCCGACCCGACGAACTGGGTCGCGATCCGGTCGGCGACCAGCTCCCGGTCGGCCTCGGTCCAGGGGAAACCCGCGGCGGTCTCCGGCCGCGGGAACGGGATCGCGCCCGCACCGCTGCGGATGCTGTGCACCCACGGCCCGTACCCGGCCGCCAGCCGCCGCGCCGCCGCGTCGTCGGGGCCGACCACGACGTCCGCGGAGATCATCACGTAGGACGCCGCGAGCCGCGCCGACGGCCGGAACGCCGAGCGGTAGGCCTCCACGGCCTCCAGGATCGTCGCCGGGCTGACGTGGTAGTTCGTCGCGAACGCCAGGCCGCGCTCCCCCGCCACGACCGCGCTGTCCCCACCGCTGCTGCCCAGCACCCACGGCTCCACCGCCGCACCCTCGCCGGGCATCGCGTGCACCGCGACGCCCTCGGCGCTGCGGTAGCGGCCCTCGAGCAGCGCCAGCACCTCGTCGACGATCGTCTCGTAGGCCGGGGTCTTCGCCTCCGGCTGGCGCAGCAGGGCGATCTGGGCCCGGAACCGCGGCGAGCCCAGCAGCCCGGCGAAGGAGAACGGCTTCGGGATCAGCACCCCGCCCACCACGCGGGCCTCCGTCGCCTCCTCGGCGGCGGCGACGGCGCGCGGCCCCCCGGAACGGCCGAGCCCGAGGTCGATCCGCCCCGGGTGCAGCGCGTCGAGCGTGCCGAACTCCTCCACCACCGACAGCGGGGTGCGGTGCCCGGTCTGCACCGCGCCGGAGCCGACCCGGATCGTCGACGTGGCGTGTGCAACGGCGTCGATCAGCAGCGTCGGCGACGCGCCGGCCACGCCGGGGTTCAGGTGGTGCTCGGCGAGCCAGTAGCGGCGGTAGCCCAGCCGTTCGGCCTCGCGGGCCAGGTCGAGGGTGTTGCGCAGGGCGTCGGCGACCGTCGAGCCCTCGGCGATCGGGGCGAGGTCGAGCACCGAGAGCGGGACGCCGGTGTGGGTGGTGGCGGTGGTCATGGTGGGGCTCCCGGGGTAGGGATCACGCAGGCGCGGCGAGGTGGGCCGCGAGGTGCGCGGTGATGTCGGCGGCGTCGGGTGCGGCGCCGTCGATGAGGGTGGACTTGCGCCGCCGCAGGAACGGCAGGCCGATCACGTAGAGGCCGGGGCTCGCGGTGACGACACCGCCGTCGTGGCGGACGCGACCCTTGCGGTCGAACACGTCGCCGAGCCCGGCGAGGAAGCCGAAGCCGGGGCGCAGCCCCGTGGCCCAGACGACCGTGCGGATCTCGCCGCTGCGCAGGTCGAGCTCCTGCGGGCTCGGCACCGGGACGGGCGTCGGCGCCACGGGTTCGCCCGGGGGCAGCCCCGCCCACTCGTCGAAGCCCGCGAGCAGCCGCTTCATCTTGAGGTCGGCGAGCATGCAGACGTTGGGCAGCGAGCCCGACAGCTGCGCCACCCCGTCCCGCACCCCGGCCAGCCGTCCCACGAGCCGGACGCCGGCCCCGCTGAGCGTGGCGAGGTCGAGCGTGGCGCGCTCGGGGGTGCCGATGAGCTGCATCGAGGGCAGCAGGCGGGCGCGCAGCAGGTCCGGGATCTCGTCGTAGCGGTCGTCGAACAGGCCCGTGGCGTCCATCCACCACAGCACGTCGCGGCCCCGGTGGGTGCGGGGCATGCGCACGTGCTCGCCGACGGCGAGCGTCACCGGCCGCCCGGAGGCGTGCACCTCCTGCGCGATCTGGATCCCGCTCGCGGACGGCCCGACCACGAGCACGCCGCCCTCGGGCAGGTCACCGGGGTTGCGGTACCCGGTCGGATCCCGTGTCGGCGCCCCGGCGACCCGGTGCTCGACGCCGGCCGGCACGCCCGCGCGGAGCTCGGGCACCGACGGGACCGTCGCGCCGCCCGCGGCGACGACGACGGTGCGGGACCGCCACGTGTCCTCGTCGGTCTCGACGACGTACCCGCCGTCCGTGCGGCGGACGGCGGTGACCGCGGTGTTCGCCCGGACCGGCGCGGCGATCTCCTTGGCGTAGTCCTCGACGAACGCCACGACCTCCGGCGCCGACATGTAGCCGTCCGGGTCGTCGCCGCGGTAGGCGTAGCCGGGGAGCCTGCTCAACCAGTTGGGGGTGAGCAGGCGCAGCGAATCCCAGCGCCGGGTGCGCCACGAGCTCGCCACCTCACCGCGTTCGAGCACGACATGGTCGATGCCGCGCTCGGTGAGGTGGCGGCTCACGGCGAGCCCGCTGTGGCCGCCGCCGATGACGACGGCGGTCACGTCCGGCATGGTCAGTTGACCTCGACCGCGACCGCGACCGGGTTGGTGAGGCTGTCGTAGACGGCCGAGCGCTTCTGCGACTGGGCCACCACGGCGGCGATCTCGTCCGGCGTGGCGTCGGCGTCCACGTCGAAGTGGACCTTGATGCTCGTGAAGCGGTTGGGCACCTCGGGATCGGCGCCGAGGATGCCGAGGATGTCGTGCTCCCCGGTGACGGTCGCCTTCACCGAGCGGAGCTGGATCCCGCGCAGCTGCGCGACCGAGGCGACGCCGCCGGTCAGGCAGGCGCCGAGGGAGACCAGCAGGATCTCCACCGGGGTGGCGCCCTTGTCCTCGGCGGAGAACTGCAGCGGGTGGTCGGCGTCGAACGTGAACGACGAGGTGTGCTCCTGCTCCTCGCCGAGCCCGAAGAACGTCTTCACCGTGCCGCGGGAGTGGGTGCCCGTGACCCACTCGGTCTCCGCGCGCCACTGGAACTGGGCCCCGGCGGGCGCCTCGGACAGCGCGGTGCGCGCACCGAGCAGGAAGGGGACGTCGACGCCGTTGTCGGCCGTCGGGTTCTCGGTGGTCGTCATGTCGTGCTCCTTGTCGTGGATGTCAGCGTTGCTGCTTGCGGGAGCTGATCACTCCGGTGTCGAAGCCGGCCAGGTGCAGTCCACCGTGGAACCGGGCGTGCTCGATCTTGAGGCAGCGGTCCATCACCACGGCCAGCCCGGCCGCCTCGGCCTTGCGGGCGATCTCGGGCGCGAACAGCCCGAACTGCAGCCAGAACGTCGACGCGCCGACGTCGATCGCGTCCGCGAGCACGTCCGGGAGATCGGCGGGCCTGCGGAACACGTCGACGAGGTCCGGGGCGACCGGCAGCGACGCCAACGTCGGGTGGACGGGCCTGCCGAGCACCTCGGTCTCGTTCGGGTTGACGAAGTAGACGTCGTAGTTCGTGCTGGCCAGGAGGTAGGTCGCGACGAAGTTGCTGGCGCGCTGCGGCTTGCCGGAGACGCCGACCACGGCGACGGACCGCGTCCGGAGCAGGATGGCCTGCCGCTCCAGCGCCCCCGGGTCGACCCACTCGCTCATCGCTCGTCCTTCGTGGCCACGGCGAGCGCCTGGTCGAGGTCCCAGAGGATGTCGTCGACGTCCTCCAGCCCGACGGAGATCCGCACGAGATCCTCCGGCACCCCGGCGTCCTCCAGCTGCTCGGGCGTGAGCTGCCGGTGCGTCGTCGACGCGGGGTGCAGCACCAGCGTGCGGGCGTCCCCGACGTTGGCGAGGTGGCTCGCGAGCTCCACCGCGCCGATGAAGCGCTCGCCCGCGGCCCGCCCCCCGCGCACCCCGAACGCGAACACCGCGCCGGGCCCCTCGGGGGTGTAGCGCGCGGCCAGCTCGTGGTGGGGATGGTCGGGGAGCCCGGCCCAGCGGACGTAGGTCACGCGGGGGTCGGCCGCCAGCCACCCGGCCACGGCGCGCGCGTTCGCCACGTGCGCGGCCATCCGCTGCGGCAGCGTCTCGACGCCCTGCAGCAGCAGGAACGCGCTGTGCGGCGAGAGCGACGGCCCGATGTCGCGCAGCTGCTCGGCACGCACCTTCGTGAGCCAGCCGAACTCCTGGAAGTTGCCCCACCACGACAGGCCGCCGTAGGACGGGACGGCCTCCGTCATCGTCGGGAAGCGGCCGTTGCCCCAGTCGAACCGGCCCGCCTCGATGATCACCCCGCCCAGCGTGGTGCCGTGCCCGCCCAGGAACTTCGTGGCGGCGTGGATCACGATGTCGGCGCCGTGCTCGATCGGGCGGCACAGGTACGGCGTCGCCAGCGTCGCGTCCACGGCCAGCGGGACGCCCGCCGCGTGCGCCACGTCGGCGAGAGCGGCTATGTCGGCGATCTCGCCGGACGGGTTGGAGATCGCCTCGGCGAACACGACCTTCGTGCGGTCGGTGATCGCCGCGGCGACCAGCTCCGGATCGGTGCCCGGCACGAACGTCGTCTCCACGCCGAAGCGGCGCAGCGTGACGTCGAGCTGGGTGATCGTGCCGCCGTACAGCCCCGCGCCGGCGACGATGCCGTCGCCCGCGCCGGCCAGGCTCGCGAAGGTGAGGAACTCCGCGGCCTGCCCGCTCGCCGTGGCGACCGCGCCCAGCCCGCCGTCCAGGCTCGCCAGCCGCTCCTCCAGCGCCGAGACGGTCGGGTTGGCGATGCGGCTGTAGATGTTGCCGAACTTCTGCAACGCGAACAGCGCCGACGCGTCGGTGGTGTCGTCGAAGACGAAGCCGGTGGTCTGGTAGATCGGCACCGCGCGAGCCCCGGTGACGGCGTCGGGCGTGCCACCCGCGTGCACGGCTCGGGTGGCGAATCCCCACTGACGATCGGCCATGGGTGAAGGATCCTCGCTCGGTCTGGGTCAGCCCGCGACGAGCGTCGTGACGACCGGGGTGGAGTTGCTGAAGAGGTCGAGCACGGGGCAGTGCCGGTCCACGGTCTCCTGCAGCTCACGGTAGCGCTCCGGCCCGGCCGGCCCGTCGAGCGTCACCTTGACCCTGACCTCGCCGAACCCGGGCCGGACGACGTCGTCGAGGCCGAAGAAGCCGCGCACGTCGAGATCGCCCTCGGTCTCGACCCGGATCCGGTCGAACGGGATGCCCAGCTTCGCCGCCCAGAACCGGTACGTGACGACCTGGCAGGACAGCAGCCCGGCCAGCGCCGCCTCGACGGGGTTGGGATCGGTGTTCTCACCGCCGAGGGCGGGCGGCTCGTCGACGGTGATCCGGTGGTCGCCGATGCGGATCTCGCTGGCGACCTGCCGCACCCCCTCGCCGGTGGCGCGGAAGACGACGCCGGCGTTGTCGACGTCGTCGGCCACCGCGGCGGCGGTGGCGGTGATGATCTCGTTGAGTGCGGCGTCCCGGTCGGTTGCGGGCGCGGACGTGTCGATGTCGGTGCTCATGACGGAAGGGGTGGGCCTTTCGGATCCGGCTGAAGGGGGAACGATCAGCGGGATCCTGGACAGGCGCACGTGGAGACCAGGCCGTGGTCGACGTGCCGGCGCCGCACGAGGGGGGTGCCGGCGGCCATGGCGACCTTCGTACCAGCCGGCCGCGCCCTTGCCAAGAGTCAGTAGCGCCAGCGCAGCCCGGCCAGCACGTCGTCGACGGCGCGGTCGCTCGCCGCCGCGGCGTCGGAGCGGCGCACGGCCAGGAACGCGCCGAGGACCTCGGGCCCCAGCGCGCCCGCGACCCGCGGCGAGTCGGTCAGGGCCTTCTCCTGCTCCTGCGCGGTCGACGGCAACGCCGCGATCCCCTGCTCGGCGCGCTCGTCGGCCGTCCACGCGCCGGGGTCGGACTGGACCGGGGCCGGCAGCGTCAGCCCCTCCGCGACACCCGCCCGCCCGGCCGCCAGCACGGCGGCGAGCGCGAGGTAGGGGTTGGCCGACGCGTCGGACGTCTTGAGCTCGACGTTCGCGTTGCCGTCCCCGAGCAGGGCCGTACCCGGGACGAAGCGCAGCGGCGCCTCCCGGTTCTGCACGCCCCAGAACGTGAACGCGCCCGCGAAGAACCCGGGCCGCAGCCGCGCCAGCGACCCCTGGCTCGGTGCGGTGACCGCGGCGACCGCCGGGAGGTCGCGCAGCAGCCCGGCCACGTACGCGGCTCCCTCGGGGCCGGGGGCGCCGGCGAGCAGGTTCCGGTCCCCGCGCCACAGCGAGGAGTGGATGTGCCAGCCGTTGCCCGCGACGGTGGTGGCGGGCAGCGGCGCGAAGCTCAGCCGCAGGCCGTGCCGCGCCGCCGCGACCCGCAGCGTCTGGCGGGCCAGCAGCTGGTCGTCCGCCGCGCTCACCGGATCGGTGGCCGCGAGCGACAGCTCCACCTGCGCCGGCCCGTACTCCGCGTGCAGCTGGCCCAGCTCGAGGCCGTTCGCGGCGCTGTCGCGCAGCACGTCGGCGATGAACGCGTCGATCGGGACGAGCGCGTGCGGGCTGTAGGCCGGGCCCGAGTGGGCGGGGACCGGGTCCTCGGCGCCGTCGTCGAGGAACACGCCGAACTCGAGCTCGTAGCCCACCTTCGCGCTCAGCCCGTCCGCGGCCAGCGCCTCGACCTGCCGCTCCAGGACCCCGCGCTGGTCGTAGGGCCATG
The DNA here is from genome assembly GCA_964247105.1 of uncultured Pseudonocardia sp. Taxonomy (GTDB): domain Bacteria; phylum Actinomycetota; class Actinomycetes; order Mycobacteriales; family Pseudonocardiaceae; genus Pseudonocardia. The sequence continues at coordinate 62,703 of CAXTTN010000001.1, forward strand.
CCGAGCCGTCCGCCGCCACCTGCCGGCCGGGCACCCAGGCCAGCGCCGGCTGCCCGGCCAGCACCACGAGCTCGTCCAGCACCGGGACCAGCCGGACGTCGCCCGACGGGGTCGCCAGCGGCTCGTGGGCGAACGTGATGGCGTCGGAGCTGTCGAACACCGCGAACAGGGTCGTGATCCCGACCCCCACCTCGGCGACCCGCGGCAACGACGCCACGGGGACCGTCCGGGAGCGCGGGATGCCGTTGTTGTCGGCCCAGTGGATCGTCACGCCGGCCACTCCGGCGGCGACGAGTTCGGCGGTGAGGGCGCGGGGATCAGGCGTCGTCATGGCGACAGGATGGCGGGACCACCGAGGGCGACGGTTCGTACGAACAGGTGATTTCGTCGTACAGCCGGTGACACCTCGGTCACTCTTCACCAAGGCTTTGCGCCCATGGCACAGCAGTCGGTGACCGGTACCGGCCTGAGGCGGGAGCTGGGCGTGTGGCAGGCCGTCGGCCTGTCGCTCGCGTTGATGGCACCCTCGATGGCCGCCAACATCAACCCCCAGGGCACGGCGGGCACGGTCGGACGGGCCGTCCCGCTCGCGTTCGTCCTCGCGACGGTGGGCGTGTTGCTCATCGCCTACACGTTCGTGCGGCTGTGTCAGCGGTTCCACCACGCGGGCAGCGTCTACGGCTTCGTCGGCGCCACGCTCGGGGCCCGCACCGGGGTGGTGGCGGGCTGGTCGCTGCTGGGCACGTACGTCTTCTACGGCGTCGTGACGTCCACCGCGGCCGGGATCTTCGGTGCCGCTGCGCTGGACAGCCTGGGGATCTGGACCAACCAGCCGGACTGGGCGGGCTTCCTGGTCGCGGCGATCGCGCTGCTCGGCGTGCTCGCGCTGGCCGTCGCCCCGGTGCGGGGCGGCACCCGCACCCTGCTGACCATCGAGGGCGCCACGGTGGCGCTCATCGTCATCGTCTCGGTCGTCATCCTGGTACGCCTGATCACGGGCACCGCGCCCGACGGGCACACCTTCGACCTGTCGGTGTTCTCGGTGGCCCCGGGCACCGACGTGTCCGCCGTGTTCCTCGGCATCGTGTTCGGCTTCCTGTCGTTCGCGGGCTTCGAGGCGGCCGCCACGCTCGGCGAGGAGACGAGGGAACCGCGCCGCAGCATCCCGCGGGCCATCCTCGGCACCGCGATCTTCGGCGGCGTGTACTTCGTGTTCGTCACCGCCGTCGAGGTGATGGGCTTCGGCACCGACGACGCCGGGGTGGCGGCGTTCACGAAGTCGTCGTCGCTGCTGGGCGACCTGGGCACGACCTACGTCGCGGCCTGGGTCGGGGACCTCATCACGATCGGGGCGGCGATCAGCGCGTTCGGCTGCGCGCTCGCCTGTGCGGTCAGCGCGGCGCGGCTGCTGTTCGCGCTGGGCCGTGACGGCATCGCCCCCGCCGGGCTCGGGCGCGTCTCGACCTCGCGCGGCACGCCGGTGCCGGGCACGGTCGCCGTCGTCGTCGCGATGTACGTCGTCATCGCGCTGGCGTGGTTCGTGTTCGGCGGCGCACCCTTCGACCTGTTCGTCGCGTCGGGCACGATCGGGACGCTCATCCTGCTCGTCGTCTACGCGCTGGCGACGATCGGCGCGGCGCGGCTGCTGTTCTTCTCCGGCCGGCGCGAGGTGGCGAGCTGGGAGGTCGTCGTGCCGGTGCTCGCGCTCCTGCTCATCGGGTACACGCTCTTCCGCAACGTCGACCCGTACCCGGAGGGCGCCGCGGGCCTCTACCCGGCGGTCTCGGCGGTGTGGATCGTCGTGGGGATCGTGGTCGTGCTCGCGCGGCCCGCAGCGGCCCGCCGGGCCGGTGAGGAGCTGACCGCCAGCGAGGGCCTCGTGAGGTGAGCCGGTCAGGTGGTGCGCGCGGTCAGCTGCCAGGAGCCGACGAGCTCGCGGCCGTCGAACACCACCTCCCGCGGGGCGGGCCGGCTGAGGAACGCGACGAGGCTGGCCGTGAGGCCGTAGGCGCCGACGTTGGGTACGCACAGCACGTCGCCGACGTTCGGCCGGTCGATCGCGGTGCGCACCGCGATCCGGTCGAGCGGGGTGCACAGCGGCCCGACCACGTCGACGGTCGCGGGCTCTGGATCGCCGGTCGCCGAGAGGTTCTCCAGCGTGGCGCGCGGCCGCATCACCCGGCCGAGCCCGGACATGCCGCCGAGCACGTTGATCCCGGCGTCCAGCACGACGATCGTCCCGCCCGCCCGCTCCTTGCGGTCGACCACCGTGGCCAGCAGGTGCCCGGCCGAGGCCAGCAGCCTGCGTCCGGTCTCGAACCACACCTCGGGACCGCCCGGTTCGGCCAGCAGCTCCTCGAGCCCTTCTCGCAGGCCGGCGAGATCGCACCCCGCGCCCGCCGCCGCGTACGGCCAGGGGAAGCCACCGCCGAGGTCGACGACGCGCGGTGCGACGCCGGCGGCGTCGGCCACCTGGTCGACGACGTCCTTCGCGTTCGCGAACCCGGCCAGGAGGTCCTTCACGCTGCCCAGCTGGGAGCCGAGGTAGACGTGGAACCCGGCCGCGGACACCCCGCCGCCGATCGTCCGCAGGGCCGCCACGGCCTCGGCGGGCTCGAACCCGAACTGCCGCCCGTCGGCCATCGACAGGCCCGACGCGGGACGGTCACCCGGCTGCAGGCGGAGCAGCACCTGCAACGGCCGGTCGCGGGCGGCCGCCACCCGACCGAGCCGGGCCAGCTCGAGCGCCGACTCGGCGGAGAAGAACGCGGCCCCACGGGCCACCGCCGCATCGATCTCCGGCTCCGATTTCGCCGGGCCGGTATAGAGCACCTCAGCGGGATCGAAACCACCCGCCATCGCGATGTCGAGCTCACCGAGTGACGACACCTCCGCGCCGCATCCGGCGGCTCGCACCTGGGCCACCAACGGCGTGAGCGGATTCGCCTTCAGGGAGTAGAGGACGCGGGCACCGGCGGGCAGGGAACCCCGAAGATCGGATACACGTTTCCGCACTTCGGCCTGGTCGTAGACGTAGAGCGGGGTACCGAACCGCTGCGCGGCCGCCAGTAGATCGTCACGATTCACGGGAACGTAACCTTTCCTCCCACTGTCGCCGTAGCCTTGACTACCACGATAAACAAAGTGTAACATGGAGTGCGCCGCGCGATCGAGTTGGATCATTCACAAACGGGGGTCATCGCCTTGGCGTTCAAATCTTTGGAGATGGAGAAGGTCGGCGCCGGAAATCTGCGGGCCATCGAGATCGGTGTCACTTCTCGCTGCAACTTCCGATGCGACTACTGCGGCGCGTACGACCTGCTGGAGCGGAAGATCCTCTCGGTGGAGGATGTCGCCCGCGTCATCGACTCGCTGCCCGACCTGGAACGGGTGAAGCTCTCCGGCGGCGAGGTCCTGCTGGAGTTCGACGTCTGCGAGGGAATCGTCAAGTACTGCACGGAACGCGGTATCTCGACGCAGATCAACTCCAACGGAACGGTGTTGAACGACGAGAAGTTCGAACGCCTGGAGGCCGCCGGCCTCGACGTTCTCCACTTCTCCCTGAACCACACCGACGCCGCCAGCCACTCGGCGTTCTACAAGGTGACCGAGAAGATGTTCGGCAAGATCGTCTACTCGATCGACAGGGCGGTCCGCTCGCCGAGCATCGAGGCCGTGGTGGAGACCATCCTGTTCGACGAGACCGAGCAGACCATGGCGGAGGTCCACCGTTTCGCCGCCGGCCTCGGCGTGCACAAGCACGAGATCCAGATGGAGATCCCGAGCCTGCACCAGGGCTACGAGAACACGCTCGACCACGACCGGATCTGCGAGTCCATCGCCCGCCTCGTGGAGTCGCGGGATCCGAGCTGCACCCTGTTCTTCAGCTGCCTGTCGGCGTACTTCCGGCCCGGCAGCGAGCACTGGAAGCGGCTGCAGCCGCTCTTCCGCGACCCGGGCGTCATCTACGCCAGCTGCATCGAGGGCAAGGCGCAGCTGCACCTGCACTCCAACGGCGACGTGATGATCTGCGAGCTGGGCAACCCCGACGTGATCGGCAACGTGTTCGAGCAGGACATGCTGACCATGTACGAGACCAGCCCCCGGCTGCAGGCCTTCATCCTGGCCAAGCACGACGAGAACTCGTTCTCGTGCTTCCGGCACTTCGACAAGCCGGGGGTCAAGGAGGTCAAGTCGAGCCAGACGCTGCTGCCCATGCCGCAACTGCGGACGTAGTGGGCGCACCGGGCGTCGTCATGGGGCTGGTCGGCCACGACATCCACGTGGTCGCCAACCGGATACTGGCCATCGGCATGGCCGAGAACGGTTTCCGCCCGTACAACATCGGCACCAACAACGACGTCGACGATTTCGCCGACGCCGTGCTGGAAACGGGTTCGCGAGCCGTTCTCGTGTCGTCGATCAACGGTGAGGGAGAGGAGTCGTGCGCGGGTTTCGGTGGCGTGTTCACCGCGCGCGGACTGGCCGACACC
>CAXTTN010000002.1:0-23529 GCA_964247105.1 uncultured Pseudonocardia sp.
GGCTGACCCGCGAGGTCGCCGTCGAGAACGGCCAGGTCGTCCGCACCGGCGACGGGCCGGCCCCGGTGGAGGTGGCGGGATGAGGCCCGCTCGGACCCTGCTGACCGCCGCGACGCTGGCGGTCGGCCTGCTCGCGGCCACGGCGCCGGTCGCCGTCGCGGCCCCGGTGCCCACCGCGTTCGTCGCGCCCGCCCAGACCCCCGACCCGGGCACCGGAACCGGCGGGACGGATCCGGGCAGCGGCTCGGGATCGGGAACCGGGTCCGGGACCGGTACCGGCTCGGGAACCGGGTCCGGGACGGGTACCGGCTCCGGGACGGGCTCGGGAACCGGGTCGGGCTCCGGCTCCGGCTCGGGTACGCCCGGCACCGGAACCGGCACGGGCGGCGGCACCGGAACCGGCACGGGCGGCGGCACCGGGAGCGGCACGGGCGGCGGCACCGGAACCGGCACGGGCGGCGGCACCGGAAGCGGCACGGGTTCCGGCACCGGCTCGGGTTTCGGGACCGGCACGGGTTCCGGCACTGGTACGGGTTCCGGGACCGGCACGGGTTCCGGCACCGGGACGGGTTCCGGCACCGGGACGGGTTCCGGCACCGGCTCGGGTTCCGGCACCGGCTCGGGTACGCCGGGCACCGGCACCGGCTCCGGCACCGCCCCGCTCCCCTCACCGGTCGGGAGGACGCCGACGACCTCCAACCGCGGCCCCACCCCCGCCGAGCTCGCGCGCGACCGCCAGGAGGCGCTCGCCGACGCCGCCGCGCACCAGGCCAAGGTCGCCGCGGCCCAGGCCCGCGAACGGGAGAAGACGGCCGCCGAGGCGGCGGCCGCCGCCCAGCAGGCCCAGGCCACCTGGATCGCGCGCGGCCGTCCCGACCGCATGATCGTCGTGCGCCGCAGCGGCATCGACAGCGTGCTGGGCGGGCGCCTGCAGCGCCACACCGTCCGCTCCCCGGGCGACATGACGCTGGGCGCGCTGCGGCCCTACGTCCCGTCGGACTGGCTCTCCGTCGACGGCGCCACCGCCCGCCTCGACGCGGTGCTCGTGCTCAGCGTCGGTGTCACGCTCGACGTCGGAACACCCGTCACCCGGCTGGTGCTCACCGGTGGCCCGGCCGCGCCCGCGGCCGCGTCGATCTACACCGGGGGCGGCCGCCTGCTGCTGCGCGGCGTCACCGTCACCTCGGCCGACGCCGCCACGAGCGCGGTCATGCCGGTGGGCCCGGGCCGCCCGTTCGTCGTCGTCTCGCGCGGCGGCCGCCTCGACGCCGTGGACTCGGTGATCGGCGACCTCGGCACGAAGGTCGAGCGCACCGGCGACCCCGGGCTCACGTACAACGCCGGCAGCGGCGGGTCGCTGGTGCGCACGAGCCTGCCGCGCAACAGCGTCGGGCTGGAGCTGGACCGGTCCGTCGGCGTGCGGCTGGAGGACGTGACGGTCACGCAGTCCGACTCCGACGGGCTGGTGCTGCGCGGCGACGTCGGCACGGCGCTGGTCGGGGTCCATGCGGACGGCAACGGCGACAACGGCGTGGTCGTGTCCGGCGTCGGCTCGCCCCGTCCGGTCACCGGCATCACCACGAACGCCAACCACGCGTTCGGCGTCGCCGTGGTCGGCCAGACCGGGACCCGGATCACCGGCATCACCACGACGGCCGACGAGGCGGGCGGTCTGGAGATCAGTCACTCCACCGGGGTCGCCGTCACCGGCTTCACCGCGATCGACCAGCCGATCGGCGTGTACACGCACGTCAGCAGCTCGGGCATCACGCTCGACGGGATCACGGTCACCGGGGGGCGGCGCGGCGTCGTCGTCGAGAAGACCACCACCGACCTGCGGCTGACCGGTTCCCGCGTCGACGGGACCGATCTCGGAGTGTCGGTGGGTGCGCACCGGATCGGGCTCCGCGACGTCACGGTCACGAACTCGAACACCGGCGTGGCGATCCAGCGCGGCGCGGGCGCGATCACCGTCGACCGGCTGACGATCACCGGCGGCAAGGACGGCCTCGTCGCCAACCCCGGCACGACGGGCATCGTCGTCCGCAACCTCACCACGGAAGGGACGACGAACAGCGCCGTGCGGGCGCTGAGCGCGGGCCTGCAGCTCCTGGGCGGGCGGATCGACGGCAGTTCGACGGGCATCGACGTCCAGGCGCCCACGATGGTCTCGGGCGTCGCGATCAACCGGGCCGACACCGGCATCCGGGCGCGGACAGCGGGCGAGGTGCGCGCCTACCAGGTCGATGTCGCGGCCGTGTCCGTCGGGATCGACGTCGCGGCCGGGACGCCGTTCCTGCTCAGCGACTCCCGCGTGCACGCGCTGGAGTCGATCCGCGGGGTCGCGGTGTTCGGCGGGCACAACGACCTGAGCCTCCCGCCGCTGTCGGTGCTGGGTGCGATCGGGGCGCCGCTGATCCTGCTCGCGGTGCTGTTGGAGCTGGTCGTCGTCCTGCGCCAGTGGCTGCGACGCCGTCGCGGTCCCGGTGGACCGGCCGGTCCGGGCGAGGTGCCCGTCGGCCTGGCCCTGCAGCAGCGCGTCGCCGTCGGGACCGGGTGACGAGATGAGACGGATCGTCGTCGCCCTCACGGCGTTCGGGGTGCTGGCCGGGTGCGGTCAGGCCGAACCGCCGCCGCTGGTGCCGCGGGCCGTGCCCGCCACCGTGGCCGCCGACCCCGCAGCGCCGTGCGCCCGCGCGGCGGCCGCGGCGCCCGCGGACTCCACCCCGGCTCCACCCGGCGGCGCCGCGGTGTTCGACCGGGTCGCCGGCGCGATCGTCGTGAACGCCGGGGCGATGTCGCTCCCGGCCCTGAGCCGGCTCGTGAACGACCCCGCCGCGCTGCGCGAGACGGCGCCAGGGGAGTGGCTCCTGGGTGCCGATCTCGAGATCCGGCCGGGTGCGTCGCTCACGGTCGACGTGCGCAGGCTGAACCTCAGCAGCGCGCCCGGCCGCTTCGTCGCGGTGCGCGTGCTGGGCGGGAAGCTCGCCGTGACCGGCACGTGCGTCACGTCGTGGGACCCGGGGACGAACAAGGCCGACACCACCCCCGCCGACGGCCGCAGCTTCCTGCTCGCCCGCGACGGCGCGACGATGACCGTGGACCGCTCCGAGCTGCGGTTCCTCGGGTTCGGCGAGGTGGAGTCCTACGGGCTGTCCTGGCGCCTCGCGGGCACCACCGGCCGTCTCACCGACAGCGTCGTCTCGAACCTCTACTACGGCGTGTACAGCTACGAGGTGGGCGGCCTGGTCGTCACCGGGAACGAGGTGTACGCGAGCACGGTGTACGGCATCGACCCGCACACCTCGTCGCACGACATGACCATCGCCCACAACGTCGTGCACGACAACGGCAAGCACGGGATCATCCTGGCCGAGGACTGCGTCAACTCGGTGATCAGCGACAACGTGGTGTACGCCAACGGGCAGCACGGGATCGTGCTCTACCAGCGGTCCAACGGCAACACCGTGGAGCGCAACGAGTCGTTCCGCAACGGCTCCCAAGGCATCAACGTCAACGAGTCCTCGGGCAACACGATCCGGGACAACAAGGTCTACGACAACACCGAGTCCGGCATCGCCGTCGCCCAGAGCTCGCAGGACAACGTCCTGGAGGGCAACGACGTGCGCTCCAACCAGCAGGACGGCGTCCGCCTGGTGAGCCGCGCGGGCGGCACGACGGTGCGCGACAACGTGATCGGCCAGAACCAGCGCTACGGCGTGTACCTGGACATCACCGACCCGTTCACGCTCAGCGGCAACACGATCTTCCGCAGCCGTTACGGCATCTCGACGTCGGGTACGGCGGACGTGCCGTCGGGGGACAACACGCTGTTCGGCAACACCGACGGGGACGTGCGGCTGCCCAAGTAGGCCGTGCCGCGCTCTCGTCATCACAACGGGGCGATTGTCTATGGCGTAGGTCACATCGGCGTGGCCTGATGCGGGCCGCACAGGGTCGCCGACCTGCCGGTCGAGCGGTGGGTCGCCCGGGCGGGCCCGATCACCCGTTCCACTCTCGATCGATTCCACCCGTAACGGTGTCTCGTCCGGCATCGAAAGGTCGCACGTCCAGAACACTTCTTCCGGGTGGAATGTGCCCAGGTGTCGATCGAGCTGCAGGAGTTGGTGGCGATCCCCAGGAACGGTGGGCTCCTCCGGGCCGCGGTGGTGACGGGATGAGATCTCTGCGCACCGCCGTGATGATGACCGCGCTCGTCGCCGGCCTGCTGGGGGTGGCCGCACCGAGTGCCGCGACCGGCGCCGCGGGCTCGGTCCCGGTGCCGGCGCAAAACCCGGTCCCCGGCCCCGGAACGGGCACGGGCACGGGCACGGGCACCGGAACGGGGACCGGCACGAACCCCGGGACGGGGACGGGCACCGGTACGGGGACGGGCACGAACCCCGGGACGGGGACGGGCACCGGTACGGGGACGGGCACCGGGACGGGTACGGGCACCGGGACGGGCACGGGCACGGGCACCGGGACGGGCACGAGCACCGGAACGGGGACGGGCACCGGTACTGGAACCGGGACGGGCACGGGTACCGGGACGGGCACGGGGTCCGTAACGGCCCCCGCGCCGACCGCGGCCCCGCCGGTGACCCCGACCGGCTCCACCGCCGCCGAGCTCGAGAAGACCAGGCTGGAGGCGCTCGCGGACGCGGCCGAGCACCAGCGCAAGGTGGCCGCGGCCCAGGAGCGCGAGCGGGCCGAGACGGCCGCCGAGCTCGCCGCGGCCACGCAGCGGGCGCAGGCGACGTGGGTCTCTCGCGGCCGCCCGGACCGCATGATCATCGTCCGCCGCACCAGCATCGACTCCGTCGCGGGCGGGCGGCTGGAGCGCCACACCGTCCGGTCCGCGGGTGACCTGACCCTGCGCGGACTCCTGCCGTACGTGCCGTCCGGTTGGCTGACGGTCGACGGCGGTGCGGCCCGGCTCTCCGCGAGGCTCGTGCTCAGCGTCGGGGTGACGCTCGACGTCGGTGCCCCCGTCACCGCGCTGGCCCTCGTCGGTGGCTCGACCGCCCCGTCGGCCGCGTCCATCCACACCGGCGGCGGGCGGCTGAACCTGCGCGGCGTCACGGTCACCTCGGCCGATGCCGCCACCGGCGCGGCCATGCCCGTCGGCCCGGGCCGCCCGTTCGTGGCGGTGGCCCGGGGCGGCCGGCTCGACGCCGTGGACGCCACGATCGGCGACCTCGGGACGAAGGTCGAGCGGACCGGCAACCCCGGCCTGAGCTTCGGCTCCGGCAGCGGCGGCTCCCTGGTCCGCACGAACCTGCCGCGCAACAGCGTCGGGCTCCAGCTGGCCGGTTCCGCCGGCGTGCGGCTGGAGGACGTGGCCGTCACACAGTCGGACTCCGACGGGCTGGTGCTGCGCGGTGATGTCGGGACCTCGCTGGTCGGGGTCCGTGCCGAGGAGAACGGCGGCAACGGGGTGGTCGTGTCCGGAGCCGGCTCCGCGCGGGCGATCACCGGGATCACCACGCGCCGCAACCACTCGTTCGGCGTCGCGGTGGTCAACCAGAACGGGCCGCGGATCAGCGGCATCACCATGACGGGCGACGGCGAGGGCGGGCTGGAGATCAGCCGGTGCACGGACGTCGCCGTCTCCGGGCTCACCGCCGTCGACCAGCCGATCGGGGTGTACACGCACGTCAGCAGCTCCCGCGTGGTGCTGGACCGGGTGACGGTCACGGGCGGGCGCCGGGGCGTGGTGGTCGAGAAGACCACCACCGACCTGCAACTGACCGGCTCCACGATCGAGGGCACGGACCTCGGCGTCTCGGTGGGCGCGCACCGGATCGCCCTGCGCGACCTGACCCTCACCGACTCGAACACCGCGGTGGCGATCCAGCGCGGCGCGGGCGACATCACCGCGGACCGGCTGACGATCAGCGGCGGCAAGGACGGCTTCGTGGCCAACCCCGACACGTCGGGCGTGGTCGTCCGCGACCTCACCGCCGAGGGCGTCCGGAACAGTGCCGTGCGGGCGCTGAGCCCGGGCGGGCAGATCGTCGGGGGGCGGATCGACGGGGGCAACACGGGCATCGACGTCCAGGCGGCGACGACCGTGTCCCGGATCGCGATCACCAAGACCGACACGGGCATCCGGGCCCGGACACCGGACCAGGTCCACGCCGCGAACGTCGACATCGCGGCCGTGTCGGTCGGGATCGACGTGGCCGAGGGAACACCGTTCCTGCTCACCGACTCGCGGGTGCACGCGCTCCAGTCGATCCGGGGGGCCTACGCCATGGCGGGGTTGAACGACCTGAGCCTGCCGCCGCTCTCGGTGCTGGGCGCGATCGGCGCGCCGCTGGTCGTCCTGGCGGTCGTGCTCGAGCTGGCCGCGGTCGTGCGGCAGCGTTGGCGGCGCCCGCCCGGCGGCCCCGGCGGCCCGGGTTCCGCCGTGGCCGAACCGGCCCTGATCGAACCGCCTACGCAGCGCATCGCCGTCGGGACCGCGTGATGCCCGGCCCCCGGCGAGGCGGGATCGGGACCGCCGCCCGCACGGCCGCCGTGTCCGTACTGGCCTGCGCGTTGCTCGCGGGCTGTGACCAGCCCGAGCCGCCGCCGCTGGTGCCGCGCGACGTGCCTGCCGCCGAGGTCGTGGATCCGGCGGTGCCGTGCACACGAGAAGCGGCGGCAGGTGCCGCCGACACCGCGCCCGCACCCGCGGGCAGCCGGGCGGTGTTCGACCGGGCGGCCGGCAGGATCGTGGTGAGCGCCGGTGAGCTGTCGTTGCCGGCGTTGAGCCGGCTGGTGAAGAACCCGGCCGCGCTGCGGGAGACCGCGCCGGGGGAGTGGCTCCTGGGTGCCGACCTGGAGATCGGCCCGGGTGCGTCGGTCGTCGTCACGGCGCCCGCCGTACGGCGGCTGAACCTCACCAGCGCTCCCGGCCGCTTCGTCGCGGTGCGGGCACTGGGCGGCAAGCTCGCGGTGACCGGCACGTGCGTCACGTCGTGGGACCCGGGGGTCGGGAAGGCGGACACGGCGTCGGCCGACGGCCGCAGCTTCCTGCTCGCCCGCGACGGCGCGACGATGACCATCGACCGTTCCGAGCTGCGGTTCCTCGGGTTCGGTGAGGTGGAGTCGTACGGGCTGTCGTGGCGGACGGCGGGCACGACCGGCCGGGTGACCGACACGATCATCTCGAACCTGCACTACGGGGTGTACAGCTTCGAGGTGGGCGGCCTGGTCGTGACGGGCAACGAGGTGTTCGCGAGCACGGTGTACGGGATCGACCCGCACACCTCGTCGCACGACATGACGATCACGAAGAACGTGGTGCACGGCAACGGCAAGCACGGGATCATCCTGGCCGAGGACTGCGTCAACTCGGTGATCAGCGACAACGTGGTGTACGCCAACGGGCAGCACGGGATCGTGCTCTACCAGCGGTCCAACGGCAACACCGTGGAGCGCAACGAGTCGTTCCGCAACGGCTCGCAGGGCATCAACGTCAACGAGTCGTCGGGCAACACGATCCGGGGGAACAAGGTGTACGACAACACCGAGTCCGGCATCGCGGTGGCGCAGAGCTCGCAGGACAACGTCCTGGAGGGCAACGACGTGCGCTCCAACCGGCAGGACGGCGTCCGCCTGGTGAGCCGCGCGCGGGGTACGACGGTGCGGGACAACGTGATCGGGCAGAACCTGCGTTATGGCGTGTACCTGGACATCACCGACCCGTTCACGTTGAGCGGCAACACGATCTTCCGCAGCCGTTACGGCATCTCGACGTCGGGTACGGCGGACGTGCCGTCGGGGGACAACACGCTGTTCGGCAACACCGACGGGGACGTGCGGCTGCCCAAGTGACCCCGCTGCGCGGAGCCGGGCGGGCAGGATCCGCGGCCTACCTCGCCCGCCAGTACCCCGTCGCGTAGACGGCGCGGCGGTCGAGGCCGCGGTCGTCGAGGAGGTGCCTGCGCAGGTCCTTGACGCAGGCCGACTCGCCCGAGAGCCACGCCTGTCCGCGCCCGGCCGGGAATGCGGCGGCCCGCACGGCCGCGGCGAGCGGGACGCCGGGCGCCCCTGCTCCGCGGTGCACCCACGTGACGGTGGCGGGCAGCTCCTGCTCCTCGTCCGCGTCGGCGACCTCCAGGAACGCGAGCGCGGGGACGCCGGCCGGGAGGGCGTCGAGCACGGTCGCGACGGCCGGGAGAGCCGTCTCGTCGCCGATCACGACGTGGAAGTCGGCGGCCGGATCCGGGACGTAGCGGCCGCCCGGCTCGGAGACCCCGACCCACGAGCCGGGCCGCGCGTCGCGGGCCCAGGCGGCGGCGGGGCCGTGGCCCTCGTGCAGGACGAAGTCGACGTCGAGCTCGGCGGCGTCGGGGTCGAACCGCCGGACCGTGTAGGTGCGGATCGCGGGCCGCGCCTCGCCCGCGGGCCACACCGGGCCGCCCGACATCGCCCGCGGCACGGCGGGGCGGTCCTGGCCGGGCACCGGGAAGAACATCTTGATCCGCCGGTCCGGCCCGTCACCGCCGAAGCCGGCCAGCTCGGCGCCGGCCAGCGTCACGCGGATCATCCGGGGGGTGATCCGCTCGCTGCGCCGGACCTGGAGGAGGCGGGGTGCGGTCGTGGTCACGGGGATATTCTGGCCAGCCCGGTCCAGGCCAGGTCCATCAGGTACTCGGTGGCCTGCTCGCTCGTGACCGACCGGTTGCCGGCCCGCCAGATCGCCAGCCGCTCGCACGCCCCGACGATCACCTGCGCCCAGCCCTCCAGCTGCAGCGGGTCGGCGTCCGGGGCCTGGCCGGCGAGCAGGGCGGCGATGAAGTCGGTCTGCTGGGCGCGGATGCCCTCCAGCGCCTCGCCCGCCACCGTCGACTCCTCGTAGAGCAGCTTCCAGGCGGGCTCGCGGCGTTCGAGGTGGTCGAAGAACGCCCAGGTGCAGCGGCGCAGCATCTCCTCCGGCCCGTCGGCCGCGGCCGCGGCGGCCGTCGTGACCTCCAGCAGCTCGGCGCGGGCCCGGGCGATGCACGCGAGCAGGAGGCCGTCCTTGGAGCCGAAGTGCGTGTACAGCACCGGTTTCGTGACACCCACGCGCTCGGCCACCGCGTCCATGGACGCGCTCTGGTACCCGCGTTCGGAGAAGACGGCCAGCGCGGCGTCCAGGATCTGCTGCTCACGCTCGGCCCGCCCGATCCGGCGGCGGGGGGTCCTGGTCTCCACGGCGTGACCCTACCGCAGGTAGTTACTCATGGTAACTTACCGTTGGTAACCGCCGGAGGGGGAGCTGATCACTGCGACGGCTGGGGCACCGCGCAGCTGATCTTGGGGTTGACCCCGACGTAGTTCAGCGGCCCGACCACGATCGTGACCAGCACCGTGCCGAACTCGGCGCAGTTCACGCTCGGGGCCCCACCGAAGTATCCGCGCTGGTAGGCGGCGAACGCGCCGATGAGCAGCCAGAGCACCACGAGCACCGCACCGATCCGCATGGCAACCTCCACTGTGGGTGTTGGGGGCAGAAGCTAGCGTGGATCGGCCGCTCGTACCGTGTGGGGGTGTCCGCGGTCTACTCGATCCCCCTGACCACCCGGTTCCGCGGCATCACCGTCCGGGAGGGGATGCTCGTCGAGGGGCCGGCCGGGTGGGGCGAGTTCTGCCCGTTCCTCGAGTACGACGACCGCGAGTCGGTGCCCTGGCTCGCCGCGGCGCTGGAGGCGGCGGAGCAGGGCTGGCCGGAGCCGGTGCGGGACCGCGTGCCCGTCAACTGCATCGTGCCGGCCGTGTCTCCGGGGCGCACGCGATCGTCGCGGCGTCGGGGTGCTCGACGGCCAAGGTCAAGGTCGCCGACGAGCCCGGCTCGCTCGACGCCGACCGCGAGCGGGTGGCCGCCGTCCGCGACGCGCTCGGCCCGTCCGGTCACGTCCGGGTGGACGCCAACGGCCGCTGGGACGTCGACGGGGCGATCGCCGCCATCGGGGTGCTCGACCGCGCCGCGGGCGGCCTGCAGTACGTCGAGCAGCCGTGCGCGTCGATCGGGGAGCTGGCCGCCGTCCGGCGCGCGGTGGACGTGCGGATCGCGGCGGACGAGTCGATCCGCCGCGCCGAGGACCCGCTCCGCGTCGCCGTCGCCGGGGCGGCGGACGTCGCCGTGCTCAAGTGCGCGCCGCTGGGCGGGGTGCGCCGCGCACTGGCGGTGGCGCAGGCGTGCGGATTGCCGTGCGTGGTGTCGTCGGCGCTGCAGACGAGCGTGGGGCTGGCGGGGGAGATCGCGCTGGCCGCGGCGCTGCCGGAGCTGGACTTCGCGTGCGGCCTGGGCACGGGCGCGCTGTTCACCGCCGACGTGGTGGACGAGCCGCTGCTGCCCCGGGACGGCTGGCTCCCGGTGCTGCGGCGGGCCCCGGAGCCGACGTGCCGGGCCGAGGTGGCGGCGGACGCCGACCGGATCCGGTGGTGGGAGGCCCGCCGCGCCCGCACCCACCGCGAGTCGACCGATCGGGCACGCTGAGTTCGCGTTCCGCGACCGTGCCGACCCGGCCGACTCACCGTGCTCTGCCGGTCGACTCGCCGGAGGGTGGGGGCAGGCTCTAGCGTTCCGGCCGTGGGAGTCGTCGTCGTCGGGGCCGGAGTGGGCGGGATCGCCTGTGCCGTCGAGCTCTCGGCGGCGGGCGTGCCGGTGCGGGTGCTCGACCGCGGCCGCGTCGTCGGTGGGCGCATGGCCAGCCGGCGCATCGACGGCCGGCCGGTGGATCTCGGCGCCGCCTACTTCACGGTCCGCGACCCGGAGTTCGCCGAGGTGGTCGACCGGTGGCGAGCGGCCGGGCTGGCGCGCCCGTGGACCTCGGAGCTGACCGTGCTCGGCCCGGACGGGCCCGGCCGGTCGTCCGGGCCGGTGCGCTGGGCCGCGCCGGGCGGGCTGCGGAGCCTCGTCGCGGAGCTGGCGAGCGGCCTCGCCGTCGAGCTCGACCACCCGGTGGCCCGCGTCGGGCCCGGCCCCGTCGTCGACGGCGAGCCCGCGGACGTCGTGGTGCTGGCGATGCCGGATCCGCAGGCGCTGCGACTGGTCGACCCCACCTCGGACGCGGCGCTGGAGCTGGCCGGCCGCGAGTGGCGGCCGGTGATCGCCGTCGCGGCCGGGTGGGAGTCGCGGCAGTGGCCGGAGCTGCCGGCCGCCTTCGTCAACGACAACCCGGTGCTCTCGCTCGTCGCCGACGACGGGGACCGCCGCGGGGACGCCGCCCCGGTCCTCGTGCTGCACAGCACCGCCGAGGTCGCGCGTGCCCACGACGCCGCCCCGGACGGCGCGATCCCCGAGATGCTCGACATGCTGCGGCAGCTGCTCGACGTCGGCACTGCTCCGATGTGGACGTACGCCCACCGCTGGCGCTTCGCGTCCCCGGCAGCGAGCCGCGACCGCGACTTCCACCTCGGCGACGACGGCATCGCCCTGGCCGGCGACGGCTGGGGCAGCGCCCGGGTGGAGACGGCCTGGCGGTCGGGGACGCTGCTGGGCCGGGCGATCGCCGGGGACGCGAAGCGATCGTGACGTCGGAGCCGACCCCGACGCGCAGCGGACCGCGTCGAGCCCGCGCGATGCGCTGGACGGGGCCGCGTGACAGCAAGGAGCCCGCGGAATGCTCTCGACGGGTTACGGTCGGCACGTGAGCGCTACCGTCGAATTGTTCGCTGGCCTCCCGCCCGATCGGGTCATCACCGACCCGGACGTCATGGCCTCCTACCTGCACGACGAGGCCGAGTGGGCCGAGTACGGGCGGGCGGTGGCCGTCGTCCGCCCGACGACCACGGCGGAGGTGGCCGCGGTCGTCAGGGCCTGCGCCGGGCGCGGCATCCCGATCGTCCCGCGCGGTGCGGGCACGGGCCTCTCCGGCGGAGCCAACGCCGTCGACGGCTGCGTGGTGCTCTGCCTGGAGCGCATGCGCGAGATCGTCGAGATCAACGGCGCCGAGCGGCTCGCCGTCGTCCAGCCCGGCGTCGTCAACGACGTGCTGCGCGCCGCGGTCGCCGAGCACGGCCTCTGGTACCCGCCCGATCCCGCGAGCTCGCCCTGGTCGACGATCGGCGGCAACGTCGCCACGAACGCGGGCGGGCTGTGCTGCGTCAAATACGGGGTGACGCGCGACTACGTGCTCGCGCTCGAGGTCGTCACGGCGTCCGGCGAGGTGGTGCGGGTCGGCCGCCGGACGGCGAAGGGCGTGGCGGGCTACGACCTGACCGGGCTGATGGTGGGTTCCGAGGGCACGCTGGGGGTGATCACCGAGATCACGGTGAAGCTGCGGCCGCTGCGCGCGACGGCGCCGCGCACCGTCGTCGGGTTCTTCGACTCGCTGGCCGCCGCGGGCGACGCGGTGTCGCGCGTGACGGCCGCGGGGATCGAACCGTCGATCTTCGAGCTGGTCGACCGGGTGTGCCTGAAGGCGGTCAACGACTGGAAGCGCGCCGGGCTCCCGGAGAGCTCCGCCGCGCTGCTGCTGGCCCAGACCGACCTCCCCGAGCCCGCCGCCGAGCAGGTGGCGCGCGCGATCCACGACGAGTTCGTGGCGGCGGGGGCCACCGAGGCGATGCTCTCCACCGACGCCGTCGAGGCGGACGCGCTGTTCGACGCCCGGCGCCTGGCCTACCCGGCGCTGGAGCAGCTCGGCCAGGCGATGCTCACCGAGGACGTCTGCCTGCCGCGCGCGCGGCTCGCGGAGATGCTCGCGCGGATCGAGGAGATCGGCGCGCGGCACGACACGACCATCGCCACCGTCGCGCACGCCGGCGACGGCAACCTGCACCCGCTGCTGCTCACCCCGCACGGCGACGACGCCGCCCGCGTCCGGGCGCAGGCCGCGTTCGAGGACATCGTGAACGCCGCGATCGACCTCGGCGGCACGGTGACCGGCGAGCACGGCGTCGGGCTGCTCAAGCGGGCCGGGGCCGCCCGCGAGCTGGGCCCGGCGGTGATCGGGATGCAGCGGGCGGTCAAGGCGGCGCTGGACCCGCAGAACATCCTCAACCCGGGCAAGGCGGTGTGAGCACGTGGCCGCGCTGCTGCCCGCCCTCCTCGACCCGCCCGATCGCGTCGCCCTGCGCTTCCCCGATCGCGAGCTGAGCTACGCCGAGCTGGCCGCCGCCGCCGGGGCGCTGGCGGCCGAGCTGGGCGGGCGGAGCCGGGTCGCCGTCCACGCCGCCCCGACCATCCACACCGCCGTCGGGATCGCGGCCGCGCTGCTCGCGGGCGTCACCGCGGTGCCGCTCAACCCGAAGCTGGGCGAGCGGGAACGGGCCCACGTGCTCGCCGACTCCGCGCCCGAGCTGATCATCGGCGGGGACGCCGGCGGTCTGCCCCGCGTCGACGTCGACCTGACCGCGTCCGCGCCCGTGCCGCGCGAGGAGCCGAGCGCACCGGCCTTGATCGTCTACACCTCCGGGACCACCGGCCCGCCCAAGGGCGCCGTGCTGTCCCGCGGCGCCCTCGCGTCCAACCTGGACGCGCTCGCGAGCGCGTGGGAGTGGACGGCCGACGACCTGCTGGCCCACGCCCTGCCCCTGTTCCACGTGCACGGCCTCGTGCTCGGGATGCTCGGCCCGCTGCGGCTCGGCGGCACGGTGCACCACCTCGGCACGCTCGACGCGGGGCCGCTCGCGGCGTCGGGAGCCACGCTCGTGTTCGGCGTCCCCACCCAGTACCACCGGCTCGCCGACCAGCTGGAGTCCGATGTGGACGCCGCCGCGGCGGTGGGTCGGGCCCGGCTGCTCGTCTCCGGGTCGGCCGCGTTGACGGCGGTCGACCACGCGAGGATCCGGAAGGCCACCGGGCTCGCCGTGCGCGAGCGCTACGGCATGACCGAGACGCTCATCATCACCGCCGCCCGCGCGGGGGACGAGCCCGAGCCGGGCACCGTCGGCCACCCGCTGGACGGCATGGAGGTGCGGATCGTCGGAGCGGACGAGATGGGGGCCGTCGAGGTCCGCGGGCCCGCCCTCTTCGACGGCTACCTCAACCGCCCCGACGCCACGGCGGGCGCCTGGACGCCCGACGGCTGGTTCGCCACCGGCGACATCGGCCGCTTCACGGCGTCGGGGGCGCTCGCGCTGGTGGGGCGCAGCGCCACCGACCTGATCAAGTCCGGCGGCTACAAGATCGGCGCGGGGGAGATCGAGAACGCCCTGCTGGAGCACGGCGGGGTCGCCGAGGCCGCGGTGATCGGTGTCGCGGACCCCGACCTGGGGGAGCGCATCGTCGCGTTCGTCGTCCCGGCCGGCGAGGCGCCGGGGGAGCGGGAGCTGATCGACCACGTCGCCGCGCAGCTCGCCCCGCACAAGCGCCCGCGGGAGGTGCGGTTCACCGACGCGTTGCCGCGCAACGACATGGGCAAGGTCGTGAAGGCGCGGCTGCCGCGCGACGTTTGAGGCCCCGCTGGGCGGGCACCCCGGGAGGGTGACCGTCACCGACATCGTCCCCCGCACGCTCCGTGGCCCCGACGGCGGCGGCGCGCCCAGCCGCGCCGGCCGGGTCGAGGCCGGCCGGAAGGGGTCCGCCGGTCGGGCCGTCCAGCGGTACCTCGCGGAGCAGGTCGGCCGCCTGGCCGCCGCCGACTTCGACGTGCGGCGCGACCGGCCCGACGCCGTGCACCAGCTGCGGGTCGCCGCGCGGCGGCTGCGCAGCGTCCTGCGGACCTACGGCCCGCTGCTCGACCGGGACCGCACCGACCCGATCGTCGTGGCGCTCCGCGAGCTGGGGCGGGAGCTCGCCCCGGCGCGCGACGCCGAGGTCCTGGCCCAGCGGATCACCGCGGGACTGGCCGCGCTGGACCCGGCGCTGCGGCTCGGCCCCGTCGAGGCCCAGGTGACCCGGCACTTCGCGCGGATCGAGGCCGATGCTCGCGTCGCCGTCCTCGGCGTGCTCGACGGCGAGTCCTACGCCGAGCTGCGGAGCGCCCTGGACGAGCTCGCGGAACGCCCGCCGCTGGCCGATCGCGCGTCGGTCACGGCGCAGAAGGCCGTGGCGCCGCTGGTGGCCCGCCGGGCGCGGCGGCTGGACCGCGCCCTGGCGGCGACCGTCGACGCCGCGGACCGCGACGTCGCTATCCACACCGCCCGCAAGGCCGCCAAGACCCTGGGCTATGCGGCCGAGGTCGCCGGGCCGCCACCGCGGTTCGTGAAGAAGCTGCGCCGAGCCCTCGGCGAGCACCAGGACACGGTCGTCACGCGGGCGGCGCTGCGCGAGCTGGGCGCGGCGGCCGACAACGGCTTCTCCTTCGGCGTTCTGTACGCCCGCGAGACCGCTCGCGCCGAGCGGATCGAGGCCGAGCTGCCGCGGCTCCGCGCGAAATCCCGCCGCTCCTAGACTCGACCCATGACGGTGGTACTGGTTCACGGCAATCCCGAGACCGACGCGGTGTGGGACCCGCTGGTGCAGCGGCTCGGCGCGCTCGGTCACGACACGCCGGTACGGCTGTCGCCGCCCGGTTTCGGCGCGCCGGTCCCGGAGGGCTTCGGCGCGACCGTGGCCGAGTACCGCGACTGGCTCGTCGCGGAGCTCGAGGCGATCGGTGAGCCCGTGCACCTCGTCGGCCACGACTGGGGCGGCGGGCACGTCCTGAACGTCGCCACCACACGGCCGGACCTGGTGGTGAGCTGGTGCTCCGACATGGTCGGCGTCTTCGACCCCGAGTACGTCTGGCACGACCTCGCCCGCGTCTGGCAGGCACCGGGCGAGGGCGAGCGGGCGGTGGCCGCGATAGCGGCGGCGCCGGCGGCGGCCCGGGCCGGGCGGTTCATCGAGGGCGGCATGAGCGCCGAGGTGGCCGCCCGCGTGGCCGCGGCGTTCGACGACGCGATGGGCGCCTGCATCCTGCGGCTGTTCCGGTCCGGCGCGCAGCCGGCGATGGCGCGGTTCGGGGCGGGCATCGAGGCCGCCGCGGCGCGGCCGGGCCTCGCCATCGTGGCGGGTGACGACCACCTGGCGGGCACCGACGAGCAGCGTCACCGCGCCGCGGCCCGGGCCGGCGCCCGCGCCGAGGTGCTCGACGGCCTCGGGCACTGGTGGATGACGCAGGACCCCGATCGCGCCGCCGCCGTGCTCGTCGCGTTCTGGGCGTCGGTGCAGGTCGGGGCGCCGTGACCGAACCGCGGGACGCCGTCGCCGACCTGCGGCGCATCGCCTTCCTGCTGGAACGGGCCCACGAGTCGACCTACCGGGTCCGGGCCTTCCGCGGTGCCGCCGCCGCTCTGCGCGACCGCGATCCCGCGGACCTGACGCGCCTCGCGCTGGCCGGCGAGCTGGTGCGGATCAAGGGGGTCGGGGAGGTGACGGCGAAGTGCGTCGTCGAGTCGCTGACCGGCGAGCAACCCGCGTACCTGCAGCGGTTGGAGGCCACCCCGGCCACCCCGCTCGACGCGGCGGCCGAGGCCCTCCGGACGGCCCTGCGCGGTGACTGCCACAGCCACACCGTCGCGTCCGACGGCGGCTCCCCGATGGACGAGATGGTGCAGACGGCCCGCGGGCTGGGCCACGACTACCTGGTGATCACCGATCACTCGCCGCGCCTGACCGTCGCCAACGGCCTCTCCGCGGAGCGGTTGCGGCGCCAGCTCGAGGAGGTGGCCGAGCTGAACGCCGAGCTGGACGGCTTCCGCGTGCTCACCGGCATCGAGGTCGACATCCTCGACGACGGCGCGCTCGACCAGGAGGAGGAGCTGCTGGCCCAGCTCGACCTCGTCGTCGCCTCGGTGCACTCCAAGCTGCGGATGCCGCGCGCGGAGATGACCGAGCGGATGCTCTCGGCGGTCGCCAACCCGCACGTCGACGTGCTGGGGCACTGCACCGGCCGGATGGTGACGGGCAACCGCAAGCGTCCGGAGTCGGAGTTCGACGCCGAGCGGGTGTTCGACGCGTGCGCCGGGCACGGCGTCGCGGTGGAGATCAACTCCCGGCCTGAGCGGCTCGATCCGCCGTCGCGCCTGCTGCGGCTGGCCGTCGAGGCCGGGTGCTCGTTCACGATCGACACCGACGCCCACGCCCCCGGCCAGCTCGACTGGCTCGGCAACGGCTGCGAGAAGGCCGCCCGCTGCGACGTCCCGGCCGACCGCATCCTCAACACCTGGCCGGTGGAGAAGCTGCTCAGCCGAGCTCGATGATCTTCCCGGTCGAGCGGTTGATCGCCGCGCAGTTCCCGCAGTGGGCGCACCTGCCGGTCACGCCCGTCGAGCCGGGTGGCTGGGACAACCGGACGTTCCGGCTCGGCGGGACGATGACCGTCCGGATGCTCAGCTCGCCCGGCCACGCGGGCCAGGCGGAGAAGGAGCAGCGCTGGCTGCCGGTGCTCGCGCCGCAGCTGCCGCTGCCGGTCCCCGTGCCGCTCGCGGCCGGCGTCCCCGGCGAGGGCTACCCGTACGGGTGGTCGGTGTACCCGTGGATCGACGGCTCGCCCGCGAGCCTCGACGGGATCACCGACCTCGTGGCGTTCGCCGAGACGCTCGCGGACTTCCTGGAGGCCCTGGCCGCGGTCGACCCCACCGGCGGGCCGCCACCGGCCGCGCACGGCGGGTTCCGCGGCGCGCCGCTCACCACCTACGACGACGAGACGCGCCGCACCGTCGCCGCGCTCGGCGACCGCATCGACGGCCGCGCGGCGCTGCGCGTGTGGGACGAGGCGCTCGCCGCCCCGTTCGCGGGCCCGCCCGTCTGGTTCCACGGCGACGTGGCCGCGGGCAACCTGCTCGTCCGCGGCGGCCGGCTGGCCGCGGTGATCGACTTCGGCTGCACCGGGGTCGGCGACCCGGCGTGCGACCTCGCCATCGCCTGGACGTTGCTGCACGGCGAGAGCCGCCGGGTGTTCCGCGCGGCGCTGGGCGTCGACGACGGCATGTGGGCCCGCGGCCGCGGCTGGGTGCTGTGGAAGGAACTGATCACGCAGCTCGGGCGGCTCGAGGCCCCGTGACCACGGGGGTCAGGCGGGCCCCTGGGGAGACCCGGCGGCCGGGGCGGGCGGCCCGGGGTCCGGGGCCGTCGTCGTCGGAGCCGGGGCCGTCGTCGTCGGCGGGGCCGTCGTGGCGGTGGGCTTCGGCGGCGTCGTCGTGGTCGGCGGCGCCTGGGTGACGACCACCGGCGGCGGCACGACGGCGCGCGAGGTGCGGGGGGCGCGGGTCTCGGGCGGTTCGGTGGTGGGCGCCGCCTCCGTGGTCGGCGGCGCCTCGGTGGTGGTGACGACCGCGGGCGCCGACGTCGGGCCGGTCTGCACCCCGATCGTGTCGACGACGGGCTGGTGCGGCCAGAGGAACGCGGCGGCGACGATCCCGACGGCCGCGACGGCGCCCCCGGCGCTCACCAGCATCGCCGGGCTGCGCCCGCGCTGGGACGCCGGGGCGAGGTCCGGGACCTGCTCGTACTCGGCCGCGGGCGCGAACGCGGGACGCGGCGGCGGCGCGGGGGCCGGCGTGCGCGGCGGCCCGGGGGTGGCGATGCGCTGGGTGGGAGGGACGTACTCCGGCCCGGCGAACGAGCCGGTGGCGGCGGGTCGCGGACCCGCGGCCCGCGGCGCGCCCGGCCCGACGGCGTGAACCGCGCCGGTGCCGATCGGCTGCCGGACGGGGCCGCCCGACCGCGGCGCGGGCACGTGCGGGCCGGTGCCCGACAGCGCGGCCGGGATGAGCGACAGCGCGGCGCCCATGGCGATGGCGTTCTTGGGGTCGGTGTCGACCGCCACCGGGCGTCCGAGCTGCTCGGACACCAGCTGCGCCACGAGCGGGATCCGCGACGACCCACCGACGAGCAGCACGGTCGTGAGCTGGTCGGGCGTGAGCCCGGCGGAGCCGACGGCGCGGCGGAGCGCGGCGACGGTCTCCTCCACCTGCGGGCGGATCATGGCCTCGAACTCGCTGCGGTGCAGCCGCACCGAGCCCTGACCGGCGGGGGTGAACACCGGGATCGACACCTCGGTGTCCGACGAGAGCGCCTCCTTGGCCTCCGTGCACTCCCGCCGCACGCCCGCGACGGCCGACAGCACGGCCGGATCGGTCTCGTCGAGCCCCTCGAACGCCTCCGGGAGCCCCTCGCGCACGTGCTCGAACACGAGCTCGTCGAGGTCGATCCCGCCCAGGCGCTCGACGCCCTCGGGGCGCCCCAGCAGGCCGAACCCCCCTGTGTCGATGCCCGCTCCGCCTGCGCTCCGCGGGGTATCCTTGCGGACGAGCGCGGCGTCGAACGTGCCGCCGCCGAAGTCGTAGACGGCGATCGTGGACCCGGCCTCCACCCGCTCGGCGGCCGCGTAGTGCAGGGCCGCGGCCTGCGGCTCGGGCAGGAACGTCACGGGCAGCCCGTGCTGGCCCAGCGCGCCGCGCAGCAGCTCCTTCTTGTGGGAACCCCACGACGCCGGGTGCGTGATCGCGATCCGGGAGGCGCCACCGCCCTCGCGCTGCGCCACCCGATCGGCGACCCAGCGCACGAGCAGCGCCGACAGCTCCTCCGGCGCCCACGGCCGCCCGGCGACGACCACCGGCGTCGGATCGCCGATGCGGCGCTTGAACTCGCGCACCACGTGATCGGGATCCGACACCGCGCGCCGCTCGGCCGCCTCGCCGACGACGACGGCGGCGTCCGGGCCGAGGAACAGCACCGACGGCACCGCGCTGGAGCGATCACCGAGGTTGACGACCTCGATCTCGCCCGGACGGCCACCCGCCCGGCTGATCGCGGCCGCGGTGCGCGTGGTGCCCACGTCGATGCCGAGCAGGTAACTCACTGCACTCCTTCGTCCGGTCGAAGGTCACGGTAGCGCTACGGCGACCGTCCGTTCGGGCGGGTGGGGTCACAATCTGTGTTGGAGTGCCTCCGCCGCGGCCAGCAGGTCGGCGGCCCACCGCACGCCGGGCCTGCGGCCGATCCGGTCGACCGGGCCGGAGACGGACACGGCCGCCACCACCTGGCCCGCCGCGTCACGCACCGGGGCCGACACGCTCGCCACCCCGGACTCCCGCTCGGCCACGCTCTGTGCCCATCCGCGCCGCCGGACGTCGAGCAGCACGCGCTCGCCGAACGTGGCATCGGCCAGGATCGCGCGTTGCAGTGCGGGCTCGGCCCACGCCGCGAGCACCTTCGCGCCGGAGCCCGCGGTCATCGGCAGCCGCGACCCGACGGGCACCGTGTCGCGCAGCCCGCTGCTCGGTTCGGCGGCGGCGATGCAGACCCGCTGGGTGCCGTCGCGGCGGTAGAGCTGGACGCTCTCCCCGGTGATGTCACGCAGCCGCGGGAGCACCGACGCCGCGGCCTCCAGCAGGGGGTCGACGCCGCCCGCGGCCAGCTCGGCGAGCGTGGGTCCGGGGCGCCAGCGCCCGTCGCTCCCGCGGTGCAGCAGCCCGTGCACCTCCAGCCCGACGGCCAGCCGGTGGGCGGTGGCGCGGGGGAGTCCGGTGCGTTCGCAGAGCTCGGCGAGGCCGCACGGCTCCGCGGCCGCCGCACGGAGTACCCCCACGGCCTTGTCCAGGACGCCGATGCCGCTATGCTGTCTCACGAGTCGATACTAACTTCCCATTCCTTGAGAAGTCCATCTGGAGGAGGCGGTAGGCGTGGCAACGACGCTGGCCGAGAAGGTGTGGGCGCAGCACCTCGTCCGCAAGGGCGAGGGCGACGAGCCCGATCTGCTGTACATCGATCTGCACCTCGTGCACGAGGTCACCAGCCCGCAGGCCTTCGACGGGCTGCGGCTCGCCGGCCGGCCCGTGCGCCGCCCGGACCTGACCCTCGCCACCGAGGACCACAACGTCCCGACGCTCGACGTGCTCGCGCCGATCGCCGACGCCGTCTC
Source organism: uncultured Pseudonocardia sp. (assembly GCA_964247105.1). GTDB lineage: Bacteria > Actinomycetota > Actinomycetes > Mycobacteriales > Pseudonocardiaceae > Pseudonocardia. The sequence continues at coordinate 20,775 of CAXTTN010000002.1, forward strand.
CCGCACGCAGGTGGAGACGCTGCGCCGCAACTGCGCGGAGTTCGGCGTCACGCTCTACCCGATGAACCACGCCGAGCAGGGCATCGTGCACGTGGTCGGCCCGCAGCTGGGCCTCACCCAGCCCGGCCTGACCGTGGTGTGCGGCGACAGCCACACCTCCACGCACGGCGCGTTCGGCGCGCTGGCCTTCGGCATCGGCACGTCCGAGGTGGAGCACGTGCTCGCCACCCAGACGTTGCCGCTCAAGCCGTTCCGCACGATGGCGATCAACGTCAACAGCCGGGACGGCTCGCTGCGGCCCGGCGTCACGAGCAAGGACGTCGTCCTGGCCATGATCGCGCAGATCGGCACCGGCGGCGGGCAGGGCTACGTCCTGGAGTACCGCGGCAACGTCATCGAGGGCCTCTCGATGGAGGCGCGGATGACCGTCTGCAACATGTCCATCGAGGCGGGCGCGCGCGCCGGCATGATCGCCCCCGACGACACGACCTTCGCCTACCTGAAGGGCCGCGACCACGCGCCCGCCGGAGCGGAGTGGGACGAGGCCGTGGCCGCGTGGCGCGAGCTGCGCACCGACGACGACGCGGTGTTCGACGCCGAGGTCACCATCGACGCCGACGCGCTCACCCCGTTCGTCACCTGGGGCACCAACCCCGGCCAGGGGCTGCCGCTGAGCGAGAACGTGCCCGACCCGGCCCTGATCGTCGACGAGAACGAGCGCGTCTCGGCCGAGAAGGCGCTGGCCTACATGGGGCTTGCGCCCGGCACCCCGCTCCGCGACGTCGGAGTCGACACCGTCTTCGTCGGCTCCTGCACCAACGGCCGCATCGAGGACCTGCGCGCCGCCGCCGGGATCATCGACGGCCGCAAGGTCGCCGACGGCGTCCGGATGCTGGTGGTGCCCGGGTCGATGCGCGTGCGGTTCCAGGCCGAGGACGAGGGCCTGGACAAGGTGTTCACCGCGGCCGGCGCCGAGTGGCGCTCCGCGGGCTGCTCGATGTGCCTGGGCATGAACCCCGATCAGCTCGCGCCCGGCGAGCGCAGCGCGTCGACGTCGAACCGCAACTTCGAGGGCCGCCAGGGCAAGGGTGGCCGCACCCACCTGGTGTCGCCGCTCGTGGCCGCCGCCACGGCCGTCCGCGGCACCCTGTCGAGCCCGGAGGACCTGGACTGATGGACGCCTTCACCACCCACACCGGCATCGGCGTCCCGCTGCGCCGCGCCAACGTCGACACCGACCAGATCATCCCGGCCGTGTACCTCAAGCGCGTCACGCGCACCGGGTTCGAGGACGGGCTGTTCTCGGCGTGGCGCCAGGATCCGTCCTTCGTCCTCAACCAGGAGCCGTTCACCCGCGGCTCGGTGCTGGTGGCGGGGCAGGACTTCGGCACCGGCTCCTCGCGCGAGCACGCCGTCTGGGCGCTGATGAACTACGGCTTCCGCGTCGTGATCTCCTCGCGCTTCGCGGACATCTTCCGCGGCAACTCCTCCAAGGGCGGGCTCGTCGCCGCGCAGGTGGCGCAGCCCGACGTCGAGCTGCTGTGGAAGCTGCTGGAGAACCACCCCGGCACCGAGGTCACGGTCGACCTGCAGGAGAAGACGGTGCAGGCGAGCGATCTCACCGTTGCGTTCCAGATCGACGACTACGCCCGCTGGCGCCTGCTCAACGGTCTCGACGACATCGGCCTGACCCTGCGCCATGCCGACGACATCGCCACGTTCGAGGCGAACCGGCCGTCCCGCCTGCCCTCCACCACACCGGCCTGACCTGCTGGCCAGGGTGGTTCCGTTGCGCCGCAACGGAACCACCCTGTGTCGGTGCTGGCGCAACGCCCTGACCTGCGGCTACGGTCTCGTTCCATGAACAAGACTCAGCTCGTCGACGCGCTGGCGTCACACCTGGGCGACCGGAAGGCCGCAGCTGCCGCGGTCGACGGGCTGCTCGCGACCATTGTGGACACCGTCAGGGGCGGCGACTCCGTCTCCATCACCGGGTTCGGGGTGTTCGAGGCGCGCGCCCGCGCCGCGCGGGTGGCCCGCAACCCGCGCACCGGGGAGACCGTCGACGTCCCGGCCACCACCGTGCCCGCCTTCCGCCCGGGGTCCGGGTTCCGCACGGCGGTCGGCGGCAGCACCGCGCCCGCGCCGCGCACGGCCCCGGCCCGCCGTGCCGCAGCCGCGCCCGCCCCCGCTGCTCCCGCGTCCGCTCCCGCGAAGCCGGCCCGCCGCTCGGCCAAGGCCACGTCCGACGCGTCTTTCGCCGCCGCACCGGCCGAGAAGGCGGCTGCTCCGAAGGCGGCGGCTTCCAAGGCGGCGGCTCCGAAAGCGGCGGCTGCGGCCAAGGTGGCGGCGGCTCCCAAGGCCGCTGCTTCCAAGGCCGCAGCTGCTAAGGCGTCGGCGAAGAAGACCGCCGAGGCCAAGTCTGCGCCGGCCAAGTCTGCGCCGGCCAAGTCTGCGCCGGCCAAGTCTGCTCCCGCGAAGGCCGATGCGCCGAAGGCCAAGAAGGCCAGAGCCAAGAAGTAGCCGACTCCCACCGATGCCTATGGGGCGATCGACACGCGCTCGGCGGCGTTGATCGTCAGCACGCACCGTCCGAAGATCATCGCGGTGGTGATCGTCGCTTCGGGTGCGGTGACCGGCGCTGTCCGATCTCGGTCTGGCGGTGCGTCGGCCCGGCCCCGCTCGCCCCGGCCGCGCGCGCGTTTCCGGCGCGGCGCGCGCGTTGCGGTGCGCGCGGGGGTCCTACAAGTCGTGC
>CAXTTN010000002.1:23629-65072 GCA_964247105.1 uncultured Pseudonocardia sp.
GGGCTGTGGGTCATCGCGGTGGTGATCGTCGCTTCGGGTGCGGTGACCGGCGCTGCCCGGACCTCGGTCTGGCGCTGTCTCGGCCCGGCCCCCCTCGCCCCGGCCGCGCGCGCGTCTCCGGCGCGGCGCGCGCGTTGCGATGCGCGCGGGGGTCCTACAAGTCGCGCGGGCTGTGGGTCATCGCGGTGGTGATCGTCGCTTCGGGTGCGGTGACCGGCGCTGTTCAGCCCGTCGCGCGGGGGTAGTGGTCGGCGGTGCCGAGCGTGGCGCCGGAGAAGCCCAGCACCCACGTGCTGGACTTGCGGCACGGGAGGTCCTCGGGATCGAGGCCCAGCCGGTGGGCGGAGGACCCCGCCAGGGCGCCGACGACGTCGGGGATCACGCCGCCCTGGCTGCACACCACCGTGACGCCGGGCTCGGCGGCCACCTCGCGCACGCGGGCGAGGCCGGCGTCGGGATCGGGCCAGTAGCCCTCCTCGCCGAGCAGGGGCTCGTCGGTCACGTCCGTGCCGAGCGCGGCCGCGAGCGGTGCCACGGTCTCCCGGCACCGCACGGGCGGGGCGCTGCGCACGCGGTCGGGGCCGTAGAGGGCCAGCAGCCCGGCCAGCTGCCGCGCCTGCTCGCGGCCGGTGCCCGACAGCGGGCGCAGCTCGTCGTCGCCGTCCCACTGCGCCCGGTTGCCGGCCTTCGCGTGCCGCACGAGCAGCAGCAGCGACGTCGGGCGCCCGACCGCGGTGAAGCGCCGCAGCACCTCGACGTCGTGCGGGTAGGACAGCAGCCCGCCGGCCTCCACGGGGCTGAGCCAGCGCAGCTCGTCGGTCTCGTCGTCGGCGGGGAAGGTGCTGGTGCCGACGGCTTCGGCCGACCAGTACCGCACGAGCTTGTCGCCCTCGGGCACGGCGTAGTGGACGTCGCGGAGCAGCGGCCCGAGGCGGGCGCGCACGCCGGTCTCCTCGGCCACCTCGCGGACCGCCGCGAACGGCATCGTCTCGCCGCGGTCCAGCTTGCCCTTGGGGAACGACCAGTCGTCGTAGCGCGGCCGGTGCACGAGCGCGACCTCCACCCCGTCGCCCGCGGCCCGCCACAGCACCGCCCCCGCTGCCTTGACGGCGACCGCGCCGGCCAGTCCGCTCATTCCGGGTCGGAGACCGACACGGCGGCGTGCCGCAGCATCATCTCGGCCTGGTGGTCGCGCACCGGGGAATCGCCCGCGTCCGACGGGGACGGGTTCCACGAGCCGTCGGCGTTCAGGGTCCAGCAGCGGGTGGCGGGGTCGAGGCAGGAGTCGAGCACCTCGCGGAGCCTGGCCGCGAGCGCCGGATCGGCGACGCGCAGCAGCACCTCGACGCGGCGGTCGAGGTTGCGGTGCATCATGTCGGCGCTGCCGATCCAGTACTCGTCGGCCGCCCCGAAGTGGAACACCCGCGAGTGCTCCAGGAACCGGCCCAGGATCGACCGCACCCGGATGTTCTCCGAGAGCCCCTCGGTCCCGGGACGGATCGCGCAGATGCCGCGCACCACGACGTCCACGGGCACCCCGGCCTGCGACGCCCGGTACAGCGCGTCGATCACCTGCTCGTCCACGAGCGAGTTCATCTTCAGCACGATGCGGGCCGACCCGTCGCCCTGGCGGCGCGCCTCGATCTCGTCCTCGATGCGACGCACGATGCCGCGCCGCACGCCGTAGGGGGCGACGAGCAGGCTGCGGTAGGAGGTCTGGCGCGAGTAGCCCGTCAGGGAGTTGAACAGGTCGGTGAGATCGGCGCCGATCGTCGGGTCGGCCGTCAGCACGCCGAGGTCCTCGTAGATCCGGGCGGTCTTGGGGTTGTAGTTGCCGGTGCCGATGTGGCAGTAGCGGCGGATCGTGGAGCCCTCCTGGCGCACCACGAGCGAGGTCTTGCAGTGCGTCTTGAGCCCCACCAGCCCGTAGACGACGTGCACGCCCGCCTTCTCCAGCTCGCGCGCCCAGCGGATGTTGGCCTGCTCGTCGAAGCGGGCCTTGATCTCGACGAGCGCCACCACCTGCTTGCCGGCGGCGGCGGCGTCGATCAGCGCGTCGACGATGGGGGAGTCGCCGGAGGTGCGGTAGAGCGTCTGCTTGATCGCGAGGACGAGCGGATCGGCCGCGGCCTGCTCGATGAAGCGCTGCACGCTCGTGGAGAACGAGTCGTAGGGGTGGTGCACGAGCACGTCGCCCTCGCGCAGGGTGGCGAAGATGCTGCGCGGCATCTCCCGCTCCGCGAACGCGGGGTGCGTGGCGGGCACGAACGGCTCGTCCTTGAGATCGGGCCGGTCGACGGCGACCACGGCCCACAGCGCGGTGAGGTCGAGCAGCCCCGGCACCGTGACGACGTCGGCCGGGTCGACGTCCAGCTCGCGCAGCAGCAGCTCCAGCACGTGCTCGCTCATCGTGTCGGTGACCTCGAGGCGCACCGGCGGCCCGAACCGGCGACGGGCGAGCTCGCGCTCCAGCGACTGCAACAGGTCCTCGTCGCGGTCCTCCTCCACCTCGACGTCGGCGTTGCGCGTCACCCGGAACGCGTGCACCTCGGTGACGTCCATGCCGGTGAAGAGGTCGCCGAGATGCGCGCCGATGAGATCCTCGATGGGCAGGAACGTGATGTCCTCGCCGGGGGTGTCGACGCGCACCAGCCGGGGCACGTTGTTGGGCACCTTGACGCGGGCGAAGCGCTCGGTGCGGCCCTCCGGATCCCGGACGGTGACGGCCAGGTTCAGCGACAGCCCGGAGATGTAGGGGAACGGGTGCGCGGGGTCGACCGCGAGCGGGGTGAGCACCGGGAAGACCTGGGCGGAGAAGTAGTCCGAGAGGCGGCGGCGCTGGTCGTCGGACAGCGCGTCCCAGCGCAGGATCCGGATGCCCTCGGACTCCAGCTCGGGCCGGACCTGGTCGAGGAACACCCGCGCGTGCGCCTCGGCGATGGCCTGGCTGCGGGTGGCGATGCGGGCGAGCTGCTCGCGCGGGGAGAGCCCGTCGGCACTGCGGACGCCCAGCCCCGTCTCGTTGCGGCGCTTCAGCCCCGCCACCCGGACCATGTAGAACTCGTCGAGGTTGGACGCGAAGATCGCCAGGAACTTGGCCCGCTCCAGCAACGGCTGGCTGTGGTCCTCGGCGAGCGCGAGCACGCGGGCGTTGAAGTCCAGCCAGGACAGCTCGCGGTTGAGGTAGCGGTCGTCGGGCAGCTCCGAGACCGGCGCCGGGGTGCGGGCCGGCGGGCTGACGGGCACCGCCGCGGCCGGCGAGCCGGACGTGCGGGCGTCCGTGGCGGCGGGCGCGGGGCCGGGCTGGTTGCCGCGTCCGTTGGAGGTGACGGGTTCGGGCAGCTGGGTGACCGCGGTGCTCACCGGACGGGCGGCGGCGTGCACCCGCCGGGTGGACGGGCGGGGGGCGCGGCGCTTCGGCTTGCCCGTGGCGCGGGTCTGGTCGGGCTGGTCGTTCGTGTCGTCACCCACGCCGGTGATTCTTGCGCACTCCGCCCTGGCCGGCGCTGGGCCCCACGGCGTCATCCGAGTGAACTATCTCCCGTTACTCGCACGGCACCAGGACGGCGCGGGTGTGCTTCCCCAGCCCGAGGACCGTGGCCGCGTCGAGGTCGGCGGTGGTGTCGACGTCGCGTCGCAGCCCCGGCCAGTCGCCGGCCAGCTCGACGGCACCCGAGTCCCGGTGCAGCCGCGCCGACCCCGGCCCGAACCGCGGGTCGAGCGGGACGCCGGGCGCGGCCAGCAGCAACGTCGTCCCGGTGCCGTCGGCGTCGGCACAGAACCCCCGGCCGCCCGGGAACACCGCCAGCGCCGCGTCCAGCTCGCCGGGCCGCAGCGCGGGCAGGTCGGCCTGCAGCGCACCGACGGCGCAGGCGGGATCGCGGGCGCGCAGCAGCGCGGCGCCGTGGGTGTAGGCGGCGTTCAGGCCGGGCTCCGGCCCGTCCGGCACCACCTCGACGCCGATCGCGGCCAGCTCGGCGGCCACCACCGCGTCCGAGCTGACGACGACGAGCCTGCGCACCGAGCGGGCCGCGCGGACGGCCGCGATCGTGTCGTGGGCCAGCGCCAGGGTCAGCCGGGCGTGGGCGCCGGCCTCGCCGATCCCGCCGTCGGCCGCGCCGCGCAGTCGCGACTTGGCCAGCGACAGCGGCTTGACCGGGACCACCAGGTCCACGGTCGGTCGGACATCCGATCCCACATGACCATGGTCGCACCGCCGTGCCGGTGGACCTCGGGCACCCGGGCAGTGAAGACTCGCGGGCGACGAAGGGAGGTTGCCGGTGAAGCGCGAGAAGAACGGGTTCTGGATCGCCTTCTGCGCGGTCTTCTTCTACCCGATGGGCTGGCTGCTGGGCCGGTCGCGGTTCGAGGGGCTGGAGAACATCCCGCCGAGGGGTGGCGCGTTGATCGTCGCCAACCACATCTCGCACCTCGACCCCGTCTTCACCGGACTGCAGGTGCACCGCGCGCGGCGCGTGCCGCGCTTCCTGGCCAAGCACAGCCTGTGGAGCGCGCCCGTCCTGGGCCGGGCGCTCGCGGGAAGCGGTCAGATCCCGGTGTACCGCGAGTCCGCCGACGCCCAGCAGAGCCTGCGCGACGGCACCGCGGCCCTCGACGACGGCAAGGTCGTGGTGATCTACCCGGAGGGCACCATCACGCGCGATCCCGAGGGCTGGCCGATGCACGCGCGCACCGGGGTGGCGCGGCTGGCGCTCACCACCGACGTGCCGGTGGTGCCGACCGTCCACTGGGGCACCCGCGAGGTCTACGACGGCTACAACAAGAGGTTCCGGCCGCTGCCGCGCAAGCCGATCGTCGTGCGGAGCGGGCCTGCGGTGGACATGACCCCCTACCGCGGCCGTGAGGTGGACGCCGCCCTGCTCCGCGACGTGACCGACATGCTGATGGCGCAGGTCAGGGACCTGTTGGCCGAGGTCCGCGACGAGAAGGCCCCGGAGGCGTTCTTCCGCAGGGAGGCCACGCCGTGACGGCGACCCCAGCATCGCGCGGGCCCGTCGTCGCCAGGACGGCCCCTGAGCCGCATCGCGCGGGCTCGTCGTCGTCCGGAGTGGGCGCGTGACGGGGGAGGTGCGGCGCGTCGCGGTGCTCGGCGCCGGGTCGTGGGGCACCACGTTCGCCAAGGTGATGGCCGACGCCGGGCGCGAGGTGGTGCTCTGGGCGCGTCGACCCGAGGTCGCCGCGGCGGTCAACGACAGCCACGTCAACCCCGATTACATGCCTGGCATCCTGCTTCCCGGCCTGCTCACCGCCACCACCAACGCCGTCACCGCGCTCGACGGGGCCGACGCCGTCGTCCTCGCCGTGCCGTCCCAGACGCTGCGCGCCAACCTCGCCAACTGGCGCGACCTGCTCCCGCGGGGCAGCACCCTCGTCAGCCTGGCGAAGGGCGTCGAGCTGGGCACGCTCAAGCGGATGAGCGAGGTGATCGTCGACGTCGCCGGCGTTCCCCCGGACCAGGTCGCGGTGCTGTCGGGACCCAACCTCGCGCGTGAGATCGCCGCCGAGGAGCCGACGGCCACCGTCATCGCCTGCACCGACCACGACCGCGCCGTCGCGATGCAGATGGCCTGCACCACCGGCTACTTCAAGGCCTACACCAACGTCGACGTCGTCGGCTGCGAGCTCGGCGGCGCCGGCAAGAACGTGATCGCGCTGGCCTGCGGGATGGCGGCCGGGCTGGGCTTCGGCCACAACACCCTCGCGTCGCTGATCACGCGCGGGCTGGCCGAGACCGCCCGGCTCGGCGTCGCGCTGGGCGCCGACCCCCTCACCTTCGCCGGGCTCGCGGGCCTCGGCGACCTGGTGGCGACCTGTTCGTCCCCGCTCTCGCGCAACCGGACGTTCGGCGAGCGGCTCGGGCGGGGCGAGAGCCTGGCCCAGGCCGAGGCGTCCAACCACGGGCAGGTGGCCGAGGGCGTCAAGTCGTGCTCGTCGATCTGCGAGCTCGGTGCCCGCTACGACGTCGAGCTCCCGATCGCCGACGCCGTGCGCCGCGTCTGCCACGACGGCTTCTCGGCCGCGGAGCTGGGCAAGGAGTTGATCAGCCGGGCGCCGCGGCCCGAGTGAGCTGCAGCATGGTGGCTTTGCTCCAACCTCGTTGGAGTGAAGCCACCATGCTGCAACTCGGGCCTACGCTGGCCTCCATGATCACGGGGGACGGGACGCGCTGCGTGCACGGCGGCCACGGCGACGACGTGCTGGGCGCACCGGTGCACCCCGGCCCCGTCCTCTCCTCCACGTTCCACCTGGGCCTCCCCGACGACCCGACCCCGCCCGACTTCTACGGCCGCGCCGGCAACCCCACCTGGCGAGCGCTGGAGGCCGCGATCGGCCTGCTCGACGGCGGTGAGTGCGTGGCCTTCTCGTCCGGGATGGCCGCCATCGCGGCCGTGCTGCGCCTCGCCGCCCCGCGCGGCGCGATCGTGCTGCCGTCGGACGGCTACTACCTGGCCCGCACGCTCGCGGTGGGCGAGCTGGCGCCGTTGGGGGTGGAGGTCCGGGAGGTGCCGACGAAAGGGCCGTGGCCCGACGGCGTGCTCGACGGCGCCGCGCTCGTGCTGCTGGAGACCCCGTCCAACCCGGGCCTGGACGTGGCCGACATCGCGGCCGCCGCGGCTGCCGCGCACGCGGCGGGTGCCCTGCTCGCCGTCGACAACACCACCGCCACCCCGCTCGGCCAGCGCCCGCTGGAGCTGGGCGCCGATCTCACGGTCGCCAGCGACACCAAGGCGCTGGCCGGCCACGGCGACGTCGTGCTCGGGCACGTGTCCGTCCGCGATGCCGGGCTGCTGGCCGGGCTGCGCGACGCCCGATCGCGTGGCGGGGCGATCCCCGGACCGATGGAGTCCTGGCTCGCCCATCGCGGTCTCGCGACGCTGGACCTGCGGCTGGCCCGGCAGGCGACCAACGCCGCCGCGCTGGTCGCGCTGCTGCTCGAGCATCCGGCGGCAACCGACGTGCGGTGGCCGGGCCACGCCGAGGACCCGTCCCACGCCGTCGCCGCCCGTCAGATGCGCCGGTGGAACGGGGTGCTCCGGTTCACGCTGCCGTCACCGGACGCGGTGGGCCGGTTCCTCGCGGCGTCGGAGCTGGTGGGCTCGGCGACGAGCTTCGGCGGCCTGCGCACCACCGCGGACCGGCGCCGACGCTGGGGCGACGCGGTGAAGCCCGGCCTCGTCCGCCTGTCCGCCGGGTGCGAGGACGAGGCCGACCTGGTGGCCGACGTGCGCCGGGCCCTCGCGGCGGTCTGAAGCGCGCGTTGTGCCTGCGGCGCTTGCGGTGTGGCACGTGCGTGGTGGGCGGAGTGTGCGCGTCGTCGTGGGTGGGGCGGCTGTGGCGTCGAGCTGCGGCCCCGCGCGCGTTGTGCTCGCCGTGCTCGCGTTGCGGCACGTGCCTGGTGGGCGGAGCGTGCGCGTCGTCGTGGGCGGGGGCGGCCGCGCCGTCGAGCTGCGGCCCCGCGCACGCGTTCTGCCCGCCGCGCTCGCCCCGCACCGCGCACCCGACCCCCACGACACGCGCGCCGCGCGGGTCGGCCGCCTAGACCGTCACCTCACCCCGCCCGCGCCGCGACGGCTCGGCCGGCACCGAACCGCCCGAGCGCGCGTGGCCGATCTCGCGGATCGGCACCGACATGCCGTCCTTGGCCAGGCTCACCGACGCCGCCTCCAGCATCGCCAGCACGCGCAGCCCGGCCCAGCCGTCGGTGAGCGGCGCGCGGCCCTCGTTGATCGACGCCGCGAACTCGACCATCACCGAGCGCAGCGCCTCGTGGTTGGGCAGCGCGGGAGCGATCGTGTCACCGGTGCGGTAGGAGACCGTGGTGCGGCCGCGGGTGTCGGCGTCGAGGCTGCGGGCGTCGAGCATGTCCACGCCGCGGTCGTGCACCGACAGCTTCTGCGTGGGGTTGAGGTCGTCCCAGACCACGGTGCGGCTGGACCCGCCGACGACCATGGTGCGGATCTTCGTCGGGGAGAGCCAGTTCACGTGGACGTGGGCGAGCGCGTCATTGGACAGTCGGATCGTCAGGTGCGCCACGCAGGCGTGCCCGGCGCCGACCGGGTCCGAGCCGTGCGCCGCCACCGAGACCGGCTGCACGTCGTCGGGCAGGATCGCGTCGAAGATCGACAGATCGTGCGGGGCGAGGTCCCACAGCACGTCGACGTCGGGCTGGACGAGGCCGAGGTTGATCCGCACGGAGTCGAGCCACTGCAGGTCGCCGATGCCGCCGCTGCGCACCAGGTCGCGGATGTGCGCGACCGGCGGCGTGTAGCAGTAGGTGTGGTCGAGCATCAGCACGCGGCCGTGCTTCTCCGCCGCGTCGACGAGCAGCCGGCCCTCCTCGTAGGTGGGCGCCAGCGGCTTCTCGACGAGCACGTGCTTGCCGGCCTCCAGCGCGGCCAGTGCCACGGCGTAGTGCGTGGCAGCGGGGGTGGCGATGGCCACCGCCGAGACGGCCGGATCGGCCAGCACCTCGTCGAGCGAGCCGGCGACCCGGACCGTCGAGTACTCGCCGAGGACCCTGCGCGCGCGGTCGGCGTCGAGGTCGCAGAGGTACTCCAGGCGCAGCCCGGGGGTCTGCTGGGCGTTGCGGACGAGGTTCGGTCCCCAGTATCCGGCGCCGATGACTGCGATCCCGATCGTCGGGTTGCTGCTCTGCACGTCCACTCTGTCGGTCGCCTCTCGTAGTTGGTTACCCGCTGTTCGGGGGCGCGCCCGACGCTACCGGCACCCGGACGGGGTCCCACATCGCGATGGAGAACTCGCCGAACGTCACCGGTGGTGACGCGGTGAAACCGGACCGGACGGCGGCGAGCGCCTCCCCGGCCCTGCCGGGCACCGGGTTCCAGCTCGCGGCCTGGCCGGTGTAGCCCGCCACCCAGATCCGGGGGCAGCGCGCCAGCGCCGCTCCGACCTCGGCCGCCGGGCGTTCGGCGGCGAAGAGGCCGATCGGGGGCGTCGGGTCGAGGGCGACGTCGGCCGGGTCGGCGTGGTCGCGGCGCAGGTAGAACGCGAGGCCCAACCGCGCCCAGGACGGCGTGTACGCGATGCAGTCGCCCGGCCGCTCCTGCGCGGCGACGTACGCGGCAGCCGCGGCGAGGTCCTCGCTCTTGGCCGCGGGCCCGGCGCACGCCGCGGGCACCCCGAGCAGACCGACGACCACCACCGCGACCCCGCCCCAAGCACATCGAGCCCGCTCGACGCGTTCCCGACCCCCGTCCCGATCGCGATGAGCCCGCTCGATGCGCTCCCGACCCCCGTCCTGACCGCGTCGAGCCCGCTCGATGCGCTGCTCCGCGGCCAGCACGCCGACGCCCAGGGCCAGCAGCGGCATCGACGCCAGCACGTAGCGCTCGACGTAGATCGGCCGCACCAGGTACGACACGGCGAGCAGCAGCACCGGCCCCGCCAGCGCCGCGGCGACGACCGGCCGACCGCGCCGACGCACCACGAGCAGCACCCCCACCAGCGGATACAGGATCCAGGCGGCGAGCGTCCCGCCCGCGAGATCCGTGGCCAGGGTCCGGACCGCGTCGGAGGGCAGCGGCGTCATCCACGACACCTGCACGGTCTCCCGCGACGCCAGCCACACCAGCGGAGCCACGGCGACCGCGATCACGCCGAGACAGACGGCCGCGTCCCGGAGCCTGGGCCGCGCGGCGACCAGCAGCGCGACGAGCGGGATCAGGTCGAACAGGTGCACGTAGGTGCCGAGCACGGCCAGCGCCGTGAAGGCGACGGTCGACCCTCTGACCAGCACCAGAGCCGCACCGCACACCAGCGCCGCCCCCAGCGCGAACGGACGGGCCTCCCGCGCGTAGGCGGCGAAGAACGGGTTGCCGATCACGAGGACGGCCGTGGCGGTCCCCGCGCCGAACCCGGCCACCCGGCGCGCCGTCTCCGCCGCCAGCACTACCGCCGCCACGCCGCAGACCAGCGAGAACACCCGCGCCACCACGACGGGGTCGCCGAGCCCGAGCAGGGGATGCAGCAGCAGGTAGTAGGTGCCGTGCGTGGCGTCGATGACCGGCAGCATCGCCAGAATCGCTGGCACCGAGCGGGACGCGGCCTCGACGCTCGCCACCTCGTCGCGCCAGAGCGGCAGCGCCAGCAGGTCGTGTCCGAACACGACGGTGGTGGCGCCGGCTGTCGCCAGGCGCCACCACCACGTCACGACGGGCCCGGGGGCCCGCGGGATCAGTTGAAGTCGACCGAGCCGTCGGTCCCCGTGACGGTGCCGGTGACCTGCAGCGTGTCGCTGGGGTCGGCCTTGTTCGTCACGGTGCACTCCACCTTCGTACCCGGTCCGCCGACCACGACCTTCTTGCCGCCGGCGCAGTCCGCGGTGACCTCGACGCCGGCCTTCTCCTGCATCCGCTGCGCGAGCACGGACTCGATCTTGTCGACGGCCACGAAGCCGCTGCTGTTGATGTGGACGTTGCCCTTGTCGTCGTCCTGCTTGACCTCGTACGACACGGGCTGGCCGTCGAGCGTGGCGGTGCAGGTGGACGTGCCGCCCGCCTCGAGCTTGACGTCCGCGGGGCACTTCACGTCCGTCGGTGCGACGCCGGCCGCCTCCTGCGTGATGCGCACGATCTCGGACTGGACCTTGCCCTCGTCCAGGACCGGCTTGCCGAACAGCAGGAGGGCGCCGATGCCGAGACCGGCCAGCACGACGATGACCGCCACGACGATGCCGATGATCTTGCCGACGGAGCTGCTCTTCGGCGGGGCGGGCAGCGGCGGGGGAAGCGGCGGGCCCGCCCCGTACGGCGGGTAGATGTTCGCGGGCTGGCTCATGGCGTTCTCCTTGGAGGGTGTCTGTCGCTTGTGGAGAAGCTTGGTCCGGTCGTCGTCGGGGAACGACCGTGCTTCCTGGCGGGTCGGGGTGTGGCCAGCACCCCTTCGGGGACCGGTGAACCGGAGGTCCGTTCGGCGAGCGGATTCCCCCTGACGGGCCTACGCAGGGGAACCGCATGGAGCGCAGTCGGGCAGTAGGGATCGCCGGCGCGGTGGCCGTGGCCTGGTTCCTGGTCGCCACATCGGCCTACGCGGAGGCGCCCGCAGACGGGTTGCTGCGGGTCGGTCATCTGTCCCCGACGACGCCCGCGGTCGACGTGTACGTCTTCGCCGAGGGGGGCGGAGCCGACGACGCGACCGGAAGCGCGCGGCGCAGCATACGGCGCGGTGACGCCCTACGAGTCGCTTGAGCCAGGGTCGTTATACGGTCGCGATGCGGCCCGCCGCGGTGACCTCCACTGTGGATGTCGACGCGGCCTCCGCGCAGTCCGTGATGTTCTTCGACACCGGTTCGGGCGGCGCCGTCCGGGGCGAGGTCCTCGCCGACAGCCGGACGGGCACGACCGCGGGCGCCGGCCTCGTGCGGGTGGTGCAGGGGGCCGACGGCGTCGGTCCGGTCGGGATCGAGGCGGTGGACGGGCCGCGCCTGGCCACCGACCTCGCCTACGGCACCGCCACCGCGTACCGCAGCGTCCCCGCGAAGACCTGGAACGTCACGGTCACCGCCGGGGCCGACCGGTTGCAGGCCGCCCTCGCCGGCGCGGTGCTGCTGGTGTTCGCCGGGTCCGAGATGCGGCGCCGGCCCAGCCGGTGATGCGCCCTTCCCGGCCGACCGCGTCCACGGCGACACCCCGGCCCCCAGCTCTGATCACCTGCGGCGGCGCTTCCGACCGCGCGGCCCGCTCCTACGTCGACGACGTCGTCGCGTTCGCCACCGCGATGTAACCAGATCGCACGTGCGCAACCTGCCCTCGCTGTGGTCTGATCTGCGGAAGGGAGGTGGTCGCGTGAAGCATCGACAACCCGACCCCATCGGCGCCGACCTCGATCCAGGGGACGCGCCGGGGATCGCGCCGCTCCCGAGCGCGCTCCCGACGGGGTCCCGGGTCCTGCTCCTCAACGCGACGTTCGAACCGCTCGCGGTGGTCACCGCCAAGCGCGCCGTCGTCCTGATGCTCACCGGCAAGGCCGAGTGCGTCGAAGCCACGATCGACGGCGTCTTCCACTCCGAGAACCTCGCCATCCCCGCTCCCTCGGTGATGCGCCTGTCCCGCTACGTGCGCGTGCCCTACCGCCGCGCCGTCCCGATGACGAGGGCGGGCGTCCTGCGGCGTGATCAACGCCGCTGCGCCTACTGCGGCCGGCGCGCCGACACGATCGACCACGTCGTCCCGCGCAGCCGCGGCGGCCAGCACAGCTGGGAGAACTGCGTGGCCGCGTGCCGCCAGTGCAACTCCCGCAAGGCCGACAAGCTGCTCGACGAGATCGGCTGGAGCCTCGCGGCGCCCCCGCGCGCGCCGAACCGCGCCGCGGGTGGGGTGCTCGTGCTGGCGGTGGAGCCGCTTCCGGCGTGGGAGCCGTGGTTGGGCGTCGCCGCGGCCTGAGGCCGGCTCGGCGCCCGCGCGCGGGACGGCCCGGGCGGCAGCGGGGTGCGGGCGCCCCACACCCCCCTTTCGGCACTCGAACACCCCATCGAGGAGGGGTGTGAGAGCGCATCAGGGGTGTGAGCCGACGTGTCGGATCCGGTTAACGCAATAGTGCGTTCGGCCGAATCACTGAGCGTCCGGTGAACGTGGGTGCGCAGCAGGTGCTGCGCGGTGCGGGCCGCCTGTCGTTGCTCTGTACGGCGTGGTACCGACAGGGCTGGAAGGATGACCCGATGCCTCGACGGGACGATGTCGCCCTGGCCGGCAGCGGCGCTGCGTCGGGGTCGACGCGCAAGCGCGTCCATCTGATCGCCGGTACCCGCCCCGAGGCCGTGAAGCTGGCGCCGCTCGTGGTGGCCCTGCGCCGCGCGGGGCTGGTCGAGCCGGTCCTCGTCGGCGCCGGGCAGCATCCGGAACTGGTGGCGCTCGCCCTGGCCGGGTTCGGCATCACGCCGGACGTCGAGTGCACGGTGGCGCGCTCCACGGGCACGCAGGCCGAGCTGGTGGCGGCCATGATCCCCGCGCTGGACGCG
This sequence comes from uncultured Pseudonocardia sp., assembly GCA_964247105.1. GTDB lineage: Bacteria > Actinomycetota > Actinomycetes > Mycobacteriales > Pseudonocardiaceae > Pseudonocardia. The sequence goes on from CAXTTN010000002.1 coordinate 36,627, forward strand.
GTGCTCGCCGCAGGCTCGGACGCGGTGGTGGTTCAGGGCGACACCACGTCGGCGCTGGTGGGAGGCCTGCTGGCGATGTGGCGGCAGGTGCCGCTCGTGCACCTCGAAGCCGGCCTGCGCTCGGGCGACCGCGCCGCGCCGTTCCCCGAGGAGGACCACCGCCGCCTGCTCGGTGCCGTGGCCGACCTGCACCTGGCCCCCACGGCCCGCGCCGCGGCGGCGTTGCGGCGGGAGGGTCACCTGCCCGGGTCGATCGTGGTGGTCGGCAACACCGTGGTGGACGCCGTGCTGGCGATGGCCGAGCGCGAGGACGTCGAGCCGGAGGAGCCGCTGCTCGCCGACGTCGAACGGCGGGTGGACGCGGGCGAGGCCCGCCTGATGCTGGTGACGGCGCACCGCCGGGAGTCGTGGGGCGAGCCGCTCGAACAGATCCTGGAGGCCGTCGAGAAGGTGGTGGACGGCCACCCCGACCTCTGGTGCGTGCTGCCCGCGCACCCCAACCCGGCGGTCCGGGCGCGGGTGGCCGAGGTGCTGGAGGGCGTCCCGCGCGTGCTCGTGCACGACCCGCTCTCCTACCCCGACCTGTGCCGCGTGCTGCGCCGGGCGTCGCTCGTGCTCACCGACTCCGGCGGGATCCAGGAGGAGGCGCCGTCGTTCGGCGTGCCCGTGCTGGTGATGCGGGAGGTGACGGAGCGGGTCGAGGCCCTGCACACCGGCTGGGCCGAGCTGGTGGGCACCGACCCGTCCCGGATCGTGGCGGCGGCCTCGCGGTTGCTGAGCGGCGCCGGGCCCCGGCCGACGATGCCCAACCCCTTCGGCGACGGGCGGGCCGCGGAGCGCAGCGCGCAGGCGATCGCGTGGCAGCTCGGCCTCGCGGAACGGCCCGTGCCCTTCACGCCGTGCTGAGCGCCGTCGCGCTGGTCCTCTCCGCTGTCTCCTACGCGGTGGGGATCGCGGCCCAGACCGCGGCGGTCCGGCGCACCGAGCGGCGGTCGCGCGTCGACCCCGGGTTGCTGGCGCGGCTGGCGCGCGACCGGATCTACCTCGTGGGATTCACGGCCCAGGTGCTCGGCTTCCTGCTCGCGTTCGTCGCCCGCGCCACGCTGCCGCTCTACCTCGTGCAGGCCGCCGCCACCTCGGCCGTCGGGCTGGCCGCGGTGATCGGGCTGGTGCTGTGGGGCTGGCGGATCGGACGCGGCGAGGTGGTGGCGCTGGTGGTGATGGTGGCGGGCCTGTTGCTGCTGGTGGGGGCCGCGCGGCCGTCGACGGCGCTGGACGTGCCCCCGGAGCTGGTGGTCGCGCTCGTCGGCGCCCTGGTGGTGACGGCGGCTGCCGCGGTGCCGGCGTTCCGGTCGTCGGGCGGACGGGCCGGGGTGGTGCTCGGCGTGCTGGCCGGCCTGGCGTTCGCCGTGCTGGCGATCGCGGCTCGCCCGCTGGCCGACGGACCGCTGCTGGAGCTGCCGTTCCGTCCGCTGTTCTGGATCGTGGTCGTCTCGGCCGTGTTCGGCCAGGGCCTGCTGGCGGCGGCGTTGCAACGCACCTCCACCACCGCGGCGGCCGCGTCGATGGACGCCACCACCGTCCTGGTGTCCTCCGCGGCCGGCCTGGCAGTGCTGGGCGACGCGATCGTCGACGGCCGGGGACCGTGGGTGCTGGTGGGCGTCGTCCTGGTGGTGGCGGCGGTGCTGCTGCTCGCGCGCATGGCCCGGAGCCAGCCGGAGATCAGTACGCCCCGCCGCCCCTGATCACGGCGCCCGCGGTGCCGGCCAGGATCCCGACGTCGAGGGCGGGGCTCCAGCGGTCGACGTCGTGCAGGTCGAGCCGGATCGCGTCCTCCTTGCGCCGGTCAGAAGCCATAGGACGGGAGCTCATGACGCTCCGCCACCCTTGAGGACGGCGCGGACGGTGCGGACGAGGATCTGCGCGTCGAGGGCGAGGGTCCAGTTCTCGACGTACCGGATGTCGAGGCGCACCGTCTCCTCCCAGGAGAGGTTGCTGCGCCCGCTGACCTGCCACAGGCCCGTCATGCCGGGCTTGACCAGCAGGCGCCGTCGCGCGTCGCGGGCGTAGCCGACCACCTCGCTGGGCAGCGGCGGTCGGGGCCCCACGAGCGACATCGAGCCGCCGACGACGTTGAACAGCTGCGGCAGCTCGTCGAGCGCGTACTTGCGCAGCACGCGCCCGATGGCGGTGACGCGCGGGTCGTTGCGGATCTTGAACAGCGGCCCGGCACCCTCGTCCGCGGCCTGGAGCTCCGCGAGCGTCGCCTCGGCGTCGACGACCATCGAGCGGAACTTGACCATCCGGAACTCGCGCCCGTCGAGCCCGACGCGTTTCTGCCGGTAGAACACCGGCCCGCCGTCGAGGGCGACCGACAGCGCCAGGACCAGCATCAACGGCGAGATCAGCGCGAGGATGAACAGGGCCAGGGCGCGGTCGAGGGCAGCCTTGAGGAACGTGGTGCCGCCGGTGAACCCGGGGTGCGTGAGCGGCAGCAACGGCATGCCGTCGACGGTGGCCACGTGCAGCCGGTAGAGCCGGCACCGCAGCAGGAGCCGCCCGACCACCGCGAACATGCCGGCCAGCGGCAGCACGCCGAACGCCCACGGACGGCCACCGGGCAGCTGGAGCGCGAGGCTCAGGAGCCCGACCACGGCGGTCGCGCCGAGCATGCCCCGCATGAGCCGGCTGAACTCGACCGAGCCGGTGCCCAGGACGGTCGGATCCCAGGCCCGGGCGAGCAGCAGCCCGATGACCGCGAGGGAGACGACGACGGCACCGGATACCAGGTTGTCCGCAGCGGTCGGGGTGCCCCAGGCGTCGTAGAACGCGGCGGACGCGACGAGCGCGGCGAGATCGGAACCGGCCACGGCCCAGCCGTAGCGCATCCGCCAGCGCGGACGCCCTGCGAGCGAGCCACCGGTCGGTCGATCGGTCGGAGCGGGCTTCCTGCGCTGCCACGGCAGCGCCGCCGGACTACGGAGCCGGTCCAAGCCAGACATCGTCCCCCCCGCGGGTCGTCACCCGTGACGCGTACGCCCGGGCCGTCCTGTAGCCCTTCGAGTGACGCCTGCGGTCCGTTAGCCACGCTGAGTGAGATACCCCAGCCTGTTGAGCCCATTCGAGCGAACCGACGGGGCTCTCCACTCGTTTGGCTCAGGTATGCGGGAAAGGCCTGGGAGAATGTCGGGCATGGGACGTCACAGCCGGCCGGCGGAGGAGTTCCGGCTGCTGTTCGTCTGCACGGGCAACATCTGCCGCTCCCCGTTCGCCGAGATCCTGACCCGTCACCTGCTGATCGGCAGGCTCGGGGGTCGGGCGGCGAGTGGGTTCACCATCTCCAGCGCCGGCGTCCGAGCGGTGGCCGGCTCGGGCATGCACCCCGATAGCCGCGCCGAGCTGCGACCATGGGCACTCGACGGCTACGCAGCCGAACAATTCGTGGCACGTCAGTTGCGTTCGGCCATGATCGAGTCGTCGCATCTAGTTCTGGGTGCGACGCCGAGACATCGCTCCTTGGTCGTTGAGCGCTCGGTCGCTGGATTGCCGGTGACTTTCAGCATCCGCGAGTTCGCGCGGCTTGTCGAGATGATCGATCCAGCGGTATTGCCGGACGAGCCAGTTGCTCGGGCCCACGCGCTCGTTGACCAGGCCCGGAAACATCGCGGACTCGCACCTCCTTCTGAGCCGGCCGCCGACCGCATTCCTGATCCAGTGGGAGGGTCGACAGTTGATCATCATGCCGCCGCCATGATGATCCTGGACTCGGTCCAGCTCATCGCAGCCATCATTGCGCCGCCGCTTCACATACGTACTACAGCGTAGTCACATGAACTAGTAGCAGTCAGTGATGAGCGCCGGAGCCGTTCCGAACCCGGGCAGGCCAGTCGAATTTCGACAAACGCGATGCCCAGCGGTTCGGTCCACGAACGTCGAGCTGCATCGGATCGCGGTGGGGCCTCGACCTCGGGGACATTCGTTGGGTGGGCGAGCACGGCCCGGAGGTCGACGCGGAGAACCTGCCGGTCGAGCGGCTGTCACGCACATGCTCGATGTGGCGCGGGCTCTGTCGTACCTCGCCCGCGACACCGAGGCGCTCGACCTGCTGCTCGACGCCGAGCGGGCGGCGCCGGTGCTCGTCCGGAACAGTGCGGATGTGCGCGCGGCGGTCACGGCGATGCACCGGTGTTCGCCGGTCACCGGCGGCGGCCGGTCGTCGGAGCTGTCGGCGCCCGCGAAGCGGTGTCGCGCCGTTCGATGACTGGGTCGCGGGGGTGCTCGGACTCGTCGCCTGCGCGGCGGGCGGGGTCGAGACGCTTCGGGTCGACGTCGTCGAGCCCGCGCTGGAACGGGGGTGGCGGGTCGCGGTCACGCTCACGCCGGCCGCTGGTCGGTGGCTCGCCGCGAGCGGGGAGGCTGCGGAACTGGAGCGGATCACCGCTCTGGTTGTGCGCGATCAGCCGCGCCTGCCGGGGGAGCGGAGCCTGCATCCGCTCATCGCCGGCTACTTCGCGGAGGTCGACCCCGGCACGCGCGCGACGGCACTTCGTCGCTGTGCTGGTGAGGCTCACCTCCAGCAGCGTCACCGTGCAGTCCGTGCGAGACATGGAGGAGGCCCACCAATACGTGCGCGACCGCGGCGGCGAGCCGATCTCGGCGGGTAGCGAAGAAGCGGCCCGTCTCCCTGGCGCAGCCGCCCGCCGAGGTGGTGGTCTCGCCGACGGCACGAGAACACGCTGTCGACGAGCGCCGTGCCTCCATGGTGCTGCCGACCGTGGTCATGATGGGCCGTGTCGGTCCGGAGACCGGGCAGGCCGTGGCCGGTGCGGGCCCCGAACAGGGGTGGTCATGACCTCACGGTGCGGACTCGGCCGCGCCTGATGCGCTGGGCGGCAGCGGTCTCACCGGGTCGGTGCCCCGCTGCGGTCGCACGCGCTGTGGCCGGATGTCTCCGGTCCGCCGGCACGTGCGCAGCCGGACGGAGGAGGAGCGGGCCGCAGCGGCGCGAGTGACGGGCCGCTCGTCGACCGCGTCGAGATCGTCGCCGCGGTCGACGTGCACGGTCAGAACGGGGGCGGGTCCTCGGGAGGGCAGGAGTCCTCGCGGCTGCGCCAGTCGAGGGGAGCCCGGTGTGGTGGAGCGGCTGGTGGTGGCGGGGGAGCGCGCGGGGGTGGCTCGAGATCGAGCGGGCGTTCGGTGGGGTCGGCCGGCTCGTCGTGCCAGGGATCGGGTTCGCGGAGCACGGGATCGGCCGGTGGCGGCAGGATCGGCTCGGGGCGGACGGAATAGCGGCGGCCGAGGGGACTGGTCCAGAGGAACACGCCCGGCTCGGGCTGCTGCAGATCCCACCCGCCCTCGGTCTTGAGGATGTGGTCGTGGCGGCAGACCGGGCCGAGATCGGCCGCGGTGGTGGGGCCGCCGCGACGGTGCTCGACGGTGTGGTCCTGATCGGCGGACCGGGCCGGGGTGCGGCAGCCGCGGAAGACGCAGAACCGGTCGCGGATCTGCACGTGGCGGCGCAGGCCGTCGCGGGGGAAGCGGTCGTCGGGGTGGGCGTCGAGATCCTGGGCGCGCCGCTCGCGATCGCGGTGCTGGGCGCCGATGTCGGCGATGACCGCGGCCCAGGGGCCGGTGGTGTCGGCGAGCAGGGCCTCGGGGACCTGCAGCTCGACCACACCGCCGCGGACACCGGTGTGCGGCGCGGTGGTGGGGCGTCGGCGGGTGATGCCGTCGGACATCGCGCGGCCCTCGGCGTCGACGACGACCCAGCGCCACTCCGCGCGGCGCTGAAGGGCGACGACGGTGCGGGCGACCGTGGCGGTGACGGGGCCCCAGCCGGGGATCTCGCCGGGGCGCTCGTCGTGGCCGAGCAGGGTGCTGAGCGGCACCCGCACCTCGATCCCGGCCCGTGGCAGGCCGCCGGCGTGGCGGACCGCCGATCCGGGATCCGGCGCGGCGCGACCGGTTGCGTCTCGCCCGGTGTCGGCTGTTTCGGGACGACCGGGCTCGGCGCCGTCCGGCCTGGCGGGGCATGGTTCGGCGCTGGCAGGCAGAGCGCTCGGCCTGGCCGCCTCATCCGGCTCGGCGCCGCTGTTGGGCCTGGCACCGTCGTTGGGCCTGGCACCGGCGTGCGGCCTGGCACCGTCGTCCGGTCCCGCGTCACCGGGGCCGTCGCCGCCTGTGGGGTGTTCCGCGACGCCGCAGCCGTCCCTGATCGCGACCTCATCGCCCGGCGCGTCGGGATCGGCGTCGCGGGCGAGCAGGGTGGCGATGATCTGATCGCGGGTGAGGCCGTGCAGCGATCCGTCGAGCAGGCCGAGGAACACATCGGCCCGGAGCTGGTCGAGCGTGTTGGGGTGGCCGGCCCTGCGGGTGGCGCGGGCCAGCGCATCGACCCGTTGGACCGCGGCGGCGGCATCCTCGGCCGGGAGCCCGCTGCCGGTGATGACGGCCGCGCCCTCGGCATCGAGGTAGGCGACGACCTTCCGATCGCCCACGGCCTTGTCGTAGCGCTTGCGGTAGTACTCCGGATCGAGCTCCAGGATCAGCTTCTTGATCCGTTCGGCGATCTGCCACGGAGTGAGACCGGGGGCGGCCGGCAGCACCCGCCGGCAGATCGCCCCGGCCTGCTCCTCGGAGAGGTTGAGCAGGTGATCGGCGAACACCACGGCCTTGCCGCGGTCGATCCGCCCGGCCAGCAGCGCCGCCTGCACCAGCGGGAGCCCGACCACCAGCGCGAAGGCCAGATCCGTCTCGCGATCGGCGAAGCGCCGCGACCACGCGAGCGCCGCGCGGACCTCGTCGGCCGCGAACGGGACGGGCACCGGGCTGCGGCGGGTGGTGCCGGGGATGCGGTGGAGCACCTCGTTCATCACGGAGAACATTCGCGCCTGCTCGTGGGCCAGCTGCCGGGAGTGCGCCTCCAGCACGGTGACGAGATCGTCGGTGGGCGCCGCCCGGTGATCCACCCGGGCCAGGACGGCGGCCAGCTCCGGACCGGGCGGCAACGCCGCCAGATCCTCCGGAGCCACCTGCCCGACCTGCACGAGCCGAATATACGTTCGACCCCCGACAGTCTCGGTTCGCTCCGGAGCGCCGTCGACGTCGCCCCGGCGTTGGACCGGTCGTGGATCGTGGGCGTGCAGCAAATGGCTCTCGTGATTGGGCTACTCGCAGTAACGGCGCGGCGAGGCATGGGGGACGCGCCGCTGGCCGTCACCCGTTGGGGGGCGCTCGCGCACCGACACGCCGGACAATTTTGTAACGTTCGGTAACGCCCGGGGGGCGGGCGACGAAAGTCCTGTGACCCGGTGTGTGCTCCCCAACGTGCCCGGGTCGAGGGGAGAAACCCATGAACACGGTTGACCACAGCCGTCCGGACACGGGCGCGAGCCGATGACGGCCGCCAACCCACGGATCGTCGAGCTCGCCCTGCAGCTGGGCCAGCAACCGGCCCTCGGCATGGACATCGGCTCCACCGTCCAGGGGGTGTGCGCGGCGCTGCCGAGCCTCGTCGGCGTCACCGCCGCCGTGGTGATGCTCTCCGAGCTGCCCGACATCGCGCCCGCGGCCGTCTTCGCCTCCGACCAGCCCGCCGAGTGGATGGGCGAGGTGCAGCGCCGCGCCCAGCGTGGGCCGCTGCCGGACGCGATCACCACCGGACGGCCGATGACCACCCCCGACCTCACGCGGATCGGCCCGCCGGAGGTGGCCGCCGCGGCCGCCGAGTGCGGGCTGACCAGCTCGGTCGTGATGCCGCTCCAGTCCGGCGACCATCGCGTGGGGGCGCTGCAGCTCCTCGGCGCGGCCGGGCTGCCGGTCACCGGCGAGCACGGCGACTCCGTGCGGGCCGTGGCGTCGACGCTCGCCGCCCGGCTGGTGGACGTCTACGCCCTGCGCAGGGCGGGCGCCGTGCGGCCCGCAGCACCCCCGGTGCCCCGCCAGGCACACCCGCCCCAGCACTCCCAGCCGCTGGCCGCGCCCAAGCCGCCGGCCGCGTCCCCCAAGCCGGTCGCACCCAAGTCGCTGGCGGCGTCCCCGAAGCCGGTGGCGTCCCCGAAGGCGGTGGCTTCCCCGAAGCCGGGGGTCGCCCCGCAGCCTGCGATGTCCCAGCCACTGGCCGTACTCAAGCCCCCCGCGCTGCGCGTCCCCGCCCAGCAGTCGCAGTCCCAGCCACTGCCGGTGCCGCCGCCGAAGCGGCACCGCTCCGGGCGCACCGGGCCGACGCCCTCCGTCGCCTCCGACGAGGTGGTGACGGCCGCGATCACCGCGGTGCCCGCCGAGCTGCCGTTCCCGCGCAAGCCGCTGCCCGGCTCGCGCCACGCGAAGCCGGCGGACGGCCCCGAGCCGCCCGTCGCCGCGGAGGGCCGTCGCAGCGGGCGTCGCCGGGCCGCGAACGGTCACGCGGCCGACGAGCCGCGGCCCCGCCGTCGCAACGGGAGTGCTCACGCTCGGTGATCACATGGCCCCGAACGGGTGGTCGGAGTACCGATCGGCGGAGTCGTGTGGATCACAGGTTTCCTGCGTTTTTCCCGCCTCAGTGGACAGTGGAGACCCGGTTAAACGGCTCATGAAGTGCGGCGATACCCTCCGTGCGACGCTCTGTGCTCGCTCGTACCGGCTCGGCGATGCGACGAGCGGTGGTAACGCTGCGCCATCACGCTCCGAGATGATGATCAGAGGCGTACACCCGCTCGGAGTAGCGCCGGCGTGAGGGGTAAGGGGTGCAGATGGCACGATCCATCGGGTCGGGTCTGCAGGGTTGGACCGCAACGACCGCCCCTCAACGCCGAGCTCCGGCCGTCGAGATCAACCCGGCCGTCGCGTCGGTCACGCACATCGCGCCCGGCCGGAGACCCGTTCCGAACGTCCGTCCGCTGGCCGGGATCCGGTCGGCGGCGAAGCTGAAGGCCTGGATGCTCGTCCTCCCGGTCGACGCGGTCGCCCTCGCCACCCCCGCGATCTGGGCGCCCGAGCACGCCAAGGGCTTCCTCGCGATGGCCGTGCTCGGGGTCCTGCTGCTCACCGGAGGCGGGCGCTACCGGGCCCGGCTGCACATCAGCGTCCTCGACGAGCTGCCGTCCATCCTGGGGCGGTTGCTGGCCGCAGGCGGTATCGTCGCCACGGTGTTCGCGCTCCTGCACGAGCCTTCCGAGATCTCGGCGTTCCTCGCCAACGGCCTCGGCGGCATCGGATTGCTGATCGCCGGCCGGATCCTCACCAACCAGCTCATCCTGCTCGGGCGGCGCCGCAGGCTCGTGGCCCACCGCACCGTGATCGTCGGCGGGGGAGTGGTGGCCACGGAGCTCGCCGTGCTGCTGGACCGGCACCCGCAGTACGGGCTGTTCCCCGTCGGGTTCGTGGACGACGCCGAGCGCGGCAGCGTGCCCGCGGCCTGCCCGTGGCTGGGGCCGGTCTCCTCCCTGGAGGGCGCGGTGCGCGAGAGCGCCGCCGACGTGATCGTCATCGCCGGTGGTGGCGCCTCGGACGACCAGCTGCTCGACGAGCTGCGCCGCCCGCACTGCGCCGCCGCCGACCTCATGATGGTGCCGCGGCTGCACCAGTTCTGCCGCCAGACCGGCCTGGGCGACCACATCGGCTCGATCCCCATGACGCGCATCCGCACGCCGCGGCTGCACGGCCCGGCCTGGGCGGTCAAGCGCGGCTTCGACATCGTCGCGAGCTCGGTGTTCCTGCTGCTGTGCGCGCCGCTGCTGCTGGCCTGCGTGCTGGCCGTGCGGCTGGAGGGCGGGCCGGGGGTGCTGTTCCGCCAGGAGCGGGTCGGCCGCGACGGCGCGCGTTTCACCTGCCTGAAGTTCCGGTCCATGCGCCCGGCCACGGCCGACGAGGGTGCCACGCAGTGGTCGATCGCGGGCGACAGCCGCGTCGGGCCCGTCGGCAACCTGCTGCGCCGCACCGGCTTCGACGAGCTGCCGCAGCTGTGGAACATCCTGCGCGGCGACATGACGCTGATCGGGCCGCGCCCGGAGCGCCCGCACTTCGTCGACAAGTTCAGCAAGGAGTTCCCCCGTTACGAGCACCGGCATCGCGTGCGTGCGGGGCTCACCGGCCTGGCCCAGGTCAGCGGCCTGCGCGGCGACGTCCCGATCGCCGACCGCGCCCGGTTCGACAACTACTACATCGAGAACTGGTCGCTCTGGCTGGACGCCAAGATCCTGCTGAGGACCGTCTCCGAGGTCCTGTTCGCGCGGGGCCGATGAGCGCCCCGCTCGACGTCCTCGTGATCGGGATGCACTACGCACCCGAGTCGACGGGGAACGCCCCCTACACCACCGGGATGGTGCACGGCCTCGCCGAGGCCGGCCACCGCGTCCGCGTCGTCACCGGGTACCCGCACTATCCACAGTGGAGGATCGCCGACGGGTACGGCGGGCTGCGCCGCAAGGAGAGTGACCACGGGATCCCGATCACCCGGGTGCGGCACCCGGTGCCGGCCACGCCGTCGGCGATCCGGCGGGTGATCATGGACACGACGTTCGCCGCGCACGCCGCGGCCGTGCGGGGCCCGCGTCCCGACGTCGTCGTGGCGATCAGCCCGGTGCTGCTCACGGTGCTGTCGGGGCTCACCTGGAGGTGGCGGGGCCACACGGCGCTCGGCGTCGTCACGCAGGATCTCTACAGCCGCGCCCTGCTCGAGACCGGCATCGCCTCGGCCCGCACCGCCGGGCTCGCGTCCCGGCTGGAGGGTGCCCTGCTGCGCAGCGCCGACGGCGTGGCCGTGGTGCACGAGAACTTCGCCCGCAACCTCGACGGGCTGGGGGTCGACCCGGCCAGGGTGTCGGTGATCCGCAACTGGACGCACGTCGTGTCGTCGACGGCCGATCGCGCGGCCACCCGCCGCAGGCTGGGCTGGGCCGACGACCAGGTCGTCGCGCTGCACGCGGGCAACATGGGCATGAAGCAGGGGTTGGAGAACGTCGTCCACGCCGCCCGCATCGCCGACGCCACCCGCTCGGACGTCCGGTTCGTGATGCTCGGCGACGGCGGGCAGCGCCGGCACCTCGAATCGCTCGCCGCCGGCATCGAGCGGCTCACGTTCCTCGATCCGCTGCCCGACGGCGAGTTCGAGGACGCACTCGCCGCGGCCGATGTCCTCGTGCTGAACGAGGGCACGTCGGTGGCCGAGATGTCCGTGCCCAGCAAGCTGACCTCGTACTTCGCCGCGGGGCGTCCGGTGGTGGCCGCCACCGCCGCCCGCAGCGCCGCCAGCGCCGAGATCGAGCGCTCGGCGGGTGGGGTGCGGGTGGACACCGGCGATCCGGCGGGGCTGTTGGTCGCCGTCGAGCGGTTCGGTAACGACCCGGCGCGGGCCTCCGACATCGGAGTGAGAGGTCGCGCCTACGCCGCCGAGCACCTCACTGCGGGCGCTGCCGCCCGCGCCTACTGCAACTGGGTCGAGAATCTCGCCGCTTCGCGCTCGTCGCAGGACCGCGCCCAACCCTCACTCAGGTAGGAACCCGCATGGCCATCGCTCCCCTCTCCCGGGACGCCACCGTCTACGTCGCCGGCCACCACGGCCTGGTCGGCTCCGCGATCGCCCGGCACCTCCGCGCCGAGGGTTTCACCCACGTGGTGGGCGCCCGTTCGGCCGAGGTCGACCTGCGCGACCGCGCCGCCACCCGCGCCTTCTTCGAGCGCGAGCGGCCCGCCGTCGTGATCGACGCGGCGGCCCGCGTGGGCGGCATCCTGGCCAACTCGACGCGTCCGGTCGACTTCCTGTCCGACAACCTGCGGATGCAGCTCAACCTGATCGACACCGCCCACGATTTCGACGTGGAGCGGCTGCTGTTCCTGGGCTCCAGCTGCATCTACCCGAAGCTCGCGCCGCAGCCGATCACCGAGTCGAGCCTGCTCACCGGGCCGCTGGAGGAGACGAACGACGCCTACGCGGTCGCCAAGATCGCCGGCATCACCCACGTCGACAGCTACCGCAAGCAGTACGGCCACCGGTGGATCTCCGGCATGCCGACCAACCTGTACGGGCCGGGCGACAACTTCGACCTGCAGAGCTCCCACGTCATGCCCGCGCTGATGCGCAAGTTCCACGAGGCCCGGATCGAGGGCCGCGACGAGGTGGTGGTCTGGGGCACCGGCACCCCGCGTCGCGAGTTCCTGCACGTCGACGACCTGGCCGCGGCATGCCTGTTCCTCCTGGAGCGCTACGACGAGCCGGGCCCGATCAACGTCGGGGTCGGCGAGGACCTGGAGATCCGGGAGCTCGCGGCGCTCGTCGCGGAGGTCACGGGGTTCACCGGCCGGATCGTCTTCGACACCTCGAAGCCCGACGGCACCCCGCGCAAGCTGCTCGACGTCGGCAGGATCAAGGCCTTGGGCTGGGCACCGTCCATCTCCCTGCCTGACGGCGTGGCACGTACGTACCGCTGGTTCGTGGAGAACAGCTCCGCGCCCCAGCCCAGCCATGTCTGAGGGGACCATGACGAAACGCGCGCTCATCACCGGGATCACCGGCCAGGACGGCTCCTACCTCGCCGAGCTGCTGCTGGAGAAGGGCTACGAGGTGCACGGCATCATCCGCCGCTCCTCGACCTTCAACACCTCCCGCATCGACCACCTCTACCGCGACCCGCACGACCCGGACGCGCAGCTGTTCCTGCACTACGGCGACCTCACCGACGCGTCGCGGCTGGTGACGCTGCTGGACAAGGTGGCGCCGCAGGAGGTGTACCACCTGGCCGCGCAGTCGCACGTGCGCGTCAGCTTCGACGAGCCGGAGTACACCGGCGACACCACCGGCGTCGGCACCACGCGGCTGCTGGAGGCGATCCGGATGGTCGGCGTCGACACCCGCTTCTACCAGGCGTCGAGCTCGGAGATGTTCGGTGCGACGCCGCCGCCGCAGAACGAGGAGACACCGTTCTACCCGCGCTCGCCCTACGGCGCGGCGAAGGTCTACGGCTACTGGATGACCCGCAACTACCGCGAGGCGCACGGGCTGTTCGCGGTGAACGGGATCCTGTTCAACCACGAGTCGCCCCGCCGCGGCGAGACGTTCGTGACGCGCAAGCTCGCGCGGGCCGCGGCGCGGATCAAGCTGGGCATCGAGCGCTACGTCTACATGGGCAACATGGAGGCCGTGCGCGACTGGGGGTACGCCCCGGAGTACGTCGAGGGCATGTGGCGGATGCTGCAGCACGACCAGCCCGAGGACTACGTGCTGGCCACCGGCACCGCCTACACCGTGCGCGACTTCGCCGAGGCCTGCTTCTCGCGGGTCGGGCTCGACTGGCAGGACCACGTCGAGTTCGACGGCACCTACCTGCGCCCCACCGAGGTCGACGCGCTGATCGGCGACGCCACCAAGGCCGAGAAGGCGCTGGGGTGGAAGGCCGAGACGTTCGTGCCGGAGCTGGCGCAGATCATGGTCGACGCGGAGCTGAAGGTCCTCGGAGCCGGGTGACCACCACCGGGCGGGGCGCGGGGGCGGGCCGGCTGCTCGCCGGGCGGATCGGCGGGGTCGCGGGCTCGCTCGCGTTCGGCCAGCTGCTGCTGGGCCTGACCTACATCGTGGCCGCGCGGCGGATGGATCCGGCCGGGCTCGGCCTGGTCGCCACCTGCTTCGCGATCTCCTCGATCGCCTCGACGACGTTCGACCTCGGCCTCACCACCTACCTCGTGCGCGACGTGGCGGCGGGCGAGCTGGACATGGCCCGCGCCCGCGCCGTGGTGGCCGCGAAGCGTCGGTGGCTGCCGCTGCTGCTCGCCCCGACGGTCACGGCCAGCGTGCTGATCATGCCGTGGCCGGTGGAGGGCGTGGTGCTCGGCCTGGTCGGCTGGCTCGTCTGGGAGGCGCAGACGGCCAACGCGCTGCTACGCGCCCGCGAGCAGTTCACGCGGGCGGCGTCGGCGCAGCTCACCGGCCGCGCGCTCGGGCTCGTCACGACGTTCGGGCTGCTGTTCGCCGGGCCGCCCGAGCTGGCGCTGTCGGTCGGGCTCGCGATCAGCTTCGCGGCCGAGGCGGTGATCGACCGCGCGTTCCTCGGCGGCGACCGGACGCGAGCGGCCGGTCTCGCCGAGCTGTGGACCCTGCAGCGGGCGTCGGTGTCGTTCGGGCTGGCCGCGCTCGCCGGCATCGGCCAGCAGCTGGACACGCCGCTGGTCACCGCGGGCGGCGGGCTGGCGGCGGGCGGCATCTACGCCGGTGCGGGCCGGCTGCTGGGCCCGCTGCTGTTCCTCTCGTCGTCGATGGCGCTGGTCGGGGCCCCGTGGCTGGCCCGCGCCCGCCACGACCCCGCCGCGCTGCGCGTCGAGGAGCGGCGGATCTCCAGGCTGGCGCTGGTGCTGTGCCTCGGCCCGGTGCTGGCGGCGGCGGTCGGGCCCGCGCTGATCCCGGTGCTGCTCGGGCCGGCCTACGCGGCGTCCGGGCTGGCGTTCTCCGTCCTGGCCGTCGGGGCGGCGTTCTCGACGATCAACCAGGGCATGGCCATCGTGCTGCAGAACCGCGGGGTCGAGCGGGCCGTGGGCGTCGGGATCGGGATCGGCCTGGTGCTGGGGCTGGCCGCCACCTACGTCCTGGCCGTGCTCGGCGGGCCGGTGTGGGCGGCCGCGGGGTTCAGCGTGAGCCAGTTCTACATCGTCGCGCACCTGTGGACGGCGCTGCGGCGCACGGCGCCGGGGAGCTGAGAACCGCAGCAGGGTGGCACTGCTGCGAAGTTGCGGAGCCGGGCGGGAGGTCTGTCCGGGCGATCACGGCACGGAGACGTCCGGTGACATCGCTGGGCTTTTTCTGGGCATTCTGCTTCACTATCTTCCATGCCCAGAAAAAGCCCACAGTTGGCTGAGGTGGCCGACGCGTTGGCTCGGGTGCTGCGCCGTGGCCTGCCGGTCTCGCCGGTCACGGTGGATCCGGTGTTGCTGGAGCTGCGCGGCGTGGCTGCGCGGGCCATCGATCCGGGCGAGGTCGGTAGCCGCACCGCGGCGCTGGACGGGATCCTGCGTGGGCTGCTGGCGCGGTTCTCCGATGCCCGCTACGCGCCCGCGGCGCGGGCGATGTTCGGGCTCGCGCCGGCTGAGCCTGGCATGAACCTCACCGCGCGACGCGACGCCGCGGCCAGGGCCGCGGGGCACGAGGTGCATCACTTCCGCAAGCGGGTCGAGCCGCGGCTGCTCGACGAGCTGGCCGCCGCGCTGATCGCGGACGCGGACCGGTTCACCCGTGCCCAGCTCGCCGCGCCACGGCTGGCCCCGGCGATCGGTCGGGAACGGGTCGGAGCGGACCCGTTCGCCTGGGAGGTCGCCGAGCAGGAAGAGGCCCTGAACCGGGTCTGGTCGACGATCTACGCGCTGCGCGCGGAATTGCTGGCCGTCGAGCGGCTGATCAGCCTGGATCTCGACGACCAGCAGGTCGTCGCGCATGCGGTCACCGCGGCCTGGCGGTGGGCACTGGCCAGTATCGCCACCCGCACCTATACCGCCGTGTTCGTTGGCAACGCCGCGAACGACGGTGCGAACGGCGGTCATGCAGTGGTTGATCTTGTCGTCCTCGCCGGCTGGGCTCCCACGCTGACCTCCGCCCAGCAGCGGCGGCTGCGCGACGCCGCTGCAGGGGACGCGACGCGAGCCGAGTTCGTGGCCTCGCTGCACGGCGAGGTCGATCTCGGCAACACGTGGGTCACCCAATTCCTCGATCCCGAGCCGATCATTCCGGCGATCTCCACCCCGGTGGAGAGCGCACAGCACTCGCAGGAGGCTTCATGAGCGCCATCAGGACGACGACGGGCACCGACCAGGGCAGACCGGGCGAAGGATCTGCGCTCGTGGCCGCGCTGGCCGCGGCCGCCGAGCACGACGCCCGCCGCTACGTGATCACCGGTGGTCCGTCCTCGGGCAAGGACGAGCTGATCGAGGCCATCCTCGCGGCCGGGATCTCCTGCATGGAAGCCGAACCGGGCCGGGAGATCTACCGCAGGCACCGCGAGCGCTTGGGCCGGCACCTGCTGCGCGAGGACCGCCACGAATACTCCCTGGAGGTGCTGCAAGCGTTCATCTCGGAGTTCTCCGCGCACAAGAGCGGGATCAGGTTCTACAACCGCGGCATCCCCGACGGCTACGGCTGGGACAGGTTCTTCGGACTCGGCCCGACCCCGCAGCTGGAGGAGGCGTCGCGGCTGTTCCGCTACGACACGATCTTCGTGCTCGACCCGCTGGACACCTTCGAGGACCCCGACGACATCGTCTGGGCCAAGGACCGCGAGATCCGCAGAGTCCACGAGCTGATCGTGCAGGGCTACTACGACGCCGGCTACGAACCGGTTTTCGTCGGCCCCAACGACGCCGCGGGCCGGCTGGACTTCATCTGCGCCAACCTCCGCCTGCCCAAACCCAGCCGGGAGCCACGATGACCGCCACCTCCGCCATCATCGGCCCGGCCGCGGCGCCGGCGTTGCTGACCTCGCCCAACAGCGTGTTGGCCAACGCGTTGCTGCGCTCGATCGACGTGCTGCGCCCACGGATCCACGCCGTGCGGCCCGAGCGGATCGAGTTCGTGGTCGGCACCCAGATCAACGGCGCCCCACACCCGGCACCGACTACGTCGTCGAGACCTACACCGAGCAGCAGGCCGGTCCGGGGTTCCGGGCGGGGTTCCTGCGCAGCCTCGAGCGGCTTGAGGAGATCCGGTGGTGGATGGCGCCCTCGCACGGGGTCGTGCACGTCCGGCTGCCCTGCCCCGAGTGTGGCTGGGCGGAGAAGCGCGGCGACCGCACCCGGCTGGTCTGTCTCGACGAGGACGGCGCCACCTTCACCGCCACCTGTCTCGATCACGGCCGTTACAAGGTCCATGTCGACCCCGAAGCGCCGGACCCCTACCTGGACCTGGCCACCCTCTATCGGAACCTGGTCAAAGAACGCGCGCTCGGGCGTACCACCGAGGTGCTGCACGTGATGATGAAGGGTGGGGACTGGGCGTTCGGATCCCAGCTCGTCGACGGCGCCCTGGGGGCGCTGCACACCCCGCCCGGGCAGATGCCGCTGCGGATCTTCACCCCCCAGGTCCTCGCTCACACCGGCGCGAAGCTGTCGAAGTCGCTGCTGCGCGAACACGGCCGCGGTGTCCTGCCCGCGGATGTCGAGCCCTGGATGCTTGACACCTCCACCTGGCCCGGCAGCACCGACAACTACGTCGACGCCCTGCTCTGGCTGGTCGGGGAGCTGCTCGCCGACCCGAAGCACTTCTTCCGCTCGTTCACCGTCAAGGAGCTCGGACGTCTCATGACCGCACGCCCCGCCGACCTCGCCGCGCGGCCGCGCGCGCACGAGATGGGCATCTACAAGCGCTACTTCGATCTCATCGCCGCCGGCGCCAAGACCACCGAGATCCGGGTCAACGACTCCAGCCGGGCCAGGCTCACCGTTGGCAGCCTCATCCGGTTCCGTTGCCGAGACGAGGAGGTCCTCACCCGCGTCACACGGCTCAACCGCTACCCCGACTTCGACACCATGTTCGACCACGAGTCGCCGAGCAGCGTGAACCCCACTGCCACCCGCGAGGAGCAGCTGGCGAACATCCGACAGATCTACCCGCCCGAGCGCGAGGCCATCGGCGTCGTCGCCATCGGCATCGAGCTCGTCGACCCTCCTGTCGGAGCCGCTGACCAGGCCCGGCTCCCGGCATGACCGGCATCCCGAGCTCGGAATGGGTACCGCGCGCCGTGGAGCTCGCGCGTACCGCTGCGGGCGGTTCGTGGTGGGCCGCGGCGGTGGCGGCGACCCCGCGGCACGTCCTGGTGCCTCGTTTCCATGTCCAGGACGGCGCCGGATGGCGCGTGGTCGAGCAGCCGCACCCGGGCTGGCTCGACGCCGTCTACCGTGACGTCCCGCTGATCACTGCGCTGCTGCCCGGCGCCGACGGTCGCGACGTGGTCGTGTCCTCGTCCACCAAACCCGGGCTCATGGTGCGGATGCTCGACGCCCTCGACATCCGCGAAGGACAGGACGTGCTGGAGATCGGCACCGGTACCGGCTACAACGCCGCCCTGCTGTGCCATCGTCTCGGCGACGAACACGTGGTCTCCGTCGACATCGGCGCCGAGTTGGTCGATCTCGCCCGCCACCGCCTCGCCCTGATCGGGCGGTGCCCTCCTCTCGTCGTCGGGGACGGCACGGAGGGCCTCCCGGACCGGGCGCCCTTCGACCACATCATCGCCACCTGCTCAGTGCCCGCTGTGCCTGTCGCTTGGGGTGAGCAGCTCCGCGAGGGAGGCACCTTGCTCGTCGACCTCAAGGTCGGCCTCCATGCCGGCAGCCTGGTCGCTCTCCGACGCCGCGAGCACGCCTTGGAGGGCCGGTTCCTGCCCCGCTGGGCCGGGTTCATGCCGCTGCGGGTCTCGGACGCCGCCCCACCCGGCGCCATGGCCGCGTTGCGGTCCGGACCGGCCGCCACCACGACCACTGCCATCGATCCCGACCCGTGGTCGGCCCTGGTCCCGTGGTTCCTCGCCCAGGCCGGGCGCCCTCCGATCACCGGTTTCGGCCGTCGCGGACCAGGGCTGAGCACCGTCGTCACCAGCGCGGCCGACGGTTCGTGGTGCGAGGTCGGCGAGGCCGGACCGGATGGCCGGCGGCCGGTCAGCGCCGGCGGCCCCCGCTCCCTCTGGGACGACGTCGAGCGCGCCCATGCCGAGTGGGGCGGCCTTGGTCAGCCGCAGTGGGACCGCCTTGGACTGACTGTCACCCCCGACGGAACGCATTTGCTGTGGTGCGATGCGCCCGGCAACGTCGTGCGGAATCTCACGTGCGTCAGGGGCCGGTGCGGCCGTTCACCGTGTTGCCCGTGATCGCGGTGCCGGGGGCGTCGATCAGGCGGAAGGGCTCGCCGCTCGCGGTGATGGTGTTGCCGCGGATCACGCCGCTCTTCACGCCCTGGAAGTAGATGGGCACGGCGGGAGCCCGGCAGTCGAACGTGTTGCGCTCCACCGTGACCGTCGACGGCGGATCCGCCCGCCGGTTGCCCGCCGTGGGGCCGTCGCCGCCGGGCAGGGCGTTCACCACGTAGATCGGCCTGGTGTTCGTCGTGGCGTGGAACGTGTTGCCCACCACCCGCACCCGCTGCGAGCCACTGATGATCTGCACGTGGGAGTAGTCGCGCAGGCCGCACGCGGTGAACGTGTTGTCCTGCACGGTGATGTCGGTGCTGTGGTCCTCGATGTGCACGGCCTCCAGCGCGTACCGGTCGAACGTGTTGCCGCGCACCACGGCGTCGGCGACGTGGGCCAGCCCGACGCCGAAACCGGGGGAGTCGTTGTCGGAGAAGGCGCAGCCGTCGACCCGGATCCGCCGGATCGACCCGTAGGGCGAGTTGAACTCCAGGTCGGTGTTGGCGTTGCGGGTGAACGAGCAGCGCTCGACGGTCACGCCGGTGACGGTGGCCGTGGACGCGTTGGCCTGCAGCAGGCCGTAGGTCAGGGTCGCGAGCGTGGAGTCGGTGAGGGTGATCGGGCCCGCCGTGCCGCGGTCGGGGAACTTGACGCCGTGGCAGTCGGGGCCGGGTAGCGCGTCGGTGTTGCCCAGCAGCGCGCCGCGGGTGAAGGAGACGTTCTCGGCGGCGCCGAGATCCAGCAGCACCGCGGGGAACGCCGCGACCCGGCTGATCACCAGCCCGTCGAGGGTGACGTCGGCCGCGTCGATCGCGGCGAACACGACGAAGTCGCGGGCGCCGGGGAAGTCGAAGGCGATCGTCGACGCGCCCGGTTGCCCCGCGAGGGTCACCCCCGCGGCGGGGCTCAACGGCCCGGTGGCCCGGTAGTAGTAGGTCCCCGCCGGGAACCAGAGCGTGCCGCCGGTGCGGTTGACCTGCGCCATCCCGCGCCGGATCGCGTCGCCGTCGTCGGTGCGGCCGTCGCCGACGGCGCCGAGCGCGCGGACGTCGACGACCGGCCCGCGGTCCAGCCGGGCCGGGCCGCTCGTCGTGCGCGGCGCGATCGGCCGCGGCCGGCCGGCGGCGGCGACACCGCCGCCGGTGACGCCGGCGGCCAGGGCCACCAGTGCCCCGGCGACCAGCGCCGCGCGTCGCGTCAGCCGGGGCCCGGTGCGGGCCGGTGCGAGCCGCCGGTCCCGCAGCGCGGCCAGCGCCAGCATCCCGGCCGCCGCGGCCACGAGCGGGACCGCCACCACCGACGGCGAGCGGCCCGGCACCAGCACGACCCAGGCCGCGACCGCGCCCAGGCCCGCCAGCAGGGCGAGGCCCGGCCAGGTCCGGCGCCTGCTCAGGACGCCGGCCAGCACCCCGACCAGCACGACGCCGGCCGCGACCGCGGCGGTGGCCGCGGAGGGGTCGGCGGTGCCGAGCACCGTGCCCGCGAGCCACGACCGCCACGCCGGCACCGGACCGGGCGAGACCGCCCGCGGGACGTCGAGCAGCCCGGCCGTCAGCATCGCGAACCCGACGACCGCCATGCCCGCGACGGCGCCGGACAGGAACCCGTACGGTCCCCGCCCGGCGCCGGTGTCGTGCGCTGCTACTTCGATCCCTGGGCCAACTTCGGTCGGGGTTTCCCGTTCTCCGCGGCGGGCTCGACCTCGACCTCGACCTCGGCCTCGGTCTCGGCCTGGACTTCGGCCTGGACCTCGGCCTGGACCTCGGCCGCGGCCTTCGGCGCGGGGTCGGCCTTCGGCGCGTCCGCCTTCGGACCAGCGGCCGCCGGAGCCCGCCGGGGCGCGATGACGGGCAGGTCCGCCACCGGCTCGCTGAACAGCGGAGCAGCCGGCCGGGGCGTGCTCACCTCCGGTTCGGGCCAGCGGGCGACCGGGGTGTCGGTGCCCGACTCGTCGGGCACGTACTCGTCGTAGCGGGCGGAACCGGCCGGGTTGCCCGGCGTGCGGGAGATGATCGCGCCGACCACCGGCACCGACACCGAGTGCAGGAACGACATCGCCGCTTCCAGCTCGGGCCGCTTCGTGACGCCCCAGCGGCACACCATCACCACCCCGTCGGAGTGGGCGCCCAGGTTGGCCGCATCGGCCACCGCGAGCACGGGCGGGGTGTCGATGATGACGTAGTCGTACTTCAGCCGCAGCCAGACGATGAGGTCGATCGTGGACCGGGAGGCCACCAGCTCGTTGGGGCGGGGGGTGGGCGCGCCGCTGGTGAGCACGGCGAGGCCGTCCTCCGACCAGGGCTGCACGGTGTTGGCGAACGACGCGCGCCCGGCCAGCACGCCCGAGAGCCCGGGCGCGGTCTCCAGGCCGAGGTAGCTCGCCACCTTGGGGCGGCGGAGGTCGCCGTCGACGAGCACCACGCGCGACCCGACGGCGGCCAGCGCGGCCGCGAGGTTGCAGGCGGTGGTGGTGCGGCCGTCGCCCGGCACGGGGCTGGTGACGACCAGCACCTTGCCGATCTTCTCGGTGCCGCCCGAGCACCGGGCTTCGAGCGCCGTGCGGATGCGGTGGAAGGCCTCGGTGCGCGCGTACCCGCCGCCGCCCGACGCGAGGGGGACGGGCACCGTCCTCGCCTCGCGGTCCTCCGGCACGGTGCCGAACACCGGTGCGCCGACGATCTCCTGTACCTCCTCGACCGACCGGACGGCGACGTCGAGCGAGCGCCGCACGACCGCCGCCCCGAAGCCGACGATGACGCCGACGATCAGCCCGATGGAGAAGTTGAGCGGCACCGACGGGCTGCCCGGGGAATCGGGCAGGCTGGGCGGCTGCAGCACCTGCGCCGAGACGGCGGGCAGGGCCGCCGGCGCGCCGCCGGTGGTGCGCACCGGCACCGCGGCCGTGCCCCCCGCGGTCTCCAGCCTGCGCACGAGCGAGGTGAACGACTCCGACACCGCCTGGCCGATCGCCTGCGCCCGCTCCGGCGAGCGGTCGGTCGACGTCAGCGTGATGATCACCGTATCGGCCACCGAGGTGGCCTGGACCGCGCCCATGACCTGCTCCGGGGTGGTGCCGCCGCCGAGCGCCGCCGCGGCGTCCTCGGCCACGCGCTCACCGGTGAGCAGCTCGGTGTAGGACTTCACGCGGTCGGTGGCGAGCTGGGCGCCCTGGTAGTTGTCCGAGGCCCCGCTCGTCTGGCCCGTTCCCGAGGCGACCACGTAGAAGGTGGCGACCGAGGAGTACTTCACCGGCATCACGAAGGTCACGAGGGCGGCCAGGATCAGGCCCGCGGCCACGCAGGCACCGATCAGCAGCTTGCGCTCGCGCAGCAGCGCGAGGTAATCACGTGCGTTCACGAGCGGCTCCCCGTTGTCGTCGCAGTGCTCGTGGTCGCCGGCGCGACGGCCGGCGTGCGCAGTGACGCCGCGATCGCGACCACGGCGAAGGCCCACGTGGAGTCCTTCGCGGGTTGTGAGGTCAGCATCGTCAGGAAGACGATCACGCTGACGGTGTTGCCGATCCGGGCGGCCCCGGCTCGCGCAACCATGGGGAGCAGCAGCGCACCGCATATCAGCAGGACGAAGGGTAGCCCGCTCACCGAGATGTCGGAGATGAGGTTGATACCGGACTGCGCCTCGGTGGGCGGGCCACCGAGCGGGCTCTCGAACAGCGCCCGTATCCCGGCCTCGGTGGCGAGCTGGCGCTCGTCGAGCGAGGTGACGTTCTGCGTGGTCTTGGCGGCCAGGCCGAGCACCGGGGCGTCGACGGCCAGCCACGCGGCCAGCAGCGTGGCGATGATGCCACCGATCTGGCGCAGGAAGCCGGCCACACTGATGCCGGTGCCGCGGTCGCGCAGGAAGACGTGGTAGGCCCAGGCGACCACGAACACGCCGAAGCCCGCCGTGGAGATGCAGCCGACGAGCCCGACCACGATGAGGACCTTGAGGCGCTTGCTGTGCATCCCGACCATGTCGGTCATGAAGTAGGCGACGGCGCAGTACATCGCCATCCAGCCCGGTTCGCGGCCGAGGCCGGTGAACCGCGGGAACACGGTGCCGAACACCGCCTGCTCGCCCAGGCTCGGCGTGAACGGCAGGTACACCGGCTGCACCCCCGGGGCGGTGCCGATCGGCAGCGAGATCAGAACGCCGTTGCCGACGCCGGTGGCCGCCCAGACCAGGGCCGTCACCACGTAGGACGCCGACAGCACCGCGATGATGACGACGAACGCCCGCGCGAGAGCGAGGCGGTTGGCCGGCTCCTGGCAGACGATCACGACAGCCACCACCCCGCCGCCCGTGATGATCATCCCCTGCGTCGCCGGGGTGCCCATGTCGGACGGCTGGTTGGCCGCGGCCTGGATCATCAGCCACAGGTAGGCCAGCACGACGCAGGCGGCGACCGGTGTGGCCGGGGACATGCCCCCCCGCCGCCCGTCGGCTCCCGCGCCGGTACGCGTCACGATCGCCAGCACCGCGGCCGCGCCGAGCAGCCCGATGCCCACGACCGACAGCCGCTCGCCGAACAGGTTCGGGCGGATGAAGGGAAGCGACAGCACGACGAAACCCACCGGCAGCCGGGAGGCGGCCGGCATGGCCAGCAGCCGCCGCCGGCGGGGTTCCGCCTGCGGCGGCGACGTCGTGGGGTGGATCATGCCTCCAGCAGGCGCTCGGTGAAGTCGGAGGTGCCCAGCCGCTGGGCCGAGCGCCGGATCGCCGGGGCGTAGCGGCCGGGGTCGCGGGCGACGCGGGCCAGCCCGCCGGCGACGCCGGCCGCCGTCAGCGGGACGACCTCGCCCGTGCCGGTGGCCGCCACCACCTCGGCGAGCCAGCCGCCCTCGGGCACCAGCGACGGGGTGCCGCGCAGGCACGCCTCGGCCAGGATCCCGCTCGGCGCGTCGTTGTCGTGCAGGACGGCCACGACGTCGGCGGCGGCGAGCGCGTCGCCGAGCTCGGCGGGATCGAGGAGGCGGTCGACCACCACCATGCGGCCCTGGGCGATCAGCCGGGCCACGTCGGCGTCGCCGTCCACGTACGCCCGGACCTCGGGGAACAGCCGTCCCGCCACGACGAGCACCGCGTCCGGGGCGTCGCGCAGCGCCGCCACCAGCACGGGCAGGTTCTTGCGCGGGCTCACCACCCCGAACACGCCGACGGTCAGCGGCCCGGCGGGCGGGAACCACGGCGGGCGGGCGTGCTCGACCGGGTCGGTGCGCAGCACCGGATCCTGCACGGCCTGCAGCCCGCGGTACCCGCGGCGGCGGGTGACGACGCCGAACGCGTCGGTGAGGAAGAACATCCGGGTCTGGCGGAACAGGCGCAGCACCGCCACCAGCACCGGCTTCACGAGCGTGGCCGGGCGGAGCGGCTCGGGGCCGCCCACGGTGGTGGTGCGCATGAGCAGCAGGCGCAGCTCCAGGGGCAGCCGCGGGCGGCGCAGCAGCGCCAGCAGCAGCGGCACGAGGAACGGGTCGACCTCGGGCACCACCAGCGTGCGGGCGCCCGACCGCAGCGCGGCGTCGATCGCCGCGTCCAGCACCGCGCGCGGTGACCGCGCCTCGGGGAGCACCACGGTGGCGCCGGTGATCGGGGCCACGAGCAGCGAGTACTCCTCGGACTCCACGGCGCTGCCGCTGGTCAGGACCGTGCAGCGCGCCGCGCCGATCGCGCCGACGAGGTGCGCGAGGTAGTGCAGGCGGTGGCCGATCGCCTCCGTCTCGAGCACGACCACGCCGTCCTGGGCCTGTGCGACCCCCGTCACGGATCGGTCCCGCCCGGCACGCTCGTGACCCGGCGCCCCATCCGCAGCAGCCCCGTCGCCAGCCGCTTGCTCGTGCTCTGGGTGGGACCGGCGGCGGCGAAGAGGACGTGGTGGCGCAACTGGGTCAGCGGCGCCCGCAGCGCTCCGTAGATCCGGTCGCTCGGGCGGATGACGTCCGGGTTCTTGCGGCGCAGGCCGGCGACGAACTCGTGCTGCGCGCCGATGGCCTTGCGGCCCATGCCGCTGGAGTGCGAGCCGGAGTTGATCCGGAAGCTGGAGAGCGTCTCCTCGAGCCCGTAGTAGCCGCCGTGCTCCAGCAGCTCCACCCAGAGGCCCACGTCGGAGGCGAAGAAGTCGACGTCGGGCGGGAACCCGCCCGCGGCGTCGAACGCGCCGCGCCGGAACACGACGTTGTTGACGCCGCCGACCGGGTTGCCGCCGTGGCGGACCAGCCGCCGGACGATGGCCGCGCGTTCCTGGTGGCCGACCAGGTCAGGGGTGCGCAGGCAGCGGTCGCGGGCCACGATGCGCCCGTTCTCGTCGATCATGTTCATGCGACTGGAGACCATGGCCAGCGACGTGTCTCCGGTCATCACCGCCATCTGCCGTTCCAGGCAGGTGGGGTGCAGGACGTCGTCGGCGCAGAGCACCTTGACCAGCGGCGCGTGCGACAGCGACACCACCTTGTTGAAGTTGTCGATCGGCGACACCGTGGCCGGGTTCTGCGTGACGGTGATGCGGGGGTCGTCGAAGCTGCGGGCGATCTCTGCCGAACGGTCGGGGCTCGCGTTGTCGAGGACGATCAGCTCGAAGTCGGGATAGGTCTGGTCGAGGACGCTACGCAAGGTCTCCGCGATGAACTCCTCCTTGCGGTAGAGGGGCACGCAGACCGAAACGGACGGCACGGATATCCGCCTTCCCGTTGGCATCGGGGTGGAGAGGACCCCACTATCCCCGTCGCGCACCGCTCTCGGTGCGTTACTCCATTCTTGTCACCCTTTGGAGTGGCCTGCGCCACGGACCGTCGACAACTTGTCCTTTTTGTCACGCCCGTTCGAGTGAAGGACCGGCCGACAGCGTCACAATCAGTAACAAGGTGATCTTGAAACGCGATCTGATTCGCGAACGCTGTGCCCGAACGTGGGGCTTCCCCGGAGGAGAGCGCGCCATGAAGATCGCCTGGCTCACCGACGTCCAAGCGCCCTACCGCGAACCGCTGTGGCGGGAGCTGACGGCCGCCGCCGAGTTCGAGGCGTCCTTCGTCTTCCGTGAGGAGACTGTCCGCCACTGGGTGTGGAAGGACAACCCCCACTACCGCTCCACCGTCGTCGGCGCCTGGACCGTGCCGCTGCCCGGGCCGATCGCGCGGCGGCTCGACTCGCCGATGGCGTGGCTCAAGCCCGGGTCGGCGAACCGGATCCTGCGCGGCGCCGACGCGCTGGTCATCCAGAACTGGTGGCAGCCGGCCAACCTGTGGTGCGCGTGGCTGGGTCGGCGCCGCGACATCCCGTACATGATGTACGCCGAGAGCACGCTGCAGAGCCGCCGCTTCGCCAGGGGCCCGCTGGCGTGGCTGCGCTGCCTCGTGTTCCGCAACGCGGGCGCGGTGATCGTGCCCGGCCCGGCCGCGGGCGACGCCGCGGTCGCCGACGGGACGCCCGCGCGGCGCGTCGTCGAGTCGGTGAACAGCGTCGACCTCACCCAGTTCGACGGCCGGGTGCGCGAGCTGCGCGACGGCGCCGGGGCCGCCGATCCCGAGCACCGGTTCGTCTACGTGGGCCAGCTGATCGAGCGCAAGAACGTCGCCACGCTGATCAGGGCGTTCGCCGCCGACAGCGCGAAGGCCACCCTCGACATCGCGGGCGACGGCGTGGAGATGGCGCCGCTCGTGGCGCTGACGCGCGCGCTCGGCGTCGAGGGGCGGGTGCGCTTCCACGGCTACCTGGAGGAGCCCGAGATCGTCGAGCTGCTCGCGCGCACCCACACCCTGGTGCTCCCGAGCACCGAGGAGGTCTACGGGTTCACCGCGCTCGAGGCGTACGTCGCCGGGCTGCAGGTGATCGTCTCGGCCCGGGCGGGGATCGCGCCGAACCTGGCCGGCAAGAACGGCACGTGGATCGTCGAGCCCACCGAGGCGGCCATCCGGGAGGCCCTCGACGAGGCCCGCGACGGCTGGGACGGCTGGCCGGAGGACGTCGACGTCGACTTCGCCTCCCCGCGCCGCGCGGCCGCCGACATCGTGCGGGCCGCGGAGATCGCGCGCACGCCGTGACCCGCGCGATGCGGGTCGCCGCCGTGACGGGCGCGTCGTCGGGCATCGGCGCGGCGTTCGCGCGGGCCCTGTCCGCGCGGGGGTACCGGGTGCTGCTGGTGGGGCGCGACCGGGCCCGGCTCGACGCGGTGGCGGCCCGGCTGCCCGGCCCGTCCGACGTGCTGGCCGCCGACCTCACCTCGGACGACGGGCTGCGGCGCGTCGAGGACGTCCTGCGCGCGGAGCCGGTGGACCTGCTCGTCAACAACGCCGCCGCGGGCCGCCACGGCCCGTTCGTGGAGCAGGATCCGGCCGCGCTCGGCGACACCGTGGCGCTCAACGCCACCGCGCTGGTCCGGCTCTCCCGCACCGCGCTGAACCCGATGGTGGCCCGGCGCAGCGGTGGCGTGATCACCCTGTCCAGCCTGGCCGGCACCTCACCCCAGCCGGGGATGGCCACCTACTGCGCCACCAAGGCGTTCGTCGACAGCTGGAGCTCCTCGGTGCACGACGAGCTGCGGGGCACCGGCGTCACGCTGACGTGCGTCCGGCCGGGCTGGGTGCGCACCGACTTCCACAGCCGCTCCGGACAGGACGTCGACCACGTCGCCGAGGCCGACTGGCTCGACCCCGACGACGTGGCGGCCCGCGCGCTCGACGCGCACGACCGCGGCCGGGCCACGGTTGTGATCCTGCCCACGGTGTCACCCCCGCGGGCGGCGATGCGCTTCGCTCGGAGCAGGCTGAGCCGCCTGTCGTGGCTCAGGAGGACCGTACGGCGACCGAAACAACCTCGTTACGACGTCAGTGAAACGCCACCACGATGAGTGACGACTCCCCTGGTGTCAGGTCGGGACACGCCGCCACGAAAGGTTGCACGTGACAACCGTTGATTCGCGCACAGCCCGGGCAGCTGCGCGGGAGAAGACAGATCAACCTGGCAACGAAGCCCCCACCGCAGCAGATCCTGCTGCCTGGCCCACACCCACCCGGCGCGGGCGGGTCGTGTCGGCACTGCGCGCCGTCCGCGCGTGGATGCTGGTGCTCCCGGTCGACGCCGCCCTCCTCCTCGTCCCGCTCGTCTGGAGCTTCGAGCAGTGGAAGGCGAACGTGGCGCTGGCCGCGCTCACCGTCGTCCTGCTCACCGGGGGCGGCCGCTACCGCGCCCGCCTGCACCTGAGCGTGCTCGACGAGCTGCCGTCCCTGCTGGGCAAGCTCCTCACCGCGGCCGGGATCGTCGCCGTCGTGATCGCCCTGCGGCACGACCAGGAGAACGTCACCACCTTCCTGACCAACGTCGCGATCTCCGTGGGGCTGGTGGTGGCCGGCCGGGTCGTCACCACCCAGATCATCGCCTGGAGCCGGCGCCGGATGATCACCGAGCACCGCGCCGTGCTGATCGGCGGCGGCGCGAACGCGCTGGAGCTCGCCGAGATCCTGCGCGAGAACCCGCGCTACGGGCTCGCCGTCGCCGGCTACGTCGACCACGTGGTCGACCAGGCCCAGGCGGGAGCGGATCACGATCAGCGTGACCTTCTGTGGCGTCGCGCTGTTCACCGTCACCGTGAGGTATGCCTTCTCGC
>CAXTTN010000003.1:0-62014 GCA_964247105.1 uncultured Pseudonocardia sp.
GTCGAGTTGCCGTCGACGACGATGATCTCGTGGACCGCGGGCCGCACGGCGGCGAGCGCGGGCAGGACGATCTCGAGGTTGCGCGCCTCGTTGTGCGTGGGAACCACGACGCTCACGGTCGGGTACGCGAGGGGACGCGCTCCGGCCCGGACTGTGAGGAGGTGCCCCACGTGATCTGCTACCCGGATCATTCGGTGCTCCATTCGGTCCGTGGTGGGTGGCCGGCGGCCAGGCGCGGCTACTCCTCGCGGTTGGGTGTCGAGCAGACGAGACACCCGGCCGCAGCGGCACACTCAACCCCTCGGCGCCTGTGACTCATGGCACTCGTTCGATTCGGGGTTCGGGGCTTGACCTGGCCGCGACGGCACGGTTTCGACTGCAGGTCGTCGGCAGGACCTGCCGCCACCCCCGAACCCGGAGACGAGGTGCCGCCGTGGCGTGGAGTACCCGTGAGATCGCCGAGCTCGCCGGCACCAGCCTGCGGGCGGTCCGGCACTACCACGACGTCGGACTGCTGGAGGAACCCGAACGACGCGGCAACGGCTACAAGCAGTACGGCGTCGCTCACCTCCTGCGGGTGCTGCGGATCAAACGGCTGAGCGACCTGGGATTCTCGTTGCCCCAGATCGCTGCCATGGGCGATGCCGCCGACCACCCGGCCGAGGCACTGCGCACCCTGGATGCCGAGCTCGCCGCCAGCATCGAGGGTCTGCAACGGGCCCGTGTCGAGCTCGGCCTGATCCTGCGCCAGGCCGCGCCGACCGACATGCCGCCGGAGTTCGCCCCGGTCGTCTCCGACGCCACGCTGTCGGACGCCGACCGCACCGACCGCACCTGACCCCTCCGAAAGGTCGTCATGGCAACCACCATCGCCCAGCTCCTCGAGTTCATCGCCGGGCTGCATCCCGTCCTGCAGTTCCTCGCCGTGTTCGCCATCGGCGTCGTCCCCTACCTCGAGTCCCACCTCGGAGCATTCATCGGCACGCTCACCGGGATCCCCGTCGTCCTCGCCGCCCTCGCCGCGATCGCGGG
This sequence comes from uncultured Pseudonocardia sp., assembly GCA_964247105.1. Taxonomy (GTDB): domain Bacteria; phylum Actinomycetota; class Actinomycetes; order Mycobacteriales; family Pseudonocardiaceae; genus Pseudonocardia. The sequence goes on from CAXTTN010000003.1 coordinate 1,033, forward strand.
GAACCTGCTCGCCCTCGTCGTCGCGACCCGCGCCGGCGGCGCCGTGCAGCGCCGGGTCTCCGCCCGTCGTGGCGAACCCAGCAGGCGCAGCCAGAAGGTGCTGGCCAAGGTCGACCAGTTCGGGGTCCCGGTCGCGAGCCTGCTCGGCCCGTTCGTCCTGGCCACCGCGCTGTCCACGTTCATCATGATCAGTACCGGCCTCGACCGCCGCACGGTGGTCATCTGGCAGTCGATCGCCGTCGTCGTGTGGGGCGTCGTCTTCGCCGGGCTCGGGCTCGGCGCGCTGGCCGCACTGACCTGATCCTGCCCCCGTCCGAGAAGCCCCGTCCACAGGAGAAGGCCATGCCCACCACCCTCGTCAACCCCGCCGGCCTGCCCGAGGTCCCGATCTACCGTCACGTGTCGGTCTCGACCGGCTCCGGGCTCGTGTTCATCGCCGGTCAGACCGCCCTCGACGCGGACGGCAACACGGTCGGTGAGGGCGACCTGGCCGCACAGGTCGAGCAGGTGTATCTCAACCTCCACACCGCCCTCACCGAGGTCGGCGCCACCTTCGAGGACGTCGCCAAGGTGACCGTGTACCTCGTCGACTGGACCGCCGACAAGATGGCCCCGTTCATCGACGGTGTGGCCCGCGCCAGCGCGCGCCTCGGGATCGAACCTCCCGTCCCGCCGCTGACCGGCATCGGCGTCGCGGCCCTCGCGGAGCCGCACGTCCTCGTCGAGGTCGAGGCCATCGCGGTTCTCGACTGACCGGTACCCCACCCCCTTCCGCCTCACCCCTGGAGCAGCACGTGAGAACGTCTCGTACATCCACCTGGGCCGCCATCGCTCTCGTCGCCGCCTGCCTGGTGACCGGCACCCTCGCCGGCTCCGCGGGCGCAGGGGAGCCGGGTCCCGGCCCACCGGCGCCGGGGCCCGGGGCGGTCGCAACCGACACGGTCGCGGTCACACAGGCGCAGAACGACCGCGTCCCCGAAGGCGCGGCCTGGACGCAGCACTACTTCCCGTCCTCGGACGGCTCCGACACCGACCTGCACGCCGACGTCCTGAGGCCGGAGGGGCTCCCTGCGAGCGAGAAGGTCCCGGTCATCCTGGTGGTCAGCTCCTACACCGGGCACTCCGGGCAGATCATTCCCGAGCCGTTCACGCACACCGGTCCCTCGAACCGGTTCGCCGACTTCATGACGGGCACCGACCTGTTCGCCCGCGGCTACGCCTTCGTCATGGTGGACTCGCGCGGCCAGGGCGGCTCCAGCGGGTGCCTCGACTTCATCGGCCCGGGCAAGCAGGCGGATGTCAGGGCAGCGATCGACTGGTCCGCGGGCCAGCCGTGGTCCACCGGCTCCGTGGGGATGTACGGCAAGTCCTACGACGCGATCACCGGTCTCGTCGGCAACAACCTGAACCAGGACGCGCTCAAGGCCGTAGTCGCCCAGGAACCCATCTGGGACGCGATGAGCAACTTCCGCTCCAACGGCGTGCCCCGCACGAACATCGTCCAGATACCGGACGCCTACGAGATCACCGCCTCGATACCCCAGATGCCCGACGACGATCCCCGCTACCTGGCCAACGCCGCCTACGAGACGACCCACCCGGACTGCCTCCCGCAGTACAAGGCCGGGTTCGGCACGGGTGACCCTCAGTCGGAGTACTGGAAGGCCCGGGACCTGCTGGGCCAGGCGAAGGGCAGCGACACCCCGCTGTTCGTGACCCAGGGCTTCCTCGAGTGGAACACCGAGGCCGAGGCGGTGCAGGCCTACCTCGACAACCACCAGGGCCCTGAGCGCGGCTGGCTCGGGCCGTGGGACCACGTGCGCGGCAACGACCGCACCGCCGACGGGCGCCTGAAGATGGGCCGCGAGGGCTGGTTCGACGAGACGATCTCCTTCTACGACCAGTACCTCAAGGGTATCGCCCCGCCCGTCGAATACCCGGCGTACTCCATCCAGGACAGCACCGGCACGTGGCGTGCCCAGGACACCTGGCCGGTCGTGGACGGCTCCGCCACCCTCCTGCTCGGAGACGGATCCTATGTGGACGACAACCGTGCGGCTGCGGCCGGCAACAGCTTCCTCACCAGGTCCGAGCCGCTCACGCAGGCCATCCGGATCACCGGAACGCCGCGGATCTCCCTCACGTCCGAGCAGCGGGGCAACGTCATGATCAAGCTGCACGACGTCGCACCGGACGGCACCGCGGTCATGTTCGACGAGCAGGTCGCCGTGCTGAGCTCGGGCGAAACGGCCTTCGACCTCCGGTCGACCGACTGGACGTTGCCGGCCGGTCACTCCCTGGCCGTCGAGATCGGCACCATCTCGCCCGACGCCGGCCCCGTCCCGGCCACGTTCAGCCCCGGCAAGGACTGGCTCGCCACGCCGTCACTCGAGACGGTCGAGGTCACCGACGCCACGCTCGCCCTGGCTCTCGACGACCCGGCCGGCGACACCGCCACCGCCGGCGCCCGCTCGACCTACCTGGACGTCTATCTGGCGCAGCGGACGAAGAAGCTTCCCGCCGGCCCCGCGACGTTCACGGTCCCGTCCACCGACCGCTGATCCGGCGCTGCCGCGTCCGACCCGACAAGGAAGAGTCACCCATGGCTGCCACCGATCTGAATCGTCAACAGCACACGCAATTCCTCCGTAGGCCTTTCGCGATCATCCGCGCTGATCTCGGCGTCTACCTCGTCACGAACGTGATCGTGTACGGCCTAGTGATCGCCGGCTTCGTCACGGCGCTGATCTTCCCTGAGCTGAACGCCGCGCAGGTGACATCGCTGAACGACAACGGAACGACGGATCTGGTCGTGTCGCTGCTCGGTAATGTCTGGCTGTTCGCCCTGGTCATCCTGGGGATCAACACGCTGACGGTCGGCGCGCTGTCCATCCTGCTGCCCTCGATGATCGTTCCCTTCGCCGGCATCGCCGTCTTCGGCTACCGGGCGTTCACCATCGGGCTGACCCTTGCCCCGGCCAACGAGGCCGGTTGGATCGGACTGATCCCGCACTCCCTGACGATCCTCATCGAGTTCCAGGCCTACATTCTCCTCGTCTTCGGGGCGTACCTTCTCGGCAGGTCCTGGCTCCGTCCCGCGACCATCGGTGCGGGCAACCGGCGTCAGGGGTACCTCCGCGGGTTGCGGCAGGTCGGCTGGTTGAGCCTGCTCGCGCTGGCGTTGCTCATCGTCGGCGCGATCTACGAGGCGTTCACGCTCCGCTACCTCGTTCCGCAGCTGGTCCGCTGGGTGACCTGAAGGCCGGCGCCCTCGACCGGCGGCCTGGCCGTGATCACGGGCAGATGGCGGCTGGCGGATCTCCACCGACAACCATCTGCCCGTTGATCGCCGCGACCTGCTGACAACCTGCCTCCTGAGGAGACATCGTGTTCCGTGTTCTCTCACTGTTCGTCACCCTGGTCGTGGCGTCGTCGGCCCTCCTCGGCGCATGTGCGGCGCAGGCGGTGTCGTCCGGGTCGGGATCGGGGCCGCCCGGCTCGGCACCCCCGGCCGAGCTGACGCCGTTCTATGACCAGCAGATCGTGTTCGAGCCGTGCGTGCCCTACGCGACGACGGCCGTCGACGAGAAGCTCTTCGCCAACGAGCGCTTCGACTGCGCGCGGGTGCAGGTCCCGCTGGACTACGCCGACCCGGACGGCGCGCGTGGGGAGGTCGCGCTACTGCGGGCGAGGGCGAGAGGGCAGAAGATCGGCTCACTGCTGACCAACCCGGGCGGCCCCGGTGCTTCGGGGATGAGCTTCGCCGCCGCGTTGGGGCCGGTGTGGGACACGGTGACGGTCGGCGAGCGGTTCGACGTGATCGGGTTCGACCCCCGCGGGGTGGGCGCCTCCCTCCCACGGGCTGCCTGCTACACCGACGCCGAGTACGACCGCGGTGAAGGCTTCTCCGGTGAGCTCGTGCCCGCCATCGCCGATGCGCAGCAGGCCCGGGACGTGGAGCGGCGCTGCGCGGAGGGGTCCGGCGGCCCGCAGGCACTGGCCGGCTTCGGCACCACCGACGTCGCACGGGACATGGATGTGCTGCGTGCGGTGCTGGGTGACGAGAAGCTGTCCTATCTCGGTTACAGCTACGGCACCCAGCTGGGCGCGGTCTATGCGGAGGCGTTGCCGCAGAACGTGCGGGCGATGGTGCTCGACGGTGCGATCGATCCCGACCTCACCGTGACCGAGTTCCACCTCGCGCAGATGAGGTCGTTCCAGATGGCCTTCGAGCGGTACGCCGCAGATTGCGCCACCAGCAGCGCCTGCCCGCTGGGCACCGACCCGGCTCGGGCGACCGAGACGTTCCATGCCATCGTGCGACCCCTGCTGGATCGGCCCGCGACCACGACGGACGGTCGGGGTCTCGACTACGTCGACGCGGTGGGCGGGGTCACGGGCGGGCTGTACTCCCCGGCGCTGTGGCCGGAGATCACCACCGGGCTCGCCGAGGTGGCCGCCGGACGCGGTGACGTCCTGCAGGCGCGGAACGACGCCGCCCTCGGGCGCGGTCCCGACGGCCGGTACAACGGCCTGATCGACGCGGTCACCTCGATCCGGTGCATGGACTCGCCGCGTCGCACACCCGCGGAGCAGACCGACCTGGCCCGGCAGATCGTCGCGGCGGCCCCGATCCTGGACACCGGCCGACCGGTGCCGCAGGCACACCACGAGTGCGAGGCCTGGCCGGAGCCGCCGACCCTGCCCCAGCCGTGGCTCACCGAGCCGGTCGGCCTGCCTCCCACGCTGACGGTCTCCACCACCGGCGACCCGGCCACCCCCTACCAGGGCGGGGTCAACCTGGCCCGTGTCCTGGGTGGAAGCCTGCTGACCGTGGAGGGCGCCCAGCACGGCGTCGCGATGCTGGGCCAGAGCGCGTGCGTCGACGGGATCGTCAGCGACCACCTGATCGACCTGAAGGCCCCGCCCGTCGACGCCCGGTGCACGCTGTGAACCTCCGGGCGCCCGACCGCACCATGACGGGACGCACGAGGCCTAAGGCGCCGGGGTGGCCGGAGATACTGGCCGGGGGCGCGATCTACGCCCTGTCGATCGCCGTCGTGGTCGTGCTGCTTCCGCTCGTCGAGGACGACGCGGTGGCCGGCGTGCTGGGGCTCGTCGTATCGGGCGTGATGGGGCTGATCGCCCTCGCGGCCGCCGTGCTCGTCCGTATCCGAGGCCTCACGGCGTTCGGATTCCGTAGGCCGAGGCCGCGCCACGTCGCCGTCGCCGCGGTGCTCGGCCTGGTCGCCTACGCGCTCGGCGCGATCGTCGCGGTCGCCTACATGGTCGTGAGCGGCGACACGCAGAACGTGCAGACGAGCTACCAGGGGGCTGCCGCCGCCGGCATCGGGTCGCTCGCCCTCACGCTCGTCGGGGGAGCGATCATCACCCCGCTGGGCGAGGAGGGGTTCTTCCGCGGTGTGCTCGCGAACGCCCTCCTCGCCCGCTACGGCGCCTGGGTCGGGGTGATCGTGAGCGCCGCGATCTTCGCGGTGGCCCACGGCATCAACCCGATCCTGCCCGTGGCGTTCGTCGTCGGCGTGCTCACCGCCCTGCTGTTCCGCTGGTCGGGCTCGGTCTGGCCGGGCGTCGTGCTGCACGGCGTCAACAACGCGACCGCGCTGCTCGTCCCGCTGCTCGTCACGCTCGCCGGGACCTGATCGGAGTCGGACGTCAGGGGGCTCAGTGCGCCTGCCGCAATGCCGCGGTGATGTAGGCGTGCAGGAATTCCTGCTTGCGTGCGGCGACCTCGGGGGTGGCGAGGTTGTGAATGCGGGTGTCGAACGCGCTCAGGGTCAGCGCGCCGGCGGTGAACAGGTAGGCCCAGGCGTGGAAACCCGGCGGATGGTGGGGGAGGACCTCCTCCAGTTTCGCGATGAACGCGCGTGCCATCGGGTCGAACCGGTCGCCGACCACGGTGCGGGACTGGCTCGACGGGTCGGCGGTCTCGCGCAGGATGAGCCGGGCGAAGGAGATGTCCTCCGGGTCGTCGTGCAGCGCGAGGACGGGGTCGACGAACGCTGCGACGACCTGCTCGAGCGCGTCCGGCGCGGTCGTGTCGACGGCCTGCAACCGTGCCACGCGCTCGTCGTTGACGTACTGGCGGGACTCGAAGACCGCGTAGTAGAGCCCGTCCTTGGACGTGAAGTGGTAGACGACCAGCGAGAGTCCGACGCCTGCCGCCTGGGCGACCTCCCGCATGGTCGTGGCGTGGAATCCCTTCTGGGCGAAGAGCGTCTCCGCGGCACGCAGGATCGCCTGGGCGCGGGTGCGTGTAGTGGTGGTCACGTCGTGCCTCTCGTCATCGGTCCTGGACGAAGCTGATCGGCAGCCGCGCGAAGTTGCGGATCACGCGGCTGGTGGCGCGGACGGGCGGGCCGGCGAACTCCAACCGGGTCACGTGCTCGGCCAGGTGGGAGAGCAGCTCGAGGGCCTCGAGGCGGGCCACCGGTGCGCCGATGCACAGGTGCACCGACGCGCCGAACGCGAGGTGCTTGGTGCGGCGCTCGGCGGTGATGTCGAACGTGTCGGGGTCGGTGAACGCGGCGGGGTCGCGGTTGGCGGCGGGGAAGAGCGCGACCACGTTCGCGTCGGCCGGGATCGTGACGCCCGCCACGTCGGCCTCGGTGGCGGTGCGCCGCAGGAACATGCGGATCGGGGTGTCCCAGCGCAGCGTCTCCTCCACCGCCGCAGGCAGGAGCGACCGGTCGGCGCGTAGCGCGTCCCACTGCTCGGGGTGCTCGGCGAACGCGTTGATCATGTTGCTGATGAGGGCGTTCGTGGTGTCGACGCCCGCCAGCCAGATCGATCCGAGCGCCAGGAGACGCTCCTGGCCCTCGTGCAGGCCGCCGGTGGTGCCACCGTTGTCGAGGATCTCGCGGCCGAGGCTCGCCGTCGGCAGGTCGAGCACGCCGGTGGCGCCGAGCCAGTCGATGACCTCGAGCATGAGGTCGGTGTGGCGCGGCTCGGGTTCCGGGCCGATCACGTGGAACGCGGCGTCGGCCCAGGCCGCCACCGTCGCGGTGTCGGGCGGGGTGATGCCGGTGAGCCGCCGCATCGTCAGGTCGGGCAGTCGCTGCGCGATCGCGGCGACGACGTCGGCGGTGCCGTGAGCCAACGGCCCTGCGGTGACCTCCTCGACGAGACCTCGGACCTCGCCGGTCAGCTTCTCGATCTCGGAGCGGTGGAAACAGCCCTGTACCGAGCGCCGGATGCGGGTGTGGTCCGGCGGGTCGTTGTCGATGAAGGGGGCGCGGAACCCGCTGTCGGCGACCCGCTCGTACGAGGTGCCCAGACCTGAGCGGAACCTCCTGTGGTCGCGCAGCACCTCCGACACCGCCGCGTAGGTCGAGACCAGCCAGATGTCACGCTCGGGCACGTAGACGGCGGGGCCGCGCTCGCGCAGCCGTGCGTAGAGCGGGTACGGGTCGTCGAGGTGCTCGGCGCGGAACGGGTCGAGAGCGGCGGTGCTGGTGGCCGTCATCAGAAGATGATCATAGCGATGGAGTGTGCAGGGCCGCCTACGGCGCGGCAGCCCTGTTGACCGTGGGACGACTTCGGCAGGGCGGTCGGGTCCGGCGGTCTCGGCGTGGGTGGACGTGACCGTCGCAGGCGCCGGATGCGGTGCAGGACGTCGACCTGGGCACGGTTGTAGAGGTCGCCCAGGGCCATGTCGACCGTGCGTGCCGCGGCGGCGGAGCCGGCGGTGTCCGGTTGGTCGGGGAGCAGGGAGCGGATGTCGAGGGTCAGGGGCAGCAGGCTCGTCGCGAGGTCCCGGCGGGTGGGTTCGGCGGCGTCGGCGGGCAGGTCGTCGAATGCGCGGTCCGCAGGACTGACGGGACTCGCGGCGAGGGTGTGCAGCATGGCGGCGAAGGCGTGCAGCGACCCGGGTTGCAGCACCCGGCTCATGACGACCAGCAGGGAGCGGTCGGCATCGGACAGACCCATGTCGGCGATCGCTGCGGCCAGCTCGGGCGGGAGATCGGTCGGGGCGGTCTGGCTGAGGATCTCGCGCAGGTCCACGCGTGCTCGCTGCACGCGGTCGAGGGTCTGGGCGAGCTCGGTGTCGAGGCGGCGCAGGGCCTGCTGGGGGTGCTTGTCGGTGTCGCCCATCTCGGCGATCTGGACCAGGGTGAACCCCAGGTCGGTCAGACGCTTGATCCGCAGCGCCCGCACGAGGTGTGCGACGCCGTACTGCTTGTAGCCGTTGGTGGTGCGCCGCGGTTCGTCGAGCAGGCCGATCTCGTGGTGGTGGCGCACCGCCCGCACGGTCGTGCCGGCGAGTGTGGCGATCTCCCGCGTGCTCCATGGCATGTCTGCTGCCGCTCCTCGTGGAATCGTGCCCGTGACGTGAATGTCATCGCACTGATCGCCACAGCGGTCAGGACCAGGTTTGCTCCTAAACTGTACGTACGTTCAGTCAGTTTCTGCAAGGGGACGCCGAAGGAAGTCGAAGTCCTCGGCGGTCAGCGGGTGCACGCGATGCCGTCGCGGCACGGGCAACCGGGCGAGAGGAGTGACCTGGGTTGCCGTCATCGGGGGTTGAGTGTGCCGTTACGGCCGGGTGTTTCCTCGGTGTATGGATTCCACTGATCTCGTCCGGCTCGACGCGACCGCCCAGGCCGAGCTGGTCCGCCGGGGCGAGGTGACCCCCGTCGAGCTCGTCGAGGCCGCGATCGAGGCGGTCGAGCGGGTCGACCCGCAACTGGGCGCCGTCTTCATCCCGACGCCGGAGCACGCTCTCGAGCACGCCCGCACGGTGTCGATGGACGCGCCGTTCCCGGGGGTCCCGATCCTGGTCAAGGACATCGCGCTGGAGCTTGCGGGCTACCCGTACGGCCACGGCGGGCTGCGCCTGATGCGCGACCGCGGCCACGTCTCGGACCGCACGACCTACCTGGCCGCCCGCTTGCGGGAGGCCGGGTTCGCGTTCCTGGGCCGCAGCACGTCGGCACTGCAGGGCGTCGAGCTGGGCGTCTCCGATCTGGATCTGCACACGATGCCGCGCAACCCGTGGAACACCGACTACGCCACCGGCGGGTCGAGCAGCGGGTCCGCCGCGGCCGTCGCCGCCGGCCTGGTGCCGCTGGCCCACGGCAACGACGGCGGCGGCTCGCTGCGGATGCCGGCCGCGATCTGCGGGCTGGTCACGCTCAAGCCCACCCGCGGACGGATGTCCACCGGCCCGCTGATCGGGGCCACGAACTCCGTCGCCCACGCCTGGATCGAGGAGTTCGTCCTCACCCGCACGGTGCGCGACACCGCCGCGGTGCTGCCGCTGGTCAGTGGCCGCCGCCCCGGCGACCCGTTCGCGCCGACCCCGGCGTTGCGCCCGACCGGCTCCGGCGCACGGCTGCGGATCGGGGTCACCACCACCCCGTTCATGGAGATCCCCTGGCACGAGACCGATCCGGCGTGCGTCCGCGCCGCGACCGAGACCGCCACCCTGCTGTCGGAGCTCGGCCACACCGTCGTCCCGGTGGACGCGCCCCGCTACGACATGGCCGCACACGACTGGCGGTACGGCATGTCCGGGCCCGCGCCGACCATGGTCGCCCGGGACCTCGACGAGGTCGCGCACATCATCGGCCGCCCGCTCACCCCCGACGACGTCGGACCCGTGCTCTGGTGGCTGGCCGAGCAGGGCCGCACCTTCACCGCGCTGCAGGCCCTGGAGTTCGCCGAGTTCGTGCACGCGACCTGCGTCACCGTGGACCGGTGGTGGGACGAGCAGAACCTCGACCTGCTGCTCAGTCCCACGATCGCCCAGCGGACCCCGCCCATCACCGAGTACCTGCCCCCGCCCGCCGGCACCTACGCGCCCAGCCTGGACGACCCCGCCTCGCTCGGGCTGGCCATGCTCGCGCTGCTCCCGCTCGTGGGCTTCACCCAGCTGTTCAACTGGACCGGCCAGCCCGCGGTCTCCCTGCCACTCGGTGTCGACGACGACGGACTCCCGGTCGGGATCCAGCTCGCCGCCCGCCGGCTGCGGGAGGACCACCTCCTCGATGTCGCGGCTGAACTGGAGCTCGCCCGCCCATGGGCTGGGCGTGTTCCCGCCGTACATGCGGCCACCGCACTGCGCCCGGCCAGGCGGTGACGCCGGTGAGGGCCCCCATCGCGGCGATGTCGTCCCAATCCACGGCGGGGCCGCTCGATCCGACGCAGCTCGACGTGATCGCGCGCGTGAGATTCGTACCGCCGGACGAGACCGCCACGATCGGCATGATCCGCGCCACACGGGGCAGGACGTCCGGCGCTACAGAGGTCCGCCATACCCCGGATCTGTGACCTGCACCACTTCGGTGGGGCGCACCGCGGGCCCGCATCCACCTGCCTACGAGGAGCCACCGTGTTCTCAGTTCGCTCAACCCTCGTCACCCTGGCATGAGTACCGCGTCGCGACCGGTCACCGCCGAGCTGCTGAGGGGAGCGCTGCGCATCGAGCGGACGGCGCTGGGCGTCCGGCCGCACCGGCTCCCGACCTGGGCGCTCGGGCAGGCCCAGGACGCGCAACTCGCGATGGCACAGGCGCAGCCCTCGGGCGTCCGGATCGCTGTCGTCACCGCCGCCACGAGAATCGAGCTGATCGCGCTCGCGACGCGGTACGGCTACCGCGGGGTGCCCCCACGGCCGGCCGGGGTCTTCGATCTCGTCGTCGACGGGCGGCTCGCCGGTCAGGCGAGGCTCGCCACCGCCACGACGGTCATCATCGACCCGGCGACGGGCGCGGCGGAGACCAGCCGGGCGGAGCCGGACAGCATCGTGTTCGACGCGTTGCCCAGCGGCACCAAGCGAGTCGAGATCTGGCTGCCGCACACCGAGTCCGTCGAGCTCGTCGCGCTGAGGAGCGACGCGGACCTGCACCCGTGCGACGCCCGGCTCCCGGTGTGGCTGCACCACGGCAGCTCGATCAGCCAGGGCTCCGACGCGACCCACCCGACGGGCACCTGGCCCGCCGTGGCGGCGTCGCTGCGCGGCCTCGACCTGATCAATCTCGGGTTCGGTGGCAGCGCCCTGCTCGACCCGTGCACCGCACGCGTCATCCGGGACACCCCGGCCGATCTGATCAGCGTGAAGATCGGGATCAACCTCGTGAACACCGACCTCATGCGCCTGCGTGCGTTCGGACCCGCGGTCCACGGCCTCCTGGACACCGTCCGGGAAGGCCACCCCGACGTCCCCCTGTTCGTGATCTCACCGGTCCACTGCCCGATGCACGAGGACACGCCCGGCCCTATAGCGTTCGATCAGGTCGCGCTCGCGGCCGGCGAGCTGCGGTTCACCGCGACCGGGGACCCGGCCGAGGTCGCCGCCGGCAAGCTGACACTCGGCGTCGTCCGCGAGCACCTGGCTCGGATCGTCCGCGAGCGCAGGGTGGACGATCCGCAGCTGCACCACGTCGACGGTCTCGATCTCTACGGCCCCGCCGACGCGCACGGGCTCCCGCTCCCGGACGGACTGCACCCCGACGCCGCGACGCACCGCCTCATGGGCGAACGATTCGCCGCTCAGGTCCTGGCCGGCCGGGGCAGGTAGGTCGGTCCGTCCACACGGCTACCTCGCAGGGAGCCTCCTGACCTCGGGACAACACACATCGAGATGGGAGTGATCATGGGAGTACCGGACGGCAGGGTCGCAGTGGTGACCGGCGGGAGCAGCGGTATCGGCCTGGCGATCGCGCGCGCCTACCGCGCCGAGGGCGCACGGGTGTTCGTCACCGGTCGTCGCCGGGCTCAGCTCGACGCGGCAGAAGCCGAGCTCGGTGCGGGAGTGACCGGTGTGAGCTGCGACGTGAGCCGGCTCGAGCTGCTCTCGCCGGATGAGCTCACCGCCGCGGCTTCCGCGGTCCCCCTCGGTCGGCTCGCCGAGCCCGAGGAGATCGCCGCAGCAGCGGTGTTCCTCGCATCGGGGGCATCCAGCTTCGCCGGCGGCGGCTACGCCCAGATCTGACCCACGCACACGACACCCTCAGAGGGTGCAGCGGGCGTTGTCGGGCGGGGTCCGCAGCGAGATGAGGTAGTCGGCGGTGATGTCGGCGACGCAGGTGTTCTTACCGCCCGCGACGACGGTGTGCTGCTCGCCCTCGACGGTCAGCAGGCTGCCCCCGAGCGCCTCGGCCAGGCGGATCCCGGCGTCGTAGGGGGTGGTGGGGTCACCGGTGATCGAGATGGTGAGCGTCGGCGGCAGACCGTCGACCCGGTCCGGGAAGGGGTAGGTCGGCTTCGGCGGCGCGGGCCACGCCTCGCAGCTGTCCCGGGCCCCGTCGACACCGCGGCCGGGGTCCGCGAACGGCGCCACCTGGTAGATCCGGCCCCGGACCTCACGGGCCTGCGGGGCGGTCAGACGGTCCTCGTCCATGCACACGATGGCGTAGGCGGCCTCGGCGAAGTTGCTCATGCGGCCGCCGTCGTCCGGTCCGGAGAGCAGCTCCAACAGGCGGACGAGCGTGCCGGGCTTGCCGTCCCGCAGGTCGGCGAGGCCCTGGATGATGGTCGGCCAGGCCTCCGAGTAGTACAGCCCGCTGATGACGGCGCCGACCGCGGCGTTGTAGGTGAGTCCGGGCCCGCCGTCGACCGGCGGGTCGAGCAGGGGACGCACGATGTCCTGGAACACGCGGGTCGCGGCGGCCGGGTCGGGGCCGAGTGGGCAGGCCGGTCGGGTCGCGCAGTCGGCGGCCATCTGGTCGAAGGACCGCTGGAATCCGGCCCACTGGGAGAGCCGACGGTCGACGAGTCCCAGACGGGGGTCGATCGCGCCGTCGAGCACCATGGCCCGGACGCGCTGCGGGTACTCGGCGGCGTAGAAGGCGCCGACCCGGGTGCCGTAGCTCTGCCCGAAGAAGTTCAGCTGCTCCTCGCCGAGTGCGGCGCGCAGGACGTCCATGTCGCGGACGGTGTCGCGGGTGGCGATCGCGGCCAGGGCCTGCTCGCCGCCGGAACGCTGTGCGCACGCCTCGACCAGTTGCCGGGCGCCGTCCTCGCTGAGGGTGCCCGCGGAGACCAGGAACTCGTTCTGCGGCGCGGTACCGGCGCGCAGTTGCTCGTCGCTGTGGCAGTCGACCGCCGGGGTGGTCGCGCCCACTCCGCGGGGGTCGAAGCCGATCAGGTCGAACCGCTCGGTCACCGGGCTCTGCGCCAGGGCGCCCGCGACGACGGCGGCGAAGTTCATGCCGGGCCCTCCCGGCCCACCCGAGTTGAGCAGCAGTGACCCCATCGACGCGCCCCGCGCGGGGGCCCGCAGCATCGCGACCTGTGCGGTCGCCCCGTCGGGGTCGGCGTAGTCCAGCGGCACCTCGAGCCGCGCGCACTCGAACCTCGGGTCACCCGCGAAGAGCTTCTCGTCGGCTCCGGTGGTGGCGTAGCCCGCACACGGACCGAAGCTCAGCTCCTGGTCGTAGAAGCGCGCCAGCTCCGCCGCGTCCGGAGGCGGTGCAGCAGGCCGAGCACATGCGCCCACTGCGATCAGCAGTAGCGCGACGATCGCCAGCGACGGCCGGACAACGGTTGAACCGAACGACACGGGTTCTCCTCACATCGGGAGCCCTCGGGCTCCGGCACACAGCTCTGTGGGGACCGACGAGACACCCGGCCGTGGCGGCACACTCAACCCACGCCGTGGGTGATTCGTGTCACTTCGTGCGGTTCCGGTGGGGCATTGCTCGACGGTGCGCGCCGCGGCCGCGTTCGCCCACATCGGGATCGGTGCCGTGCGCTCTCCGGGCGGGGCGCGGTCCGTCCAGGACGACCTCGACCGGGTGTCGGCCGCTCTCGACCCGTGGAACACCGGCATGACCGTGCCGTCGGTGGTGGAGAACCATGCTGCCGCGCAACGCACCTACGACGACCGGACCGCGCGCGACGGGACCGGGTGGCCGTGGTGGCGGCCCGCCCCTGAGGAGGAGGGTCGCGGTCGTCGTGACGCAGCTTCTGGGCAGGGCGGTGGTGTGTTCGGATTAGTCCGAAACGCGCACCCGACGGCACAGCGAGGGCGCCGGTCAGGACCGGACCGGTCGTCCCGGGCCATCGGAGTCTTCCGGTGCGGGCCGGTGTCGGTCGCACGGTCAGAACGCCGTTCGGAAACAGGCCGCGGTGGTCGCGACGTGACCAGGAACGGGGCCGAACGCCTTCTCGAAAGCCGAGTGGTCGACGAGATCGGGATACTCGGTGTGGAAGTGGATGTCGAGCACTTCGGCCAGGAACGGGTTGTCCGACGAGTACTGTCGCCCCGGTTTCCCCGGTCAGATCACTTCGCGGGCGTGTCTGGCTGTGAAAGGTTCAGGCGTTCGAATCCTCCCAGCTCCGCTCTTGCAGAACCCTCTTCGTGATCTTCCGCAGGCCAGAATCGGTGCGTGAGCCCTCAAACCCAGCCGAGCCGCAGGTCCGCGCCCGTCAGTTTCAGCGACCGGAGTACGAAGTCGTCCTCCAGCGAAGGCAGTCTGCCGACGACTTCGACAACGAGGCGCTGCGGCTGGTTCGCTCGGACGAACTCACGGGGAATCGTGATCTCGTGTACCTCGGTGTTTCCCGTACCGGTGTCGGCAAGCTGACCGATCTCGAACCCGTCCAGGAGAACGGAATGCGCCTGCTTGGGCGACAGCGTTTCCAGGTTGGACGTCCGGATCGTCAGCAGGAGCGGCGTGGGAGCAGGCGTCACCTGGAAGATCCGGATGGGGAGTGTGACGGACAGGCCGACGTACGTCGCATTCTCGAAGTGAAACGAGGCGTTGTCGCCGAGATGGTAGTTGAGGACGTGTTCACTCATCTGCAGGACTCCAAGTCGGATGTTGCAGCCCGCGCCGAGTCGCGTCAGGCGCTGGACGGCGAAACCTATCATCGTCCTGTCGGGGAGCGGGAGACCCGGTCGAGTGGGCCTTGCCCTAGCTCCCGTGCATGCGTTGAAGCAGACGGGCATGTGTGCCAGTGTCAATCGCCTTTACCGGTCTCGACCCTGCTCATCCCGGCCAATTCGATGATCGGACGGTCGTCGTCAACCCGGATCTCCGTAGCGCGGTGCCGGCTTGAACACCGGTGCTGGCCGATGTGATGAGGGTGCTGGCCGCGCTCGCCGCCCGCGGGCGCATCGGGACCGGGCAGCGGGTGGAGGTCGACATGCTGTCGGTCGTCCACAGGCCCACCATACGGCGGACCCACGGCCCGCGAGAGGCGTCGTCGGTATCGACGAGTCCGCACCCCGCACGCACCGCACCGGCGGCCGCGATCGAGGAGTTCGGGTCCGCGGGCCGGTTCGGTGCGCGCTACGGCATCCCCACCACCGTCGACGACACCGAGATCGCCCGACGGGAAGGAGCCGCGGCCCACACGATCGTCGACGACGTCCTCAGTACCGCCTCCACCCGACCCCAGGTGCGCGTCACGGCGATCCCGGGCACGATCGGACCCGCACTGGTCGAGAAGTCCCGCACGGCCCAACTGCTCGTCGGCGGCACTCGCCCGTTCTCGTCGTCCGCCCCGACGCGCGCCGAGGCCGCTCGTGGGATGCCGTCCGATCGGGGGCTCGCGTCGTCGAGGCCTTCTGGAACGCGTGGCCCGCGGACGCGATCGAGCGCAGTGCCACGGCCCCGTCCCGGTCCCGGCCGGGGGCGCTGGCACCAGTGACGCACCGCGGCGCGTTCCACGACGTGCGGGCGCACCCGTCTGTTCCGCCGAGCCCGCAGGCCCGTCCCGTTCCAGACGGGAGAGTCCGACGAGGGCCGCGATTTCGCAGCGCGGCACACCCAGGGGACCTTCTCCCGCTACCCGCAGTTCGACGCCGCGCTCGAGTTCGCCCGCGACATGCGCCGCCGGCTCGGGGCACCGGTTGCTGCGTCGTCGCAGACCTTCTGCTGTCCGCACAGGAGTCGGAGCTCGTGCGGAGACCGCACAACCTCTGCGAGGACCTCCTGCCTATTCGCTCGGGCCCTTCCCCGATCCGAGCAGGCCCGCGTGGTGTTCGAGCCAGCGGGCCGGTGTGCCGGGGTCGTCGAAGGCCTGTGGCCGCAGGACGAGCCGGTCGACGCCGAGCTCGGCGTAGCGCGAGATGTCGACCCGGTCGACGGGGCGCAGGGGCATCGCGGAGACCTCCAGCCGGCCGAGCCGGGCGGGCCGGTCGACCTCGCCTGCGGCGCGGCGGAGCCCGGCGATGTCGCCGGCGATGTCGTCGGGGGTCCCGTTGCCGTAGAAGCCGTGGCCTCGGCTCACCGCCCGCCGGTAGGCGCCCGGGCTGCGTCCGCCGACGACCACCCGGAGACCGGTCGGGCGCGGGCGGGCGTCGACGCCGCCGAAGTCGACGTGCCGGCCGCGGAACTCCGGAGCCGGGTCGTGCCAGAGCGACGTCATCGCGTCGAGGTACTCGTCGGTGCGCCGCCCCCGTTCCGCCAGGGGGACGCCGACCGCGGTCATCTCGGCGGCGAGCCAGCCGGCGCCCACGCCCAGGACGAACCGCCCGCCGGTGAGTGCGTCCAGGCTCGCGGCCTGCTTGGCCAGCACGAGCGGGTTGCGCTGGGGCAGGATCAGCACCGCGGTGCCGAGGGTGATCCGGGTGGTGACGGCCGCGACGTGCGCGAGGTGCACGATCGGCTCGACGGTCGGCGTCTGCGGATCCAACGGCGCGTCCGGGCCGGTGGGTAGCACGACGTGGTCGTGCGCCCACCAGGAGCCGTACCCGAGCTCCTCGGCGAGGCGGGCCAGCGGGAGCGTGGCGTCGAACGGGGTGACGGAGTTGAGGCCGTGCACACCGAGCTCCACGTCATGAGCCGATCTCGACGACGGCCTTGCCGGCCACCCGCCGCCCGCGCAGCGCGTCGGCGGCCTCGCCGACCCGCTCCCACGGACCGCGCCAGCCGATCTGGGGGTCGAGCCGTCCCGCGGCGACGAGCCCGAGCAGCTCCTCGATGTCGGGCGCGAACCCTGGACGGCCGGTGCCGACGGTGAACACCTCGACCGCGCGCTGCCCGCCGCGCTGGCGCTCGGCCTCGAAGTCGATCGTGGTCGGCTCGCCCGACGCCTGCCCCACCGACAGAGCGAGGCCGTCCTCGGCGAGCAGCGCGACCGTGGCCGCGAGCAACGACCCGCCGATGTTGTCGATCACGCGGTGCACCGGCGCGACCCCCGCGAGGTCCGTGACCACCTCGGCCGCGCCCAGCTCGCCCAGCCCGGCCCCGCGGCCGGCCGATCCCACCTGCGCGACGACGTGCGCCCCGGCCGCGGCGGCGAGCTGAACCGCGTACCGGCCCACTCCACCCGACGCCCCGGTCACCAACACGCGGCGGCCCAGCAGCGAGCCGAGCCGCCGCACCGCCTGCAGCGCGGTCCCCCCCGCGGCTGGCAGCGCGGCCGCGACGGCGAGCTCCACGCCTTCGGGCACCACCCCGACGTCCGCCGTCGCGACGCTGCGCAGCGTGGCCAGCGCGCCGCCCATCGCGAACGAGGCGACTCGGGTCCCGGCGGGCGGCCCGGACCCGTCGGCGGCCGCCGCCAGGACGACGCCGGCGGCATCCACCCCCGGAACGGCGCCGACACCGTGCACGGTGTCCGCGTAGGCCACATCCAGGAAGTTCAACGACGCCGCGGACACCGCGATCAGCGCCTCGCCGGGTCCCGGGACGGGATCGGGGAGCTCGGTACGGCGCAGGGCGGACGGTGCGGTCGGGTCGTGGACCAGTGCGTGCATGCGCTCCACGCTGCGCCGTTGCGCGGCGGGTGTCGAAGACCTGTACGGATAACCTGATGGAATGCCTGATCCGGGTGATCCGCATGTACGGGACCTGCGCTACTTCCTCGCCGTCGCCGAGGAGCTGAGCTTCACCCGCGCCGCCGCCCGCCTGCACGTCTCGCAGCCGGCCTTGTCGAAGCAGGTTCGGTTGCTGGAGACGCGCCTGGGCACCGAGCTCTTCGTGCGCGGGCACCGCGGCATCGAGCTGACCACGGCGGGGGCGACGTTGGTTCCCCGCGCACGGCGGATCGTGGCGGAGTGGGAGCGCACCGTCGCCGAGATCCGTGCCGTCACCGGCACCGCCCGGCAGGTCGTGACGGTCGGGTTCCACACGCGCATCGGGCGCGGGCTCGTTCCCGCCATCACGGCGGCGCTGGGCGAGCGGCTGCCCGGGTGGCGGTTACGGTTCCGGCAGGTTCCGTGGGACGACCCGACGGTCGGCCTGCACGACGGGTCCGTCGACGTGGCGCTGGCCTGGCTGCCGGTGTCGGACGCCGGGATCTCCCACCGGGTGGCCGCCACCGAGGAGCGGTGGGTGGCCCTGCCGGTCGGTCATCGCCTGAGCGCGCACGACGCCGTCCCGTTCGGCGCGCTGGACGGTGAGCCGTTCATCGCGCTGCCCCGCTCGGCCGGCCCGATGCGCGACTTCTGGCTGGCTGCCGACCAGCGCGTCACCCCGGCCCGGATCGGTGCCGAGGCCACCACGGCCGACGAGGCCTTCGAGGCGGTCGCGTCCGGGCTCGGTGTCGTGCTGCTGGCCGCCGGCAACGCCGCCATCTACCGGCGCGACGACGTCGTCTGCCGGCCGGTGCCCGATCTCCCGCCCTGCGAGCTGGCCGTCATGTGGCGCGCCGACGATCTCCGCGCGGCGACCCGCGTCGTCACCGACGCCTGCTGCGTCTGTGTCGCCGCGGAGCACAGCGCGCCCTGATCCTGCGTTACGTGCCTGGCTTCGAGGCCGTGGCTCCGTTGCGGGCGGCCAGGCGGTGCACGGCCGCGACGAGGGTGTCGACCTCGTCGTGGGTGTTGTACGACGCGAGCGACGGGCGGCCCGTGGCTTCCAGGCCGTAGCGGCGCAGGATCGGTTGGCGTAGGGCGTCGGAGGAGTTCATGGTGCTCTCCCGGGAGGTCCAGCTCGCGTCATCCGCCGGGGAGCATGCGCTGCAGCAGTTCTGCGTGGTCGGCGGCGAACGCGGCGAACGTTCGCGGTGCCCGGCCGGTCAGCTCGGCGACCGCGCCGGTGGTCCCGGTGAGCGCACCGGTGGCCACATCGGCACAGAGCAGGGCGATGTCGTCGGCGAAGCGGGCCGGCACGCCCCGCTCGATGAGCGCCGCCGTCAGTTGCGCAGGCGGCAGCTCGACGGCCGGGACGGGCCGGCAGACGACCGCGGCGATGTGCGCTGCGATGTCGGCCGCGGTGAGCGCTTCCGGACCGGTCAGCACGTGTGTCCCGCCCCGACCCGGACCTCCGTCGAGGACGGCGGCGGCGCAGGCGGCGATGTCGGCGGCGTCGATGTAGGAGACACCGGCGCCGGAGTAGGTGTCGAGGAGCCCTCCTTCGGGCGTGAAGCCGGCGACGCCGGTCACGAAGTTCTGCATGAACCCGCTCGGCTGCAGGACCGTGGCGGGCACGCCGGACCCGCGCAGCCGGCTCTCGATCTCGCCGTGCGCCCCCTCGGCGAGCGGTCGCCCCGGTGCCGCCCGCCATACCGACACCTTGACGATGTGCTCGATGCCCGCGGCCCGGGCTGCTTCGATGGCGGTCGCCTGCTGCCGGACCATCGGTTGTGGGCCCTCGACCGGTACCGCCCCGGCCGTAGTGAGGAACAGCTGGCCGGCGGCCGCGAAGGCGGCCGGGAGGGATCCCGGTTCGTCGAAGTCGCCGTGGACGATCTCACCGTGGGCGAGCGGGCCGACGACACCCGCCGCCGCGGCCGGGTTGCGCACCACCAGCCGGTACGGGAGGCCCCGCGCTTCGAGTTCGGCCACCAGCTTCCGCCCGATGGACCCGGTGGCTCCGGTCACGGCGATCATCGACTCCTCCTGCCGTTATCCTGAGGGGGTCTCGGGAAAATAACATGAGGGGCCCTCGTTTTGTCCAGCGACCAACCGGCCGTATCGCGTCGACGTCCACGGGCGGATGCGCTGCGCAACAGGGAGCGGCTGCTCGCGGAGGCCGACGCCGTCTTCCGCGAGCACGGCGCCGACGCGTCCCTGGAGAGCGTGGCGCGCCGGGCGGGCGTCGCGATCGGCACGCTGTACGGGCACTTCGCGACCCGGCACGTGCTCGTCGCCGTGCTGTTGCGCCGTCGCCACGACCGGTTGTTCGCCTGGGGTGAGGGCCTGCATGCGGGCCCGGATCCGGGCGCGGCCCTCGACGCCTGGGTGCGCGCCGTGGTCGAGCACGCAGCCACCTATGGCGGGCTGGCCGAGCTGCTCGCCTCGGGGGCCGCGGACCCGGGGTCCGAGCTGCATGCCGACTGCGCGCGGATGTCGCGGATCGGGGAGGCCCTCGTCGCCGAGGCCAAGGCGGCGGGCGCGGTACGCCCCGACCTTCGCGGCGATGACGTCGTCGCCTTGATGAACGCCGGTGCGTGGGCGCGTGCCGGCCTGTCTCCGGAGGTCGCCGACCGCCTGGTGGCCTTCACGCTCGACGGATTCCGGGCACGGCCCCCGTCAGCATGTGTTGCCACAGGCACATGTTCCGCCCCGTCCGCCTCAGGATCCTGAACGCACTCGGCCGGGGCGACCCCTCCGTGCGTTGGTGTCCGCGATGCGCGGGGTCCCGAGGTCGGCCTCGACCCGCAGCGCGTTGACCAGCGTGGGGCACGTCGAGGATTCCTCGACGAGAACCGCGTAGTCGCCCGCGCCGCGCTCGAGTGGCTCGGGCGGCTTCCTGCGGGCACGGGTGCCGGCGGCGCTGGGCGCCCCGCTGGCCGCGCTGCCGCGCTTCCGCGCCGCGCTGGGCGAGATCGACGCCGAGCTGAGCGCGGCCGAGGACGTCGTCGCGGCCCTCGCGACCCGGCACGTCGGCGGCGAGGCAGGGTTCGGACCGCGTGCGGCGGGGGCCAAGCTCGTCTCGGAGATCCGCCCCGCGTCGGGCCCGGTGATCGACCCCGCCTTCCTCACCCGGTTCGCGCGAGCTCACGAGGACGGCGGCTTCGACCGGGTGCTGATCGGGTACGGCTCGGGCGACCCGGAGGCACCCAGGTGGCGGCCCACGTTGCGGCACACACCGAGCGGCTCGGGCTGCTGATCGCGCACCGTCCCGGTGTCGTCTTCCCGACGCTCGCCGCGCGGACCTTCGCCACGCTCGACCAGCTGTCCGGCGGCCGGGTCGCGAACCCGCCAGCCTGCGCCGTGCCCGTACCGGGTTCCGCTTGCGGCAACCGGCGCTCGCGATCCGTGGTTCGTCGGGCGATGCGGCGGCCGGTCGGTCAGGGATTGCAGTGGTCGCACCATTGCGGGTCGGCGACGGTGTCGGGGCGTGGGACGGCGTGCTGGTGCCGGCAGGTGGCGCAGCTGTGGATGTCGGCGGTGACGAGGTCGGTGGGGTGGCCGCAGGCGGAGCAGGGCAGTCCGCGACGGCTGTCATCGCGTCCGTAACCGGGGCTGCCGCAGCTCGGGCATGCGGTGGCCAGCCGGCGGGCGAGACGGTCCCCGAGTTTGGTGAGCACGTCGCGGCGGGTGGGGTTGTGGTGGGCGCGCAGGTCGGTCTCGAGCAGGGCGTGCCCGTCCGGCGAGGCGGCTGCCGCACGGTCGATCGCGGCCCGGAGTGTGGTGTGGTCGGTGATGCCTTTCACGATCCCGGCGGTCTCGCCACTTTCGGCGGGGCGCACGATCACGCCTTGGGCGCCGAAGTTGATCTGCTCCAGCAGCGGTGCGGCGTCGGTGAGGGTGCGGACTCGCTGCGGAGCGGGCATGGCGGTGAGGTGTCGTTCGCCCTCGATGATTTCGATGCCGCGGCTGTCGTCGAGGAAGAGCAGGATCTCCTCGTGGCCGGGCAGCCCGACGCCAGGCAGGGGGCCGTAGCTGGCTTCGCTGGCCAGCCCGTACGGGGTGTCGGCCGCGGTCATCGCGAGCCGGGCCTTCGCCCGCGCTGCGTCGAGGGGGGCCAGTGTGCGGGCGATGTCGCCGGTGAAGGTGCCGAACTGGTCGGTGTCGATCCCGGCCGCGGCGATGACCTGCGCGCCGAGACAGCCTGCGAACGCGCGGGCGACCTGATGATGTTTGCCGTGCATCGTGCCGAAGGCGATGACGCAGTCCCGGTAGGACCCGCGGCCGTGAGCATGACCATCGCCGAGCGCGGCACGGGCGCCGGCACTGCTCGAGGTGATGAATGGTGAACCAGCAGAAGCCTCGGCCGGTCGTCGCTCGAATGACACGCGGCGTCCTCCGCTCGTTGTGTGTTGGCCGGACGGGTGACGCGGACGCGGACCGGACGTGCCCGGGGGGACATGAGCTGACCGCGCAGGACGGCCGGTGCGCCAGATCGAGACGCGCTGATGCGGCCGTGCTGCTGTGTCGTCTAGACAGGCGCCGGTGCGGTTGCGGCGTCCGCGCCGGGCCGGGGTGCGGCGAGGCCGGGGCGGGTGAGCACGGCGAGGATCTCCCCGATCTGGTGGTCGTGTTCGAGGGGGTGCCGCAGGGGGAGTTCGGGGTGCAGCTGGTAGCGGTTACGTCGTCCTTGCCGGGCGACGCTGAGGTAACCGTCCTGCACCAGGTCGGCCACGATGCGTTGCGCGGCGCGTTCGGTGATCCCGATCCGCTGCGCGAGGTCGCGGTGCCGGATGCCGGGGTCGCGGGCCACACACAGCAGCGCGTGGGCGTGGTTGGTCAGAAACGTCCAGTACGCCATACCCACGAGCCTACTCGTCACCCGGTACGAGTGACCCTCATCGCAATACGCGTCTGTTGACGTACGTCTTTAATGTCGCCTAATCTGCGTCGTGTGTTGCTGACGTGGATCATGGTGGGAGGCGGGCGGCGGCGATGGCCGTGATCGTTGTTGTGCTGCTGCTGCTGCTCCCGGCAATCGGGGCGCTCGCCGCCATGGCCACGGCCGCTGCTGGTGCCGGCCCGGCCCGCGGCGCGGCGGTCGCCCGGGTGGGGCTGGCTGCGACCGGGCTGAGCGCGATCGCCGCGGTCGTACTGCTGGTGCAGGTGGCGGTGTCCGGTCCGGTCACAGCGTCCTGGACCGGGGCGGGTGGCTGGGTGGTGCTCGGGGTGGCGGTGGACCGACTGACCGGGGTCCTGCTGCTGCTCGTCTGTGGGGTGAGCACGTTGGTGCAGGGGTTCGCGGCCCGCTACCTGGCCGGGGACCAGCGCCAGACGTGGTTTGTCGCCGGGACCGGCGTGGTTACCGCGGCCTCGGCCGGGTTGATGAGCTCGGTCACCCTGATCGGGCTGGCGATGTGCTGGAGCGCGGCCGGGCTCGGATTGTGGCTGCTGCTGGGCACCTACCCGGGCCTGCCCGCCGCCCGCGGCGGACAGGCCCGGACCGGGTGGACGTTCCTGATCGGGGACGCGGCACTGTGGGCGGCGGTCGGGATCGCGACCGCCCGCTGGGGGACGCTGGACCTACGCCACCTCGATCCCCGTTCCCTGCCGGGCTCGGCCGGGCTCCTGCCGGTGCTGGGGTGCCTGGTCGTGGTAGCCGCGCTGAGCCGCTCGGCACAAATCCCGCTGCAGGCGTGGTTGCCGGCGACCCTGGCCACGCCGACGCCGGTCTCGGCGCTGCTACACGCCGGGGTGATCAACGCCGGCGGAGTGCTGCTCATCCGCCTCGCCCCCCTGTCCGGCGGGTCCTCGTGGGCCCTGGGCCTCGCCTTCGCCGCCGGCCTCGCCACCGCGGTCTACGGGACGGCGCTGATGCTGACCAAGACCGACGTGAAGGGCTCATTGGCGCACTCCACGATGGGTCAGATGGGATTCATGATCATGACATGCGGGCTGGGCCTGTACGCGTCCGCGGTGATCCACCTGGTCCTTCACGGTGTGTACAAGGCAAGCCTGTTCCTGGCCTCCGGCACCGCGATCCACACCCACCTCGCGGCCGCGGCCGCCCCACCGGCACCCGCACTGTCGCCGCTGGTGCGGCGTGCCATCGCGGCGGGCGCGGTGCTCGCGCCCGGCCTGTTGCTCGGCACCGCCGTGCGGCTGCTGTACCCGAGTCTGGCCGGGCACGCCGGCGCCGCAGCGCTGCTGCTGTTCGCCTGGGCCACCGCCACCGCCACCGCGCTGGGCTGGCTACGCCGCCACCCCACCGCTCGCGGGGTCACCGCCGCGACCGTGACGCTGACGGTCTCCTTGACCGGCTACGTCGCCCTCATCGACGCCGCCAACCGGTGGCTCGCCCCGGCTCTACCTACCCCGGCCGTCACGCTGCCTGCAACCGGCTGGCTGCTGGTCGCAGCCGTCGCGACGCTGCTCGCGACCGGGCTGCTCGGCCCATCCACCCTGCTCCGTGCTGGACGGATGCACGCACCTGCACGGGTTGGACGGCTGCGGCGTCGGCTGTACGTGCTGGCCCTCAACGCCGGACATGTGGGCCAACCCCGCCCTCGGCCGGCGCTGCGCCGACGTGCCCACCCGGCCGCGCCAACACCGGCCGCGCCACGACAGCCACTGGGAGTCAGCTCGTGACCACCTCCAAGGCCACCGCCGGCTGCACCTCCACCCCGATCGCCGCGCAGGCCCCAGCCCCGCCCGTTGCCACGGTCCCCCTGGGGGCCCGGCGGGCCCGGCTGCGCACCGACATCACGCTGGCCGCTCGTGTCCTGCCCGTCCACTACCCGCTGCAGGCGTTCATCGCCGTCAACCCGCTCAACGGCCTCGTGGAGCAGCCCTTCGCGCAGGCGCTACGCGTCGCCGGACAGCTGTACGGGGCGCCGGGCACGATGCCCGAACCCTGGTTCCGCGCCGCCCACGCGAGCGGACGGATCACCGACGCCGACCTGCACGCCGCGCTGCGCCACGACCACGCGGGCCTGCTCGCGACACCTCCACTGGCCATCGGCGGCCAACAGGTCAGCGCGTGGGCGCTACTGCGTGCCGACCTGCTGCACGGCACCCCCGCAACCGCCCCCGACCGGCATCACCGGACCCTGTCAGAACGCGTCGCGCCGGACCTCGCCCGCACGGTCGATGACCTGAGCGCCAAGTGGTGCGCCGCGTTCCTCGCTGACGCGGCGTGGCCGATGCCCGACCGTGACCGGGGTTTCCACCCGGCCTGGCGCGCCCTGGCCCGCTACGACCGGGCGCTGCCCCGCACCGTCCGAGCCCGGTTGGCCGAGCTGCCCGAGCGCGCCGATGACGCGCTGCTGCACGCCCTGGACCTGCTGGCCGTCGACGACACCGCCCGGCAGGCCTACCTGCAGGCAGACCTGACCCGACTGCCCGGCTGGGCCGCCCACGTCCGCTGGCACACCGAGAACCCTCCGCCCCGCGATGGATCCCGGGGCGCGCTCACCTTGCTGGACTACCTCGCCGTCCGGCTCAGCTGCGAAGCGCTCCTGCTCGAGCAGGCGAACCTCGAGGTGACCTCCGCGCCCCCGGCCGACACCGACCCCACGCCCACGCCGCCAACCGAGCCCGACGCCGCCCGAGACGCCCCGCGCACCGACGCACCCGGTGACATCGCTCGGGCGGCGACCGCGCTGACCGCGCTCGGCGTCCCCGACGGGCCGGCGCCCGAGGTGGCGGCAGCGGCCGAACTACTCGCCCAGTTACCAGCCTCGGAGCGGGCCCAGGTGTGGTTGCATGCCTATGAGGGTCATTACCGCGACCAGCTGCTCACCCAGCTTGCCCCCCACCCGGCTCTGCGCGCCGAGACCTCGGTCGAGCGCCCGCGGGCGCAGGTGGTGTGCTGCATCGATGCCCGCTCCGAAGGCCTGCGCCGCCACCTCGAATCCCTCGACGCAGACCCCGGTGCGGGGGGCGGGTACGAGACGGTGGGGTTCGCCGGGTTCTTCGCCGTCGCGATCCGCTACACCGACCTCGCCGGCGGCGCCGCGCAGGACCTGTGCCCGGTCCTGATCGCCCCCAGCACCGCCATCGCCGAAACCCCGACCCTCGACAATGCCGGCCGGGCCGAGCGGCAGATAGCGGGGCTCCGGGTGCTGGCGGGCGGGGCGGATGCCTTCCACACCGCGAAGGACACCCTGGCATCGCCGTTCACCCTGGCCGAGGCCGGCGGCCTGATCGCCGGACCACTCGCCGCCACGCGCACCGCAGCCCCACGATGGTTCGGCACCCTGCGGCAGCGCCTCCACGGCCGGGCAGCGCCGCCAGCGCCCACGACCCTGACCGTCCACGACGCGTTTCCCCTGCCCGAGCGGGTCCTCTACGCCCAAGTCGCCCTCACCACCATGGGGTTGACCCGCGGCTTCGCCCGCCTGGTCGTGCTGTGCGGGCACGGCTCCACCACCGAGAACAACCCCTACCAGGCCGCGCTGGACTGCGGCGCCTGCGGCGGGCACCGCGGCGCCCCCAACGCCCGCACCGCCGCCGCCATCCTCAACGACCCCGACGTCCGGACCGCACTGCCCACGCTGGGCATCAGCATCCCGCCCGACACCGTGTTCGTCGCAGGCGAGCATGACACCGCCACCGACCGGGTCGCCCTCCTCGACCCGCACCTCATCCCGGTCAGCCACCGACCGGACCTGCAGCAGCTCGCCCGGGACCTGGCCACCGCCGGACAGCGGCTGGCTGCCGAACGGGTCGCCGAGCTGCCCGGCGCCCCGGCACGGGGCCGCCGCAGCCCCGCCGCGGCAGCCCGGCACACCGCCTCACGCTCCGCCGACTGGGCCCAGGTGTATCCCGAGTGGGGCCTGGCCGGCAACGCCGCGTTCCTGATCGGCCCCCGCAGCATCAGCCGCGGGCTGAGCCTTCACCGGCGGGTGTTCCTGCACTCCTACGACCCTGACGTCGACCCCGATGGGACCGCGCTCGAAACCATCCTCACCGCCCCCCTGGTCGTGGCCCAGTGGATCAACGCCCAGTACTACTTCTCCACCGTCGCCCCGCACGTCTTCGGCGCTGGCACCAAAACCATCCACAACGTCATCGGCGGTGCTGGGGTGCTGGCCGGGCACACCGGCGACCTGCAACTCGGGCTGCCCTGGCAATCAGTCGCCCTCGGCCGGCGCCTCGTGCACGAACCCATGCGCCTGCTGACGGTGGCGCAAGCGCCACTGGAGCGGATCGAGGCCATCATCGGGCGCAACCCGATCCTGCAACAGCTGTTCGGCAACCAGTGGATCAGCCTCACCGCCCGCCCCGACCCCAGCGAGGCGTGGCAGCACTACACCCACCCCGGCTGGCAACCCTGGAGCCCCTCATCCCCGGCAGCGCCCGTGCCGCCATCTGGTACCGATTCACCTACTCGCCCTGGAGAGCCGTCATGAGCCGCGCCGACCTCACCCGCATGACCAAGATCGAAGTCGTCGTCACCGGCACCGACGCCCCCGCCGCCCGCGACCTCATCCACGCCACCGGCGCCACCGGCTACACCAGCCTGTCCGGCGTCTCCGGCCTCGGACACCACGGCCAGCACCAAGGCCGGCTGCTGTTCAACCAGCAAGCCACCCTCGAACTGATCATCACCGTCGTTCCCGACGAAGCCGCCGACGACCTCATCGCCGGCCTCCTGCCCCTGCTCACCGCATCCTCCGGAGTCATGTTCGTCACCGACACCTACGTCAGCCGCCCCGACTACTTCACCTGAACCCGGTCGGAAAGGGCACCGCCCGCTCACCTACCGCCCCGTCCGCCGCAGTCCTCGTTCCCGAAAGCGATTCCTCACCGTGCTCACCGACCTGCTCGCCGACAAGCGGCTCATCCTCACCGGGGTCGTCCGCACCGACAGCATCGCCCACGCCGTGGCCGCCCACGCCCAACGCGCCGGCGCCGAGGTGCTGCTCACCGCCTTCCCCCGCGACCACGACCTGACCGCTGCCGCCGCCGCAGACCTACCCCGTCCGGCAGCGATCGTCGACGTCGACGTCACCGACCCGGCCGACCTCGACGGACTCTCGGAGCACCTGCGTCAGCACTGGGGGCAGGTGGACGGGGCGTTGCACGCGATCGGCTTCGCACCCCGCAACGCGCTGGGCGGCGACTTCCTCACCGCCCCGTTCGAGCAGGTCAGCACCGCCTTACACACCAGCGCCTACAGCTACGCCGCGCTAGCCCGGATCGTGCGCGAGTTCGCCCCACCCACCGGGGCCGCGCTGGTCGGTCTGGACTTCGACGCCGCCGCCGCGTGGCCGGTCTACAACTGGATGGGCGTGGCCAAAGCCGCCCTGGAATCGGTCAACCGCTACCTGGCCCGCGACCTCGGACCGGCCCGCATCCGCGCGAACCTCATCGCTGCCGGCCCTTTGCACACCCGCGCCGCCGGCGGCATCCCCGACTTCGCCCGCCTACTCGACGCCTGGGACGCCCGAGCACCGCTGACCTGGGACTCCCACGACGCCGCCCCCGTCGCCGAGACCGCCTGCTTCCTGCTCTCCGACCACGCCCGCGCCATCACCGGCGAAATCGTGCACGTCGACGGCGGCTACCACGCCATGGCCGCCAACCTCCACCACCAGCCCGCGCACCCCAACGCCGCCAGCATCAGCTCCCAGCTCACGACCGGCCCCACCCGACCACGCCTCATCGCCGCCTTCGACACCCTCACCCGCTACGGCATAACCGCTCTTCCCGCCGTGGGCACCGAACCTTCGACCACCCGAACCCGACTCCGCGCGGCGATCCTGCAACAGTTCCCGGACGACCTCGGCTCCTACGTCTTCTACACCGCCCCCGAGGACGCCCGATTCGACACCGACGGGAACCTCCGACACCCCATCACACTGCATGTCAGCGGCGACGAGGTCATCCGCGCCGTGCACGCCGCCCTCGACCAGGTCGGCCTCCGCGCTGTCCCCGGCGACCACGCCGACACCCTCGTCCTCACTACGAACCCGCCCAAGACCTCGCGAGCTGACACCGACCAAACCGTGTTCCGTCAGACGCTCTAAGAGCGCATCCCGCAGAGGATCCCCTGACGGCAAACGCGGCGGCGGCGCTCGAGCAGGCCGGGGAAGGACGAGCCGGCGCGCAGCTTCGGGATGCGGGGCCAACCTGCGAAGTCAGGCTGAAAAGGGCTCACTGCGTCCGCGGGAGCAGGAGTGGTTGCTCCCGCGGACGCAGAATCGGACGGGTGGGATCAGCGGTCGACGGGCTGTAGAGCAACCTGCACGAACGGCTCGGGCAGGCCCTCGACGCCGAGCTGGATGAGGCCCCGCGGCCAGTCGAACTGGTCCCAGTGCTCGTACAGCTTCCCGTTGCGGACGGTCCAGACGTCGACGAGGTCGAACTCGATCTTCTGTCCTCGGGCTTCGATGCCGAGGAACGGGCCACCGGTCAGTGTGCCGGTGATCGTCGATCGAGTGACCACCCGGTCGCGGGTGGCGAAGGAATCCCGCACGGTGAAGCACACGTCGGGGAACGACTGGTACAGCCCGCCGAGGAAACCGATGACGCCCTCGGGCCCTTCGGGCAGCAGCGGGTTGTGCTGGATGTACCCCGGGTCGACGATCCGGTTGATCAGTCTCGTGCGCTCCTCCGCGGACCGGAGGTTCAGCGCGACGCCGCTGAACGTGCTGCCCAGCCACTGGTTGTACTCCGGGCTGTTGACCCTCCTGGGCGGTTGCTCCAGCCGGGGGGGCCGGCACTCGCCGTCGCGGGGGGCGGCGGACGTGGCGCCGGGCCGGGAGGCCCCGGCGGTCAGGGTTGGGGCGCCGGTCGCGGCGGCGGAACCGACCGTCAGCACCGTGGCGAGCGCGACCGCGCCAGCCACGGCAAGGACGCGGGGAAGCAATGCCATGTCGTTTCTCCTGATCGAGCGGATTCTCGTGATGGATGGGCGGGACGGGTGGGGCGGGTCAGCGCTGCTGGGCGCGCTTCTCCACCGCTCGGACGGTGCGGCGGAACTCGCCGCCGACGAGCGAGCCACCGACGACGGCGAGGACGGCGGCGAGGACGCGTCCGCGGAGGTTCTTGCCCTCCCGGACGATGTCGACGCGGATGGTCGTGACACCGTCCTAACCTGGGGTGAAGTGATAGGTGTGGCCGCTGTCACCACCCCACGCGTTGCTGTCCAGCGTGGTCAACCGGACCACGCCGGGGCGGGACCAGTCGTAGCGCAGGCGCTCCCACACCCCGCCGCCGGCCTTGGAGCCCTCGGTCACATCGGCCCAGTCGGTCCCGGTGGCGTGCACCTTCAGGAACTCCTCGTGGCTGTTTCCGAAGATCGCCGGGCGGTCCTTCCCGAAGTCGGTCAGGGCGTCGATGAACTGCTGCTCAGTCGCGGTCGTCGTCTCGGTGAAGTGGAGCGTGGTCACGGGATCTTCCTTCGTCGTGGTTCGGTGGCGGGGGTGGAACTCACCGCTGGTCGCGGCGGGCGGTGTTGAGCAAGGACACGGACACGTCCCACAGCCGCTCGGCTACGACGGGGTCGACGGCGTACTCACGAACACCGCGACCCTCGTGATCGGCAGGGACCACCGGGGCTTCCTGGCAGTCGTCGACGTAGCGCCCGCCGACCCCGTCGAAGGCGGGATGGGTGGCGACGAGCACGGACGTGGCTGCTCCCTGCTCGGGAGTCTTGATCGACAGATCACCCAGGGCTCCGGCCTGTGCGGCTTCCTGCACCGCTGCGCGCTGCTGGTCGGGCCAGTGGCGCTGCAGGCCCGTCCAGATCCCCCCGGGCATGACCGCGTTGCCCGTCACCGGCTCCGCGGCCCAGCGCCGGGTCAGGTCCACGGCGAAGAGCACGTTGGCCGTCTTCGACTGCCCGTAGGCCAGGTTCGGCTCGTAGGGGCGGCGGTCGAAGAACAGGTCGTCGAGGTGGACTGGGGACACGGCGTGGGAGCTGGAGGACAGCGACACCACCCGAGCACCGCCTGCGTCGACGAGAGCCCGGTGCAGCCCCAGCGCGAGGGCGAAGTGCCCGAGGTGGTTGGTCGCGAACTGCAGCTCCCAGCCGTTCCGGTTGCGCTGGTACGGGGTGTCCATCACCCCGGCGTTGTTCACCAGGACGTGCAGCGGACCACGCCACGACGCGGTGAACGCTTCCACCGACGGGAGCTGCGCCAGATCGAGGTGGGACACCTGCAGGTCGGCGGCGCCGGTGCTCGCGATGATGTCGCGTCGGACGCGGTGCCCCGCCTCGACGTCGCGGACTGCGAGGGTCACCGCCGCCCCGGCGCTCGCGAACGCACGCGCGGTCTCCACGCCGATCCCCGAGGACGCGCCCGTCACGACAACCTTGCGCCCGGTCAGGTCGATCCCGCGCACCACCTCCGCGGCCGTGCTGCTGGCGTCGAACTCGGTGGTGATCAGCGAGGACCTCGCTGCACCACCTGTCGTTCCACCGAGTGATCGCGTCATGGCCATGGTGCTCCTGCCGGGAGGGGAGGTCCGCACCGAAGCGGCGGAACCGGGGTAACGATGACCCCGGTCCCACCACCTCCACAGCCCCCGCTCAGTGCTCCCCCCGCCAGGGGGTCCCTCAAGAACCGGCTGCGGCTCCGCCCGCCCGCAGCCGACCGCCGTCGCACCAACAAACCCCGCCCCACCGCTTCGAGGGGTGCAGATGCCCCGGCGGCCGTGGGCGGTCTCGGCGCCTCGGGTAGGTCCGGGAGTGGATCTGCCTGATCGCCCGCACGTCCCCCGCCGAGGTCGGCCTGTCCGGGTTCTCCACCTGCTCACTGGCCACGCTGCGCGACCACCTGCTCGCCGAGGGACCCCCCTGCTCCGGAGGTACCCCTGCCAGGGGGAGCCACGGCCGGCGCTCGCCGTGGAACACTGCGACAGTGGGCGACCCCGCGGGCAGCAGACTCGGAGCGTTCCTACAGGCCAAACGGGCGATGCGGGACCCGCGCGCAGCGGGGATGCCCGGCGGAGGACATCGCCGGACGGCAGGACTGCGCCGTGAGGAGCTGGCCGCGCTCGCCGGGGTGTCCATCAAGTACCTGATCCGGCTCGAGCAGGGCCTGCACCCCGAGCCCTCGGCCGGCGTGCTCGCGTCCCTGGCCACGGTCCTGGGCCTCTCCCCGGACGAGACGACGCACCTGTTCGCCCTCGCCGGGCGCTCGGATCCACGTCTGGTGCAGCCGAGGGTCAGGGAGGTCCCTGCGCCGGTCGCGAGGCTGGTCGAGGCCGCCGGCCGGTCACCCGCAGCGGTGCTCAACCGGCGCCGCGACGTCCTAGCCCACAACCCGGCCGCAACTGCACTCTTCGGGAGCCTGCCGACGTTTCAGGCGCCCACGCCCAACCTGTTGGAGATGGTGTTCCTCGACGCTGCTGCGCCCCGGCTGTGGGCCGAGTGGGCGCTGGTCGCCCGGGACGCCGTCGCGCACCTCCGGGACGTCGCCGCGCGCCCGTCCACTGATCCAACGGTGACGGCTGTCGTCGAGGAGCTGCGCAGATCCGCTCCCGAGTTCGGGGCCCTCTGGGCCCGCCACGACGTGCGCTGCACATGCGGTCCCACCACCGTTTTCGACCATCCCCGAGCCGGACGGCTGACCTTCACGATCAGCACGCTCGACGTGTCGGGCGGTGACCTGCAGCTTGTGGTGTACGAACCGGCCACCCCGGACACACAGACCAGGTGGGCCGCGCATTTGGCAACCCGGCCCGACACTGCCCTGCACGTCGTCTGAGGCCCGACGGAGGACCGGGAAGATGCGGCCTGCCCGTACCCGGAAGGCCGTCCTGCTCGACTTCGACCGCGAACCTGGTCCCGAGCTACCAGGAGAGCCGTCGCCAGTGTGCCGGACCTCGCCGGGCCGGATCACCTACGTGCGCCGCGTCGACGGGCGGTAGCAGCTCAGAAAGGACCGTTCACGAGACACTCCCGCGCACCGCGCTCCTCGCGACGCAGGTGGCCACGCTGGCCGACTTCTCGCGGCGGCGGGCGCAGGCGGACTCGATGTCGCGTCGACGCAGGACCTGCGCTACCTGGTCTCACTCGCCGGTCAGTCGGGCGCCCCGCTCACCTGCAGGCGGACTCCTGATCACCTGGCCGGGCCACCGGTCTCCTCCCCGCCGTCGGATCCGAGCCGCAGGCTCAGCCGGGCCAGCGTGACCTGCGTGATGTCGTAGGGCTCGTGCAGGTCGACCCCGCAGCGCTCCTCGATCTGGCGCAGGCGGTACTTCAGGGTGTTGGGGTGCATGAACAGAGCTGCCGCCGTGGGCCCCAGGCGGCAGCCCTGGTCGAGGTAGGCGTTCAGGGTGGACAGCAACTGGCGGCTGTAGGAGGTGTCACGGAGCAGCGGAGCCAGCAGCGCGCGACCGAACGTGACGATCTCCTCGGCCCGCTCGGAGTCGAGGAACAGCCCGAGCAGCCCGAGCTCGTCGACGGCCATGTCGACGCCCGACCGGCCGAGCCGGACGAGCGCCTGCAGGGTTCGCGTGGCGTCGCGGAACGAGCGCGGCAGTTCCTCCCACTCCGCGACGCCGCCGATGCCGCAGGTCACCACCGCCCCGTTCCGGGTGGCCGCGGCGCTGCGGCGCACCTCGGCGAGCGCTGCGTGCAGGGCGGGCAGGTCGCCTCCGCCTGCCGGCTGCCGGGTCGGCACGAGAATGGTCAACGCATCGCTCATCCGGCTGAACCGGGCCCCGGGGAGGCGGTGGTTGAGGACCGAGGCCGCGGTCCGTACGGTGTCCTGGCCGGTGCGGCCCACGGTTCGCGGTGCGCGGTCCGCGGTACTCCCGGCGGCGGCGAGCGACACCAGGAGCACACGATGGGCAACGGTGACGTCGACCCCGTAGTGGCGGGCTCGCTCGCGGAGACGCTCGGCGGTGTCGCGCCCGTGCACGAGGTCGTAGACGAAATCGGACTCGAGCCGCTCCTCTGTCGCCCGTTCGGCACGAACGCGTGCCTCGTGCACCGCGAGGACCGTGGCGGCGTGTTCGACGGCGCGGATCAGCAGGGGGTCGGCCGCCGCCTCCGCGATCTCCGCGATCACGTGGCCAACCACCTGCCGGCCGATCCGGACATCGCGCCGGACCTCCTCGGGACGGTGCGCACGGGTCGACCCGGGATCGACCCACCCGGCGGGTTCGACGCGGATCGGCGCACGGCCGTCGGCCCCGCCGACGACGATCGGACGGCCGACGAGATCGCACACCAGCCGTGCGACGACGGCCTCGTCGGCCCCGTCGAGAACCGCGTCGTTCAGCGTGACGTGGATGCGGTGCGCCTGCTCGAGCACCCGGCTCTGTTCCGCGAGCTCGGTGTTCCTCGCGCGCAGTTCGGCGATGGTGGCCCCTCGGCTCGCGACGAGGACGCTGAGGCGCAGAGCGAGCGTCGCGTGCTGCGCGAGCACCTGCACCGTGTGCAGGTGCGCGGCCGTGAACGTCCGCGGCTCGATCCCGTACCCGTTGACCACACCGACGACCTGGCCGCCGTCGTGCATCGGCGATGACATCAGCGAGCGCCAACCGAAGCGTTCGGCGAGGTAGCGCCAGTTCTCGTACGAGGGATCGGCCAGCGCGTCCTCGAGCACCACGACCTCGCCCGCCCGCAGGGCTCGCACGGTCGGCGACGTGGTGAACCCGAGGTCGTCGAGCGGACGGTCGAAGACCTCGTCGAGCTGCGACCGGTAGTTCTCGGGAAGGTTCGCCGAGCCGCCGATGCGGATCCGGCCCCGTCCGGGGGCCACCACGAGGACCGCACAGAAGTCGAAACCGGCCGAGTCCGCCACCGTGGCGGCGACGGTGTCGAGGATCTCGCCGAGCGGGCGCTCGGCCACGATGCTCTCGATCACCGGCGCGAACGCGAGTTCGGCGCTGGCCACGGCACCTCCTGCGCATGGTCTGATCGGACGGATCAGGGGACCCGCCGTGGTCTGTTGTGACATTGCCGGGCGTCGCGGGTGCAGGGCAAGCTCTCCGTGATGGACGTCAGGCACGAGCTCGCACGCCACTCCGCGGCGACCCTGCACGAGGCGGCAGGCAGACGTGGGGCGCTGCCTGCCCGCATCCGGGCGATGTGGACGCCGCTGCGAACCGTGGGACGGGCCGTCACGGCTGCGGTGCCCAACGGGTCGAACCTCGCGATCCACCAGGCTCTCACCGTGGCGCGGGCCGGTGACGTGCTGGTCGTCGCGGTAGAACCCGGGCAGGAGCACGGCTACTGGGGCGACCTGCTCTCCACCAGCGCCGCGGCGCACGGGATCTCAGGCGTGGTTATCGACGGCGGTGTCCGCGACCTCGCGGAGCTGCCGTCCCTCGGCGTCCCCGTGCACGCGACGGGACCCGCGCTGCGGGGCACGCTCAAGGAGGCCTCCGACCAGGCTGCGGTGCAGGAGCCGATCCGGCTCGGTGACGTGACGGTGCGCCCGGGTGACTGGGTGGTCGGTGACGACGACGGCGTGGTGGTGATCGCGGGGGAGGACGTCGAGGAGGTCCTGGTCCGTGCCGCGGAACGGGAGCGGACGGAGCGGACGGCACGCGCCGCGCTGCGGGCGGGGCAGACGACGCTGGAGGTGTTCGGGCTTCCCTCGCGGTGACCGCTCCGGCCGTCATCGCGCGCCCGTCGTCGGGTCGACCAGGATCTTCCCCCGCGCTCGACCGGTGGCCAGCGGGCGCAGCGCCCGCTCGACGACGGACGCCAGCGGGACGACCCGGTCGACAACGGCGTCCCCGATGGTGCCCTCGGCCAGCAGCCGCATGGCCTCGGGCAGGTCCTCGGCGCAGACGTGCGCCGCGGACGGCACCAGGTCGACCTCCCGGCGCACGACGTCGAGCAGGGCGAGCGGCACCGGACCGGCCGGGAGGCCGACCAGCACGACGCGGCCACCGCGGCGGGACAGCGCGAGGGCGCTCGCGAGCCCGTCGGTGGTGCCGCTGGTCTCGAACACCACGTCGTGCTCGCCGGACGCGATCGGCCCGGCCGTCGCGGACGGCACCGACCAGCGCGTCGCGCCGAGGCGGCGGGCGGTCGACTCGCGGGCCGGGTCCACGTCCACCGCGGTCACCGGGCCCCGCCCCCGACCGGCCAGTGCCGCGACGATGAGCGACCCGACGGCGCCCGCTCCCACGACGGCCGCCGCCTCCGACCCGACCGCGCTCCGGCGCACCGCGTGCACGGCGACGGCGAGCGGTTGGGCCAGCGCCGCGTGCTCGCCGGGGCAGCCCGGCGGCACGACCAGGCAGGTGTCGGCAGGCACGGCGACGTACTCGGCCAACGCTCCGGGCACCTGGTGGCCGATCGTGACGTAGCGCTCGCACAGGTTGGTCCGGCCCCGCAGGCACTGCGGGCACGTTCCGCACGAGACCCCGCCGCCCGAGACGACCCGGTCGCCTTCCCGCAGGTCCGCCACGCCCTCGCCCACGGCAGCCACCAGCCCCACGAGCTCGTGGCCGATGACGAGCGGTGTGACGAAGGCGTTCGGCCCGTGCCTCCACTCGTGGGCATCGGTCCCGCAGACGCCGCAGAGCAGGACCCTGACCAGCACCCAGCCTGCGGGGGGTGGGGCGGGGTCGGGGACGTCCTCCACGCGGACATCGCCCCGGCCGTGGAACACCGCCGCCTTCATCGCGCACCTGCCGTCGTGCGCAGGAGGGAGAGCAGGATGCCGATGTCGGCGTCCCCGGCGCCCGCCCCGGCGGCGTCGCGCAGGCGCGTGCGGGCCGCTTCGGCGCACCGGAGCACCACACCGGCTCCGGTCGCAGAGGCGGTGGCGAGGTCCAGGTCCTTGGCGACCATGGACACCGGCCCGTCGGGTGGGAGGTCGGGCCGGAAGACATGGCCGCGTTTGTAGGCCAGGAACGGAGTGGCCATGACGCTGTGCTCGAACACGTCATAGGCGGCGGCGAGGTCCACGCCTGCCGCCGTCGCATACGCCAGCGCCTCCGCGACGGCGGTGGCGTAGACCCCGGTCACCGAGTTCAACGCCAGCTTCGTGGCCGATGCTGCGCCGACGTCGCCGACGCGGAGCCGGTGGGTGGTGAAGGGCAGTAGCACCGCCTCGACCGCGGGCAACAGTTCGGGTGCGCATCCGATGACCGCGGTCAGTGCGCCCCGCTCGGCGTGCGCCACGCTGCCCGACAGGGGGCAGTCGGCCACGGCGGGCCCCACGGCGGCGACCTGCAGCACGGTGGCGGGGTCGACGGTTCCCATGTGCACGTGCAGGTGGTCCGGCGCAGCGTGGGTGAGCAGACCGTGCTCCCCGGTCAGCGCCAGCAGGCTGGCCCGCGGATCGGGCAGGAGGCTCACCGTCACGGCGGCGTCGGCCAACGCGGCGGCGGTCGCCACGGGCCGGGCGCCTGCGCGCACGGCGCGCGACCCCGCGTCGGCCCGGGGGTCGTAGAACCAGACCTCGTACCCGGACGCCGCGAGTCGGGCGGCGATCGGGTCGCCCATGCGCCCGACGCCCAACAGGCCGATCGGTCCCACCGTCGGGCTGCTCACGACCCGGTCCCGGCGCCCAGGCGCACGGCGGCGCGCAACAGGACCGGCTCGTAGGCGGGCCACAGCCGTCCGATGACCGACAACGCGGTGCCCGCGAGGTGCAGCGCCACCAGCCTGCCCGCACGATCGCCGTCCCCTGCGCGCGCCGCGCGCAAGAGGTCGTGATGGTCCAAGGCGCCGACCGCGAGGGCGTGCTGCCCACCCGCGAGGTGGATCCGTCGGTAGCGGGCGCTGTGGTCCTGGAGTCGGTTGACATCGTCGAGCACGGTCTTCCCGGCTCCGGCCGAGAGCACCGCGTGGAAGGCGCGGTGCAGCCGCTCCCACTCGTCCCAGTCGTGCGGACCGGACTCGGCCAGCTGGTCCTGCAGGTGCACGAGCAGGGCGATCTGCTCCTCCGACAGGCTGGGTACCGTCACGCGCACGGCCAATGACTCGGCCAGCACGCGCAGGGCGTAGATCTGCTCCATGTCCTCCACCGAGATGGAGGCGACCCGCACCTGACGGCCGGGCTCGGCGTGGACGAGGCCCTCGCGTTCGAGCATCCGCAACGCCTCGCGGACCGGCCCGCGGCTGACCCCGAGGGTCCGGGCGAGCTCGACCTGCGACAGCGGAGCGCCCGCGTCGACCAACCCGTCCAGGATCCAGCCGCGTACGACGTCGTGGACGGCGTGGCTGCGGTCGACAGGGCCGCTGCCCTCGGTCGCACCGCCTTCGACCAGACTCATCGGGCGCCGTCGTGCCCCGTCGCGGCGACGAAGCGGTTGCCGATCCGGCCGATCCGCTCCACCTCCACCTCCACGACGTCGCCGTCGGTGAGGAAGCGCGG
Organism: uncultured Pseudonocardia sp.; assembly: GCA_964247105.1. GTDB lineage: Bacteria > Actinomycetota > Actinomycetes > Mycobacteriales > Pseudonocardiaceae > Pseudonocardia. Next base: position 39,048 of record CAXTTN010000003.1, read on the forward strand.
CGGCCGCATGCGTGAGCCGACCCCCGCGGGCGTTCCGGTGGCCACCACGTCCCCCGGTTCGAGGGTCATGACGCTGCTGATGAACGCCAGCTGCCGTGCGACGCCGAAGACCATGTCGCGGGTGCTGCCGTCCTGGACCAGACCGCCGTTGACCCAGGTCCGCACGCGGAGGTCGTCGGGATCGGGCACCTCGTCGGCGGTGACGAGAGCAGGCCCGCACGGCGCGAAGCCGTCGAAGGTCTTGCCCGCGAGCCACTGCCCGGTCTGCGCCTGCAGGTCGCGGGCACTCACGTCGTTCATGACGGTGTAGCCGGCCACGCACGTGAGGGCGGTCTCCGGGGTCAGCGACCGCGCGCGCGTCCCGATGACGACGGCGAGCTCGCCCTCGTAGTCCACCTGGCTCGTCAGCGCGGGCGCGGGGAGCACGACGTCGTCCTGCGGACCGGCGAGCGCGTTGCGGTACTTTGCGAACAGCAGCGGGGCCTCCGGCACCGGCAGGCCCGCCTCGGCCGCGTGATCGCGGTAGTTGAGGCCGAGGCAGACGATCTTGTCGGGGTCCGGGACCGGCGGACCCACCACGACGCCCGCCGCGTCGAGCAGCGTCTCGGGGTTGTCGGTGACGGTCTTGTCCACGGCGACCGCGACGGCGGCGACACCGCCTGGACCGAGCCTCAGCACGTCGCGCACGGTCGCGACGGGCGTGCCGTCGGAGGTGGTCAGTCCGAGGCGCCTGACGTCGACGATCTGCGGCGCGCCCGACGAAGGATCCTCGACGATGACGCCTGCGCGCAGCCCCCGCTCTTCGCCCTGCTTGAAGCTGATGATCTTCACGAGTGCACCCACTGCCTCCGGAGTCGGTCGGGGTGTCAACAGTCGCGATCTCGATCCCGTCCGTCATCGTCCCGAGAGCCCGAATCACGGCGCACAAACGGTCTCGGGAGACATTGAGGTGGGCCGTGTGCCTTCCTACCGTGTCGACACCCGACTTCCCGGGCTGCGTCCTCACCTCCGCACGGGCGGAGGGCATCCGCACGGGCGCCTTGATCGGAGGAGACATGCGTGGTCTTTCGGCACGGCACTGTCGCCGTGTGTTGGGGCTCGGCGTCGCCGCCGTCCTCGTCGCAGGATGCGGCAGTGGACAGGCGAACCCGGGCGGGCCCGCCGGGACCGCCGCGGCCAACCCGACGGCAGGCTTCACCGTCGGCATGGTGTCGGTCACCAACTGCGGCAATCCGACGATCTGCGCGGTGACCCAGGGCTTCCGCGCCGAGGTCGAGGCGCGCGGCGGCCGAGCCGTCGTCCTCGAGTGGGACGGGCAGGGGAGTCCGGTCGACGCGGCCATCCGTGAGATGGACCAGCTGATCGCGCAACGGGTGAACGCCATCGCACTGTGGCCCGTCGACGCCAACGCCCTCAAGGCGCCCACCGAACGCGCCTACCGCGCAGGCATCCCGGTGGTCGCGTTCGACGACTTCGCCGTGGACACCCAGGGCGTGGTCGCGCTCGTCACCCAGGGCCGCGCGCTGCAGGCGCAGCAGGCCGCGCAGGTCTTCTGCGACCGGCTCCCGCGGGGCAGCACCGTGCTGTACGGCGGCTACGCGCTGCCCATCCCCAGCCTGGAGTTCCTGGCCAAGCAGTTCTCCGCCAGCCTCGCGGCATGCAGTGCCGGGTCGATCACGATCGCGCAGACCTACCTCAACAAGACCGACGACGTCGCCGGTGCGCTCACCTCGGCGCGGCCCGCGCTGCAGGCCAACCCGGCCGTGCGTGGCATCGCGTCCTACAACGACCCGACCAGCATCGGGGGTGCCCAGGCCGCGATCGCTCTCGGAGCCCGCGACAAGCTGCTCGTCCTGGGCTACAACACCGCGCCGGACGGGGTCGCGGCGCTGTCCGACGGCAGGCTGGACTACTCCTGGGACTACCAGCCCGTGGTCGGCGGGCAGATCCTCGCGCGCACCGCTGTCGACTACGTCACCGGGACGCAGAAGGCCCCGCCGAAGGTCGCGGTCGTCTGGCCCCGCTGCTACAACCGCGCGACGATCGCGAAGCGCCCGTCCTGGGACGACCAGGTGCGCTCGGTGCGCAAGGGGACCGACCTGGGCGGCACCGTCGGTGCGTTCGTCACCACCGGGGACGCCGTGCCCCCGCCGCCGGCCGATCTTCCCGGGTGCCCGGCATGACGGGGACCGTCGTGGCCGGTGCTCCGGGCGCACCGGTCCTCGCCGTACGTGGCGTGCACAAGCGCTTCGGCGGCGTACACGCCCTGCGCGGCGTCGACCTCGACGTGCGGGCGGGCGAGGTGATCGGGCTCGTCGGGGAGAACGGCTCGGGCAAGTCGACACTGGCGCGGTTGATGGCGGGCGCCGCCGCGGCCGACACGGGCAGCCTGTCGGTCCGCGGCCGGGACGTCCGCTGGCGCGGCGCGGCCGACGCCCTGCGCGACGGCGTCGCCCTCGTCGCCCAGGAGGTCATCGGTGTGCCGACCGTGTCGGTCACCGAGAACCTCCTCACCGGGCGCCTGCCGCTGCGTCACGGCCGGATCTCCTGGTCCGCCGCCCACGAGACGGCCGCGCGTGTCCTCGCCGACTACGGCGTCGGCGTCGACCCCCGCGAGCGCTTCGGGTCGCTCTCGCTGCAGCAGCGGCAGCTCGTCGCGGTCGCCTCCGCCGTCGCCCGCACACCCGGGGTGCTCCTCCTCGACGAGCCGACCAGCTCGTTGACCGACGAGCAGGCCGAGCTCGTGCTCGGGCGGGCGCGCGGGCTCGCCGACAGCGGCAGCGCGGTCGTGCTCGTGACGCACCGGCTCGGCGAGTACCTCGCCTGGTGCGACCGCCTCGTCGTGCTCCGCGACGGCACGGTGAGCGCGGTCATGGACGCGGTGGACGCAACGGAGGAACTGCTCGTCCGCTCGATGGTCGGGCGCGACCTCCCGGCGCTGTTCACCCACCGCCCGCGCCCGCGGGTGTCGCGGGACGGGCGCCGCCTGGCCCTGCACGACGTGTCGTCCGGCCGGCTGCGCGAGGTGTCGCTGCACGTCGACGCCGGCGAGGTCGTCGGGATCGCCGGTCGCGCCGGGTCGGGCCGCTCCACGCTGGCCCGCACGTTCGTCGGCCTCGAGCCCTACACCGGTGAGATCCGGCTCGACGGCCGCCGGATCCGGCCGAGGAACCCCCGCGCCGCCATGCAGCACGGGGTCGTGCTCGTGCCCGAGGACCGCAAGGCGCAGGGCCTGGTGCTCTCGGGAACCGTGCACGACAACCTCAACCTCGCCGTCCACCGCTCCGACGGACGCTTCGGCGTCCGATCCCGCCGGGCCGAGACCCGGCGGGCCCGCCACTGGGCGGAGCGCCTGCGCATCAGGACCCCGTCGCTGCAGGCCGCAGCGGCCCAGCTCTCGGGCGGCAACCAGCAGAAGGTCGTCTTCGGCAAATGCCTCGCGGTCGCGCCCCGCTACCTCGTCCTCGACGAACCGACGCGGGGCGTCGACGTCGGTGCCAAGGCCGAGCTGTACGAGGCGGTGGAGGAGGTCGCCGCCGCAGGCACCGGTGTCATCGTGGTCTCCTCCGAGCTGCCCGAGCTCCTGCGACTCTGCGACCGCGTCGTCGTGCTGCGGGACGGTCGCGTCGCCGCCGAGATCGACCGTGCCGACATCACCGAGGAGCGGACCGCCCGGGTGGCGTTCGCCGAGGAAGGGCAGGCCACCCGATGACGCTGCAGCAGCTCCGCCCCCCACCCGCCCCCGCGGCCACCGGACTCGTCCGGCGGCTTCTCGCGGGCCACGGGACGCTCGTCGCCCTCGGCGCCGTGCTGGTACTCCTCGTCGTCGTCGAGGCTCTCCGGGATCCGGCGTTCGCGACCACGACCAACCTCACCAGCATCATGCGGGCCGCGGCCGTGCCGGTGGTGCTCGCGCTGGGCATGACGATCGTGCTGCTCACCGGCGGCGTCGACCTGTCGATCGGCTCGATGCTGGCCCTGACCGGAACGATCTACGCCACCCTCGTGACCGCCGGGACGCCCGGGCAGCTCGCGCTGCCCCTCACCGTCGTGTCGGGCGCCGTCGTCGGCTTCCTGATCAACGGCGTCCTCATCGGCGTCTACCGGGTGTCGTTCTTCGTCGTGACCCTCGGCACGCTGTCGGTGCTGCGAGGGGTGGTCTACTTCTGGACCGATTCGCGGACCGTCGACATGTACGCGGACCGGGTGTCCTCGTGGTTGGGCAACGACGTGGTGGCGGACGGGCTCGTCCCCGTGGGGCTCGTCGCGGCCCTCGCGCTCGGCGTCGTGCTGCACCTCGTGCTGAGGTACACGACGTACGGCAGGTCGCTCTACGCCGTCGGCGGCAACCGGGAGGCCGCCGAGCTCTCCGGTGTGCGGGCCGGATGGGTCGTCGCCAGCGCCTACGCCGTGAGCGGCGCGGCGGCGGGTCTCGCGGCCGTCCTCACCATCGGGGGCGCCACGATCGCCGACCCGAACATGGGCAGCGGAGCGGAGCTCCAGGCCGTGGCCGCGGCGCTGCTCGGCGGTGTCGCGCTCTCCGGGGGCGCGGGATCGGTGTGGGGAGCGCTGCTGGGCGTCGCGTTCTTCGAGGTCATGTCCAACGCGCTCGCGCTCGCGGGCGCCTCCGCGGCGTGGCAGCTCATCGTCACCGGCTCGGTGCTGGTCATCGCCATCACCGTCGACCGCGCCCGCCAGGGCGCGCGGCGTCGCCGCCGGCCCGACCAGCCCCGGGCGTCGCGGTGACCGCGCCGGGACCGCGCCTGCTGCTCGCGGGCGGGACCGTGCTCACGATGGACGCCGAGCAGGGCGATCTCGGGGTCGGTGACGTCCTCGTCGTCGACGACCGGATCGCGGCCGTCGGGGCCGACCTGGGCGTCGAGGCGGCCGTCCCGGGCACGGAGGTGCTCGACGTCTCCGGGCAGATCGTGCTGCCGGGCCTGCAGGACACCCACCGGCACTGCTGGCAGACCTCGTTGCGCCGCACGCTGCCCGACGCGGGCATCGACGAGTACTTCGACAGGGTGCACCGCCGGATCGGTCCGGTCTGCAGCCCCGACGACCTGCACGTCGGGACGCTGCTGGGCCTGCTGGGTGCGATCGACAGCGGGGTCACCACCGTGCTGGACTTCGCCCACAACTGCCGCTCCGACGAGCACGCCGACGCCGTTCTGCAGGCCCACGCCGCGTCGGGTGCGCGCTCGGTGTTCGCCTACGGGCCGCCGCTGCACGGGACCTGGGCGGGACAGTGGCCCGCGGACGTGGCGCGGCTGCGGGATGCGGCAGGCGGCGGTCGGACCAGCGTCAGCATGGCGGTGCTGGGCGACGACGGCACGGCAGGCGCCGATTTCGCTCTGTCGGAACGCACGCTCGCGCAGGCTCGCGAGATGGGTGTCCCCGTCGTCGCCGACGCCGTGATCGGGTCGGCGCCCAGCCAGGTGCTCGTCGGCCTCGACAAGGCAGGCCTCCTCGGACCGGACGTCACCGCCATCCACGCCACCGCCCTGACCGACGACGCGTGGGCGGCGATCGCGGGTGCAGGCGTCCGGGTCGCGCTGTGCCCGACCTCCGATGCCCAGGTCGGGCTCGCGGACGGGACGACCCCGGTGCAGCGGGCCCTCGACGAGGGTGTCGTCGCAGGCCTGAGCGTGGACGTCGAGTGCTGCCTGAGCACCACCATGTTCGCCCAGATGCAGGCGGTGCTGACGATCCAGCGCATCGGCGCTGCCCGGGCGCGGCATGTGGGGCTCCCGCAGCCGTCACCGCTGAGGGTTCGCGATGTCCTGCGCTTGGCGACCGTCGGTGGAGCACAGGTCAACGGCCTGAAGGATGCAGGCGTGCTGAGGCCGGGCTTCCTGGCCGATCTCGTCGTGGTCGATCCGCGGGCTGTCGGCGTTGCGCCGGTCGGCGACGCCACCGCGACGATCGTGCTCGCCACCGAGACCGCACACGTCCGCCACGTGCTCGTCGGAGGTCGCTTCCGCAAGCGCGACGGGGCCCTGGTCGGAGTTGACGTCGAACAGCTGCTGCGGGCCGCAGCGCGATCGAAGGACCGCCTGCTTGCCGCGTGGTGAGGCGGTCCGGCCGCCACCTGGCCGCGGCCGAGAACGGCGCGCAGCGCACGGGGGACCAGGCGAGCCCGGGCGGACGGACACCATCGCCGCCCGTCATGTGCGCACGGTCGAGGGCCGCACCCACAGGAGCTCGCGCGCATCGAGCGGGACAGGATGCAGCTGACCCGGGTCGGGTGTCTCCGCCAGGTGCGCGTTTCCAGGGTCAGATCGGGGAAGCTGATCTTGTGAACATCGGCGGAGGCACAGTGATCGGTGGCAGTACCGGATCGTCGCTGGTCGTGCCGGGTACCTGCCCGGTGTCGATCCGGTGTTACCTGGCCCACCCGCGCAGCGTGTCCGCGATGATCCCGACCCGCGGGCCGATCCGTTTGACCGCCGCGTTCAACGACAACAAGGTTCTACTTGCTCCCGGGCGTCAGCTTGCCAACTGCCTCAGCCACAGTCGAGGCCGTGATCTGGAACGCCAGACCATAGATGCCGAGCGCCAGCCACGAGCCCAAGTCGTCGCTGACGTCCACCGCGTCCAGATACTGGGTCTTGAGACCGGACACTGTCACGACCACGACGATCAGTGCTGTCGACAAGAGCCAGTAGTGCTCCACGAACCACGGCACCGTGCGCAGACGTGACAATTGCTGGGCTTCGGGCCGTCGCCTGATCGAGAGCTGGGCGGCCGCGATCTCGGCGGCTTTCGCATCGTGAGGGTCGAGGATCTGCTCCAACTTGTCGAGCCGGGCCGCGGCGTCGGTGACGTCGAAGGTGGCCATGGCGTCGTCGACGTCTTCGAGCCCGATCCGCAGTTCCTCCCAGTGGGGCTCGGTCTTCGACAGCGCGGCAAATCGGCGCTGTATGCTGCGTTGCCGGCGCCGGACCGGTATCAGGGTCGCGATCTGGTCATTGGCCATGCGGACGGCGATACCGAGGACCGATCCCAGTACGAGGAACCAGATGGCCGTGGCGAGCGGGAGGGAATCGCCGCGATCGCCGAGTACGATACGGACGCCGTGGGGGATGGTGGCGCTGTTCTCCCGGCTGACGTCCAAGTATCCGCAGTACACCCCCGGTGGCACGACCTCCGCCCCTCGTGGATTCGCTACGAAGGTTATCTTGAGTCCTGTTTGCCCGACGAGCTCGGCGGCCACGGTTACTTGAGCTGCGGGGAACTGTCCAGACGCCGATCGCGTCGTACCGGACGAGGGGTTCTTGCCGCCATCGGCGATGCGCTGGCACGTCACGGCGTCGAGATCGCTGACGAACTCGGTCGACCTGATGGCCGGCCGTCCCGCCGGGACTGGGCCCGCGACTGAGCTCGGGTCGGCGGCCGTCTTATCGGTGCAGTTCTCCGCGACGCCGATGAAGCGACATACCGAGATGACGCTCGTCCGCGTGAGCGGGGACCGGTCAAGGGCGAACTGAATGTCGGTGGTGTTGTCCAGCGGGACAAGGGGCGGTGTGGGCCGCATCTGTTCGGCGCTCCGGACGGTGAAGACGATGAGAGCGGCGAGCACGACCAGCAGGAAGATCGCGCCGAATGGAGGCACCCTGCTCCACGCCCGCTTCGCGGCCGCTCCGACTCTTCCCATCCGGTCCTCCCTCGATGTTCCAGGCAGTGAGTCGCGCGTAGTGACAAGCCTGTTACTCATCGTCCGAGCTCGGCGGCACGGTGGGTTGCTGCTTCGGTTCCCTGGCCCCGGTTCTTCATGGGTGTGTCGGAGCCCGGATAGACGAAAATGCCCCGCTACCGGGGCAAACTGTGTTTGCCCTTACCCGCGCCACCCAACGGCTCGGCGTCCTCCGCCGGCGCCCGCTGCCGCAGGCACCGACCGGACTCGCCGGGTTGACGGCTATCGGGGTCGGGGCCTCCGTCCGACGGCGGTCAGCGCACACGCCGCGCCGGCGAGTGCGAGTCCGAGCACGGCGTCGAGAGCAACGATGGGCAGCGCGACAGGCACGGTCTCCAGCGCCCGCACCGCGGTGCCGACCGGTGGCAACCACGGCGTCACCCCGGTGATCACCACGACCGTGACGGCGGCCAGCAGCGACCAGCCGATCCGCGTGATCACCGGCCGGGCGCACAGCAGGCCGACGGCCGTGCCCGCGGCGGCGGTGGCCAGATGGGCCAGGAACCCGCCCACCAGCTCGCCGGCCGAGTACGGGTAGACGTGCGTGATCACCGGCACGAGCGGGCGGACGGTGGCCAGCGCGGCGAGCAGCATGTCCGCGGCCAGGCAGGCCAGGAGCACCCCGCGCGCGACCGCCCCCGGCCCGCCCGCGGCGGCGACGGTGACCTGGCGCTGCACCGGGTCCTCGGTGTTGGCGGTGGTGATCGCGAGCCATGCGCCGACCGCGTAGAGCGCGAGCGCCGAGGCCGGCCAGCCGCCCGGCGCAGGCCCGGGATCGCCGCCGAACAGCACGCCCAGGAGCGCGACGTAACCGAAGACCGGCACCAGGAAACGTTGGGAGCGCAGGAGGTCGTCGAGGATGTAGCGGGCGACGATCACCACAACGGCTCCACGGCGTGGATGCCGCAGCCCCACGACAGCGCCACGCGGAGCAGCTCGTCGCGCTGCGCGACGGGCACGTGCACCGTGATCCGGTCACCCTCCACGGTCGCCGGCACGCCGGTCAGTCGCCCGACCACCGCCTGCGGGTCGCGGGCGGTCAGGGTGACCACGACGGCAGGCCCGGACACCGGGTTGCCCGGGACGAGTCGGCCGTCGACGAGGTCGAGGACATCGCGGCAGGCCAGGCCGGCGGCCGTTCCGGTGTGGTCGGTGACCAGCACCGCCGCGCCGTCGGCGGCCGCCCTGTCGATCTGGTCGGTGACCGCCCCCGCCGCGCCGGTGTCGAGCCCGGACCACGGCTCGTCGAGCGCGAGCAGCGCGGCACCGCTGCACAGCGCCTGCGCCAGCGCCACCTTCTGCGCGTTGCCCTTCGACAGCCGCGCCATCGGAACGCCCAGCCCCCCGGTGAACCCCAGCGTCGCCAGCAGGTCGACGGCGGGTGCGGCCGCAGTCCGGTGCAGTGCGGCCATGTGCCGCAGGTAGCTCGACGCCGGCATGCGCAGCTGCGACGGGAACCGGTCCGGGACGTAGCCGACGCGGCGCGGACGGCCGAGCACCCGCCCCGCAGTCGGCGTCGCGCAGCCCGCCGCCACCCGCAGCAGCGTCGACTTGCCCGAGCCGTTCGAACCGAGGACGACGACCGGACACCCGGGGGAGAGCCGCAGGTCCAGGTCGTGCAGTACCGGGTCGGCCCGGCCGTATCGGACCTCGATGCCGAGCAGTTCCACCATCAGCGCCTCCGGAGCGCGAGGGACCAGCAGGTGACCGCGCACGCGGGCAGGCCGATCAGGAACCCCCGCACCTGATGACGCCGCTCCGGGCCGCCCCCGGCGGCGTGCAGGACAGCTCGTACCTCGGCGCGCCAGCTCTCGCGGTCGGCCGCGGGGAGCAGGACGGCCGAGGGGAGCAGGACCGCCGCCCAGGTGCAGCCCGGCAGCCACCGGGCTCCGGCCGCCACGACCAGCGTCGCGACGGCGAGGGCCGTCGTGGCCGCCAGCAGCTCGGCCGTCGGTATCGCGCAGGCGGCCGCCACCAGCATCGCGACGCAGGCGGCTCGGCGGGTCCACGGCCGTGCCTCCAGAACCGTCACGGTGCTGCCTCCGCGGGACGGAGCACGTCGGCGGTCACGTTGCCCCCTCGGCGTCCGGACGGCGCCGGTCGAGCAGCCGCGCCAGGCCGGCCCGCTGCGCCGCCGTCGCGGCGAGCGCGTGCACGGCGCGGGTGCGGCCCTCGATCGTCAGCCGGTAGTAGCGCCGCGGCGGCCGGCTCTCGGTCTCGGCGACGGACGGATCCTCGCCGCGCGGGACGATCCAGCCTGCGGCGGTGAGGCGGTGCAGGATCGGGTACATCGTGCCGGCCGCCAGGCCCGTGAGCCTGCTGAGCTCGAAGCCCCACAGCTCGTCGCCGTCCAGTAGCGCCGCGAGCACCAGCTCGGTCTGGACCGTCATCCGCGGCGGCTTCATGCATAGAAGTCTATACAGGTCCATGAAAGAGAGGTGTCACGTTCGGCTCGGCCGACTGTGCCCAGCCACGTGGTCGTTGCAGGCTTCGTGGTCACCCGTTCGCGCGGTCCGTGGCGGACCCCGCGGCGCTGGCGCGGGTCGGCCACCCTGCCCAGCACCTCGCGCAGGGTCGGCACCGACCTCACCGGATCGGGTAGGGCTACCGCGCCCAGCTGGTCGACGACAGCGGCGATGGACAAGGATGCAGACGGGGCACTGCACTCGTTTCAGGGATCGCGCCCGGTGTGAGAACCGCAAGATCACCACAGGTGCGGTGCCCGCACCTCCGACCTCAACCCGCGTGTCGCCGCAGCTCAGCGCCAACTCCCTGCGACTTTGCCGACCCCCCGGGTACTCACCGTCGGTAAACGCCGCTGACAAGAGGGGCTACTCGGCCATATCCGCCCGATTCTCGGCACGTACTACGGCGACCCGTGGTTGCGTGCCAAACGCCACCCGTGTAGCTTTAGTTGTCGACAGCAGTAAGAATACAACATCGTTACCAATGATCAGCAGGGTTGCCCAAACGCCCTGACTGGCGGCGATCCCCAGGACGTCCCTACCGTTGCCCCCATGCATGAACAACTCGCCATGGAGCGGACATGAATGATGTGCTACGGTGGCCCCACTCAATGCTGAACAACTCGAACCGGGAATGCCGGTGTACGGAGCGTGGATGCGTTCGAGGAACACGCGGCGAGCGCGATCGACACGAGCGAGGTCGGCGACCGTGTCGCCCTGCACCGGACACGTTCCGACAACGTGACGTTCCTGAGCGCGGATCGCTGGGGCCTCCTCCTGGCCGAGATCTTCGACTGCGCGCTGATCGGCGAGGGGATTCTCCCGTCCCTGAGGCGCGCTCGCAATTCGCTCCTGACCGACGTGTACGAGTCCATTCCCAGGCCGCGGCGCTCTTCGGAGCGCTGGTGGTGGCCCCGGAGATCCGGGCCCTGAACGAGGTGTCGGACGCGTACGGGGTCGACGTGTCACGGCCGAACCGGCTGCAGACGAGGGGCCACTTCCCGGTACGGCTCACCACGTGGTCGCACCGGGTGGTCGGGGAGGAACGGTCGTTGTTCCCTTGTGACCTGCGTGAGGAGTCGACCCACGACGACGGGTGGGACGTCGAGTTCCACCCCGCCGAGGCGGCAACCGCGGACGGTATCGTCGCGCGGCCCTCCCTCGACCTCGGCGGTGGCGGGGAGATCGGCACCCATCACCCCGAGGCGTCGCACTGGATTCAGACGTTCATCCCGTTCCGCGAGCCGGTGCAGGTCGATGCCGCCCGGCCGCTGATCGTGCGACTCGCCATCACCGACGACGTCGCCCTCACGGCGAGCCTCAGCTGAACGGAGTGACCTGATAGACGCCGACGACGCCATGCTGCAGTACGCCCAACGGCCATTGTTCCGATGATGGAGAACGTGCTGGGTGTGTACGGGCCGGTGCAATCCGAGTGGTTCACGATACTGATCGACGAGTACGGTTACGGTGTGCACGACCAGAAGCACTCGACGCTTTACACGTTGCGGAGCGTCGGCCTGAACACCGAGCCGCACCATTACTGGGAGTACTGCCGAGCGTCCGCTCTGGCCGCCAACAACTACTTCCACCACCTCGGTTCCGAGCGCCGCTTCTTTTTCCACCACGTCGGCGCCCTGATCCACAGCGAGGCCGGGCCGGTGGACTTCTGCCGGCGCGCGGTGTCGGTACCCGCGGACGTCTTCGACGGCGAGTGCGACGACGGCTACAGGACGATCATGAGCAACTTCGACGTCCAGTTCCCGGCCCAGATCGAGTGGACGGACGGGAAGGAGGCGATGTCGAAGCTCCACTGCCACTGCCACAACCAGGACGAACTGTGCCACATCGTCGCCGGTCAGATGGACTTCTTCTCCAGCCCCGATTCGCACGTGATCCTGAACCCCGGTGACGGTGCGCGATCGCGCCGCTCGCCCTTCGTCTTCGTCCGGGTGGGCGACCGGTTGACGCTCGCCGACCCGGCGATCGAGAACTCCTATCGCCTGCCGACCCTGAAGTGGGAGTAACCGCGTGGATCACAAGACGCAGCCAACGGCCGAGCGCGACGACGAGCCCGCCGCCGGCAGGGACTTCGGGCTGCTCTGGACCGGGCAGTCGGTCAGCCTGCTGGGCGATCAGGTCATGGTGGTGGCGCTGCCGCTCGCGGCGGTGACCGTGCTGGGCACCTCCGTCGCGGAGGCCGCGCTGCTGCCGTTCGCGTTCAAGCTGCCTTTCCTCGTCCTGGGTCTCCCGGTGGGGGCGTTCCTGGATCGCGTCCGCAGGCGCCCGGTGCTGATCGCCAGCGAGATCGCGCAGCTGGTCTGCTTCGTGCTCATCGGCGCGCTCGCGATCGGTGGACTCCTGCCGTTCTGGCTGCTCATGGTTCTCATGGCGGTGAGCGGCGTGGCAACCGTCTTCTTCCAGGTCGCCTACATGTCCTACCTGCCGTCGCTGGTCCCGCCAGGGGGGATGCTGCACCGGGCCAACGCGCGGCTGCAGCTCTCGGAGTCGGTGTCGCGTTCGCTGGGGCCGGCGCTGGCCGGTCCGGTCATCGCGATCGCGGGGCCCGTGGGGGCCGCGTTCGCCAACGCGGGCACGTTCCTCGTCTCCGTCGGGGCGCTCGCCGGGATCCGGCACCGCGAGCCGAAGCCGGAGCCGGCCCAGCGGTCGAAGGGCTGGCTCGTGCGCGAGATCAAGGAGGGCCTCGCCTTCGTCGTGCGGCACCCGGTACTCGAGCCGATCCTGCTGTGTGGCGCCGTCTACGTGCTGTTCCAGGGCATCGTGATCACGATCATCGTCCTGTACTGCCTGGAGGTGCTGCACCTCGGATCGGTCGCCATCGGCCTCGTCGTCGGCGCGGCCGCCCTGGGCTACCCGATCGGCAACCTCGTCTGCACGCGCATCGCGGCCCGGATCGGGACGCTGCGCACAGTGGTCCTGGGGGCGACGACCTCGGTGGTCGGCTTCGCGATCATGCCGCTGGCCGGCAGCGCCGGATGGGTGGTCGGCCTGGTCGCGGGCAGCATCGTGCACGGCATCGGCGAGGGACTGTTCGGTCCCACCTGGACCACGCTCCGCCAGAGCGTCACACCGCCCGCCCTGCTGGGCCGGGTCAACTCCGTCGAGCGGTTCGTGCTGTGGGGAGCGGTACCGCTCTCCAGCCTGCTGGCCGCCGCACTGATCGCACTGGTGGGCCTCCCCGCGACCCTGTGGATCGGGGCCCTGGGCACGGCCGCGTGCCTCCCGCCGCTGTTGCGGCGAGGCGTCCTCCAAGGATTGCGCACCCCCGAAACATCGTCGAAGGGATGATCCGCATGAAGCTCGCACCCGGAACCGACGAGTTCCTCGCCAGGTACCACGCGGCCATGCCGCAGGACTTCTTCGCACAGAGCGTCGCCGAGCAACGCCGGCTGTACCTCTCGCTGTCGGAGGTGTTCCCCTACCCCGTCCCGTCCGGTGTCACCGTCGCCGACCACGAGATCGCCGGCTCCGGCGGGACTCTCGCCTTCCGCTCCTACCGGCCCGCGCGGCGTGCCGGTGAGGGCACGATCGTCTACTTCCACGGTGGGGGCTTCGTCCTCGGCTCCGTCGAGAGCCACAACACGCTGGCCGCGGAGCTGGCGGCCGCCACTGGGCTGCTCACGATCTCGGTGGATTTCCCGCTCGCCCCCGAGCACCCGTTCCCCGAGATTCCCGAGGCCTGTTACGAGGTGCTGTGCGCCCTGGCGGACGGGCCGTTCGCCGGCGAGGCGGACACCGCGGCACCGGTGCTGTGCGGGGACAGCTCGGGGGCCAACCTCGCGGTGGCGCTGTCCATGATGTGCCGCGACCGCGGCGGCCCCCGGCCGCGCGGCCAGGGGCTCATCGGCCCGGTGCTCGACTTCGCGCGCTGGTTCGAGCCCAACCCGGCGGAGCCGTTCGGGGGCGAGATGCTGCACTACACCCGCGCCTACTGCCCGCGGCGCGAGCTGGCCGATCACCGCTACGCCTCGCCACTGGTCTCCGGGACGTTCGAGGACCTTCCCCCGGCGTACATCATGTCCACCGAGTACGACGACCTGCGCGACGACGCCGTCCGCTACGCCCGGCATCTCGAGGAGCAGGGCACACCGGTTCGGCTCGTCGTGGAACCCGGGCTGGTGCACGCCCCCGTTCGGGGGCGGTCGCTGATCCCCCAGGTCGCGGACGCCTGGAAGCGGTTCTGCTCCGCGGTGGGCGGGCTTGCGGAGGCTGCGTGACGTGCCGCCGCGTGATCCGCGGCCGGCGGCCGTCGGCGTGGACCCCTCGTGTTCGGGCCTGTCGTCCGTGTCGGCCGCTACGTCGGCTTCGTCGCCTGGCCCGTCCGGCCCGGTGTCTCGGCACGTCCGCCGGTGGCAAGCAGTGAGCCGACGACGATCAGGACGACGCCCAGGACGATGGCGACGGTCAGCGGCTCGCCGAGCAGGACGACCCCCGTGGCCACGGTGATGACTGGTGCGACGTAGAAGACGACGGTGGCCGGTCCCGGGCCCGTCTCCGCGATGAGGGCGAAGTACGCCACGAACGCGGCGGCCGTGCAGGCCAGTGCGAGACCGACCAGGCTTCCCACGACCTCGGGAGCCGGCAGCGGATCGGGCAGGGCGGGCACCGCCACCGGGGCCAGTAGCACGGTGTTGACCAGCAGGACGGCGGTGATCACGCCGATCGGGTCGGTGTTGGCCGGGATGCGCCGGACGAGCAGGGCGGCACCCGCGTACAGGAGCGTGGCGAGCAGGACCATGGCCCCACCGAGGAGCTGCGGGCCGAGAGCGCTGACGTCCAGGCCCAGCAGGACGGCCACCCCGGCCAGGCCGACGACCAGGCCGGTCGTGCGCACCCGTCCGATGCGTGCGGCGGGCTCGATCACGCGGATCAGGAGGGCGACGAACAGCGGCTCCGCGGCGACCAGCAACCCGGCGAGCGAGCTGGTGATGCGCTGCTCGCCGTAGGTGATGAGCAGGAACGGGGCCGTGACCTGCAGCACGGTCAGGCCGAGGACGAGCCGCCACCGCCCCGCTATCCCGCGCAGTGCTCCCCGCCACAGCGCCAGCGGTACCAGGACGAGCACGGCTACGCCGGTACGCGTCCAGACGACGACGACCGGGTCGATCCCGGCCTCCACCGCGATGCGGATGAACAGGTAGGGAAGTCCCCACAGCACCGCGACCACCGCGAAGAGCCACCGCGCCCGCGCGCTCACGACCTCGTCACCTCCCGTTCTCCGACCGCTGCTGATCCTCGACGAGGCGGTGGCGCCGTGTGCGCTCCTGCGATGCCACGAACCGGTACCTTTCGGCCATGGCCGGCAGGGGCGCGTCGTCGCATCGCGTCGCGGTGCTCGTCGCGGACGGGGTCAGCCTGGCCGAGCTGGGACAGGCCGGTGACGTCCTCCGCGCCGCGAACGACCACCTGCCGGATCGCCTCCGCTACGAGGTGGTCGTGTGCACCGCCCGGCCGGGGTCGGTCCGCACGCGCGAGGGCCACGAACTCGACGTCCCGACCGGCCTGGACGCCATCGCCCGGGCTCGCACGCTGCTTCTGCCGGGGTGCTGGCCGGTGGCTACGAGACCAGCAGCCGCGGTGCTCGACGCCGTCGTGAACGCCCACCGGCGCGGCGCCCGAATCGTTGCGACCTGCACGGGGGTCGCGGTGGTTGCGGCCGCGGGCCTGGTGGACGGGCGAACCGCCACCACGCACTGGTGGCACGTCGAGGGAGTCCGCCGGGCCTACCCGAGGGTCGATTTCGTCCCGGACGTGCTCCATGTCGACCACGGCGACGTCGTCACCGGCGCCGGCAACGCGGCCGGCCTGGACCTTTACCTCCACCTCGTCGAGGTCGACCACGGTGCGGAGGTCGCGACCGGCGCCGCGCGATTGCTCGTCGGCCCGCACGTCCGCGCAGGTGATCGCCCGCAGCTGCTCGCCCGGCCGATCACGAGCGCGGCGGACGACGCGGTCGCCGTCGTGGTGGCCCGTCTGTCCGCGACCCTCCACCACCGCGAGCCGCTGGCCACCGCGGCCCGCTCCGTCGGGCTGAGCGAACGCACGCTGCGCCGCCGCTTCCACGAGCAGCTCGGCACCACGCCCGGGAAGTGGCTGATGGCCGAGCGCCTACGCCACGCCCGTCGACTGCTCGAAGCCACCAACCTGCCCGTCGACGCCGTCGCACAGCGCGTCGGCCTGATGTCGGCCACCGCCCTGCGCCGTCAGTTCCACCGGACGCTCGCGCTCACCCCCTCCGCCTACCGGTCGCTCCACCGGGCACGGTCCTGAGGGCCGCCGAGCCGAACGACCGTGGCAGGTACTTTCGTCGAGCGCGCCAACGCGGGCGGTGGTGAACTCGGGACTCAGCCCTCGTCGACGACGACGCCGTAGCGGACGGCGAGTTCGGCGAGGCCGTCGTCGTAGCCCTGCCCGATGGTGCGCAGTCGCCAGGAGCCGTCGCGGCGGTAGATCTCCGCGAGCAGCAGGGTGCGCTCGGTGGTGGCGGCGTCGAGGGTGGCGGTGGCGGCGGTGACGAGGTCGCCATCGACAGCGAGGGTGACGGCGCCCAGGCCGCCGAACGTCGCCTCGCCGGCGAGCGCAGCCGCGACGACGATCTTGGTGTGCTGCTCCTCGAGCAGGGACAGGTCGATGCGGATGCTCTGCTCGCTGTCGCCGTCCAGTGACAGTGCTACGGCGCCGTGCTCGCTGACGGGGGCGTTGTAGAAGACGAAGTCCTCGTCGGCGACCACGCGCTCGTTCGCGTCGACGAGGAACGCGACGACGTCGACCTCGGTCCCGTCGGCGAGAGCGTCGGCGCGCCACGCGGCATTGACCGTCCATGCGCCGGCCTCGGGCAGGTCGATGACCTCGCCGCGGACCATGACCGGCACCCCGGGCCCGGTGTTGTCGCTGCGGTGGCGCCCGACGTACTTCGCGAGTTCGGTGTCGGTGACCACCGCGAGGGCGGTCTCCGTCGCGGGGGCGGGCAGCGCGATCCCGAGGGCCACGGAACCGGTGTGCACCGGCAGGCCCGTCTCGCGGATGCGATCGAGCCGCCGGTCGGACTCGCCGCCCGCCATCAGCACCACGTCGGTCACGGCGGCGGTGAAGTTGACCGCGCCGTTCCCGCCCTGCGCGGCGATCTCTGCGCGTACGTCGGCTGCCTGTTCGTGGGTGCCCCCGATGATGAGTACGCGACGACCGTGCAGCGGACCACGTCGGGATGTCGTGATCCGCGGGCGAGGCGTGGTCGGTCGCCTGCTCGCGCTGCTCACCGGCTCGCCTGGCCCGGACATCGGCGAGCAGGCGCCGCAGTGTGGTCTCGTCGATGACCGGGATGCCCTCGGCGCGGGCCCGCTCGGCCTTGCGGGTACGGTACTGCGCGTTGTTGGTGACGAGTGCGCTGGTCAGGCTGCTCACCGAGCGGCTGACATCGAGCCCGGCCGCGACGAGTTGCTCGACGAGCTGCTCACGCGGCACGCTCACCGCCCCGGTGACCGCGAGGCGCATCCCCTGCACGAGCGGACCGCCGGGGTGGAGCCGGCCGGGGTTGCGCCACGGGCTCCGCGGCGTGGTCGGTCGTGTGGGGCCGCCGCTGGTCTCGCCCTTGCCGTCACAGCCGACGAGGGGGAGTGGCAGGTCCAACCGGGCAGCGAGCAACAGGCTGTGGGTGAGGATGCGAGCCAGTACCTCGACGTCGTCGAGTGCGTCATGTGCGTGCTTCTGAGGTACTCCCCAGTACCCGGCGAGGGTGCCCAGCTTGTGGTCGGGCACCGCCAGCCCGAGCCGGCGGCTCAGCGCGAGCGTGCACAGCCGCTGCTCGACGGGCAGCTTCCGCCCGGTCCGCTCGACTTCCGCCGCGAGGAACCGGTGGTCGAACGCCGCGTTGTGGGCAACGAGGATTCGCCCCTCCAGCATCTCGAGCAGCTCGGGTGCGACCTGCTCGAAACTCGGCGCTCCCGCCAGCCGCTCGCGGGTCAGGCCGTGGACATGCACCGGTCCCGGATCCACACCGGCATCGACGAGCGTATGGAACCGACGCTCAGGACGCCCTGCGGCATCCAGGGCCAGCGCGGCCACGCTCAGCACGCGTCCCGTGTCGGGCTGGAAGCCGGAGGTCTCGACGTCGACGACCGCCCAGGAGTGGTCCAGTTCGAGCACCGGCTCGATGGGCGCGGTCGGCACGGCGGCACCTCGCTGTTGCATGTCGAGTGATGGGTCCGCCGGGCAGGGGAACGTGCGGTCCGTGATCGGATCGTCGCTCGGGGGAGCAGATCCGTTAGCCGATCCGCGGCTTCCGGTGTCCGATCGCCCCGGGCGAATCCGGCTCCTACCGTCCCATCTCGATCTGCGGTCGGTGTGCTGCTGCGGGTTCTGGCATCGACGGTGAGGTCGTGCGGGGCCAGGTCCAGGCGGAGCGCAGGACGAAGGCCAGGAGCAGCACCTCGAGTCCGATGGAAAGGCCGTAGAAGTACGTCCAGGACTCCCCGACCGCGTTGAATATCGAGACGGGGACGTAGAGCGTTGCCACGACGAGGTTGGTGGCGCGGTTGATGCGGGCGGGCAGCGTCATGGAGAACACCACCATGAGGATCGGGATCGCCACGAGCGCGAGGAACGCGGTCAACAACGTCTGGCTGATGTCGAACTCCCAGACGACGCCGACCAGGATGTCACCGACTACGCCCGGCTTGTACAGGGCGTAGTAGTCGACGTAGATCTAGAGGAACGTGAAGCTGGTCCAGGCGGCAGCGAGCTTCGCTTGCACGGGAACCTGCGGGTCGTCCAGCGGGCGTTGTGCACGCGTTCTCATGTTGTTGGTCATCGGCTCTTCCTTCGAGATGAGTGGTCCGTCCGCCGGAGTGGCGGCAGGTCTGTCTGGTCGTCAGACGGTGACGACGACCTTCCCTCGGGTGTGGCCGGCCGCGACGTAGCGGAGGGCGTCGGCTGCGTCGTCGAGGGGGTAGGCGCGGTCGATGACCGGCGTGACCTGCCCGGTCACGAGGAGGTCGGACAGGGCGAGCAGGTCCTGGCGCTTCTCGACCGACAGGAACGGCTTCAGCTGCTGACAGGTGAACGCGGACAGCACGCGCGCTCTGACGATCCGACCGAGGGGGCCGAGCCAGCGGCCGCCGCGTCCGCTGTTGGGGATGAGGGTGCCGGAGGGCGTCAGCGCTCGGCGGACGGCCGCCAGGGGCTGGGCCTCCACGTTGTCGAGGATGACGTCGTAGCGCTTCCCGGTGCGAGTGAAGTCGGTCCTCGTGTAGTCGACGACGTGGTCGGCACCGAGCGACCGGACCAGGTCGACGTTGCGGGTGCTGCACACCCCCGTCACCTCGGTGCCGAACGTCTTGGCGATCTGCACGGCGAAGGAGCCCACGCCGCCCGACGCGCCCGTGACCAGCACCGTCTGACCCGGTCGAACGTTCGCGATCTCGCGCAGCGCCTGAAACGCCGCGATGGCCGACGTGGGCACCGCTGCCGCGTCCACGACCGACAGGTTGGCAGGCACGCACACGAGGTTCCCTGCCGGGACGCAGGCGTACTCCGCGAGCGTTCCAGCGGTGCTCCAGCCGAACACCTCGTCACCGGGGCGGAGAGCGGTGACGTCCTTCCCGACCGCAGCCACCACGCCGGCGAGGTCCCTGCCGGGGATGCCGTGGCGCGGCCGGCGGAGCCCGAACGCCAGACGCACCACATACGGCTCACCGGTCACGACGAAGTAGTCGCCGGGATGTAGCGAGGCCGCGCCCACCCGGACGAGCACATCACCTCGACCGGGCAGCGGTCGCCCGACCTCCCGCGCCTCGAGCACGGAGGGCGGGCCGTAGCGGTGCTGGACGACGGCCCGCATCGTCGCCGTGCGGGCCGGACTCGCCCCTGGCGCCAGGCGTGCGGAGGCGTTCGATGGCTGTTCGGTTCCCATAGGAGCCTCCTCACGTCCGAGCCCGCGACCCTCGCCTGCTCGTACACCGTACGTCGTACGCCGTACGCCGTACTATGCTCGTACGCTGTACGATCGTCAAGCCGTTCGAGGGAGCGAGGAGATGATCTGTGTCCGCGAGGGAACGACGCCAGGTCGCGTCAGAAACCGTGCTGAGCAAGCAGCTGGTGGTGGTCGAGGCGGTCCGGCTCGCCGACCGTGACGGGGTCGACGGCCTGAGCATGCGCCGGTTGGCCGGCGCACTCGGCGCGGGCGCGATGTCGCTCTACCACTACGTGGCGAACAAGGAGGAGTTGCTGGACGCCATGATCGACGTCGTGTTCGAGGAGATCGAGCTCCCACCGGAGGAGACCGACTGGCAGTCGGCGATGCGACAGCGGACGGCATCTGCCCGAGAGGTTCTCGCACTCCACCCGTGGGCGATCGGCCTGATGGAGTCGCGGACATCACCGGGGCCCGCGAACCTCCGCCACCGCGAAGCGGTAACCGCCTGCCTGCGAAGGGCCGGCTTCTCGGTCGTGATGGCGACGCACGCCAACTGGTTGCTCGACAGCTACGTCTACGGGTTCGCCCTGCAGGAAGCCGGTCTGCCGTTCGACACCGCCGATGAACTCGCGGGCATGACCGAGGACGTCTTCCTGCCCCAGCTTCCTCCTGACGAGTTCCCCTACCTCAACG
This sequence comes from uncultured Pseudonocardia sp., assembly GCA_964247105.1. Lineage (GTDB taxonomy): Bacteria > Actinomycetota > Actinomycetes > Mycobacteriales > Pseudonocardiaceae > Pseudonocardia. Next base: position 59,833 of record CAXTTN010000003.1, read on the forward strand.
AGTCCGCCACGGTGCTCGTCGCCGACGGCTACGACCCGGCGGAGGAATTCACCTTCGGCCTCGACCTCGTCCTGGCCGCCCTGGAGCCCCTGAGGGACTCCGCCTAGCACGGTGTGGTGCGGCATTCACGATCGCGCACCCTCGCCCGAGCGTTCTTCGCGTACCCGGTGTCCAACCCGGAGCAGGCGGACCGCGGTGACCAGGACGAGACCGCCGACCAGGTTGCCCAGCGCCGACCAGCCCAGCGCCCCGAGCCATTCGAACGGTCCGTAGGGGGCGGAGCCGGTGAGCATCCCGGCGAAGATGAAGATCGAGTCGAGGACGCAGTGGAAGAGCTGCGCACCGACCAGGACGAACGACAGCAGGACGGCGGGAACGACCTTCAGGCCGAGGCTGTCGGTGGCGTGCTGCATCCGGGTCAGAGTGGTGATGACCAGGCCGGCGAGCACCGCGAGGAAGAACGACTCCCAGCTGACGCCCAGGTTCACGTAGTGCGCGCCCGTCGTCCGGGCGAGCTCGCGGACGTCCGGCAGTGCGATCACGATCATCGCTGCCATGACGAAGCCGCCCGCCAGGTTCGCGAGCAGGCTCACGATCCACAATCGCAGCAGCTGTGCCACGGTGCCCTTCCTGGCCACCACCGCGGTGACGGGCACCAGGAAGTTCTCGGTGAACAGCTCGCTGCGGGCGAGCAGAAGCGCCACGAACCCGATGCCGAACGCCGCTGCGGCCAGCAGGGGGCTGCCGGTGCGCTGCTCGACGACAAGGAAGATCAGCACGCCGATCCCGACGTCGATCCCGCCGACGAAGCCGGTGGTCACCAGCGGCAGCAACGGCCGGTTGAGCCGATCGTGCCCTTCCGAGACGAGCCGGTCGAAGGCCTCCTCGACCTCAGGTTCCTCCCTGGCGCCGGGAGCGGACGTGAGATCGGTGGAGTCACCGTCGGATCGCTGCTCGGTCATGTGGTCACGGCGCCGGCGTCCGGGGCCGGCCCCTTGGCGGTCATGTTGATCGGCGGTCTCCTTCTCGTCGTTCCCGCTCCGTCGGGACACGGTTACCCATCGGCACCCGATGCATGCCGGCGACCGTCTGCGGTGTTGCGGCGAAGGTTCACGCCGTCGACGACATCACGATCTGCGGCGGCTCTCGGACGACTCGTCGGCCCAGACCTCGAACTTCCGTAGCACGTCGCTCTCGGTATCGGTCGAGATCACGCGGGCCAGATCGCTGAGCCTCACGCTGTGGGCGCGCGCGTAGGTGCGCAGCAGGCTGAAGGCGGCATCGAGGGGGATGCCGCGACGCTCGGCCAGTCTCGCCTTCGCCTGCTCGATGACCAACCGGCTGGTCAGCGCTCGCTGGAGCTGCTCGACAACGTGGTTGTGGTCGGCGATGGAGCGCTGCTGGAGGATCGCGATCGTGGCCGTGTCGGCCAGCGCCTGACCAATCCGAAGGTCGGACGGTGACATCGCCGTCGCCGTGGTGGCGAAAAGCGTCAGGGCGCCGAGGGACGACGTGCGCAGCCGCAACGGGAGGGAGTGCGCGGCCTGGAAGCCGTGGGCCTGCGCGACCTCGACGAAGTGCGGCCACCGCCGTCTGATCGGCTGCTCCTCGAGGTCGGAGACCAGTACCGGTCGCCGGAGCCGGAAACAGTCCAGACTCGGACCTTCGACCGCCTGGACGGCGAACAGCCCGGCCAAGCTCGATTGCTCCGTCGAGGCCGCGACGACGTTCAGGCGACCTCGTCGATCGGTCAGGAGCAGTCCGGCGGCGTCGACATCGAGGAACTCGATGCAGTGCCTGGTGAGCTCGTCGAGCAACTCGATGACGTCGAACCCCTCGACCAGGGAATCTGCGAGCCAGACAAACGCCTCTGCCAACTGAGCCTCGCGGTTGTGAGCTGATGTGGCGGGCACCGATCGTCTCCTTGCTTGCTAGCGTCCAACGCAGTGGCAGGCGATGCGCTCAAGTACCCTAAACTCTGCCTTCGGCGCGGCAACGGGCAGCACCGCGTAGTTGCGCCATCGCTCCCCGCAACGAGTCGATCGGTCGATCACCGCTGGCGAGGTGATCGGACCGATCGAACTGGGCGCTCTCAGGTTCGTGGCGGGCGTCATCCGGTCGAGTTCGCGGTGACGGTGGTGCCGGCCTTGCCGTCGAGGATGTCGGTGGCGTCGGTGAGCGT
>CAXTTN010000004.1:0-40002 GCA_964247105.1 uncultured Pseudonocardia sp.
CAGTGCTGCGTGAGCGCGGCCGCGAACAGGCCGGAGAAGTACAGCGCGTAGTACGACCCGACGAACAGCGGCAAGGCCACCAGCGGGTGCGAGAGCCAGCGTGCGACGGGTGAGTGGATCGCGGCGAGGAGCCACTCCCGCGGACCCGGAGGACCCGTTCGGCCTGCGGACGGGAGCGTGCGCAGCGCGAGGGTGACCGGTGCTCCCAGGACCAGCAGGATCGGCACGAGCATCGCCAGCATCATGTGCTCGCCCATGTGCACGCTGAACATCGCCGGCGCGTACTTGCCGATACCCGAGCTCGTGGCGATCAGGAGGCCGGCGCAGCCCGCCATCCACGCCACGGTGCGTCCGGTGGCCCAGGCATCACCTCGCCTCCGCATCCGACGGACCCCGACCGCGTACAGCACCGCCATCGCCACGGCAGCCGAGCCGAAGATCATGTCGAAGCGCCAGTCGAAGGCCAGGCGCGCCAACGTGGGCGGGCCGTCGAGGTCGTAGCCGATCACGACCGCCATCAACGACGGGACCTCGCCGGTGTCGGGCGGTGCGCTGCGGCCGAGCGCGACGGCCAGCCCGATCGTCGCCAGCATCAGCAGCACCTCGACCCCACCGAGGCGCAGCAGGGTGCGCGGCTCACCGCGCGACGCGGCCTCGACCGAGGACCGGCGGTGAGCCGCTCCGAGCGCGCCGAGCAGCAGCAGCGCGACGACCTTCGCGAGCACCAGCGCCCCGTACGGGGAGCCGAACAGATCCCCGAGCGGGACGCGCACCAGCGCGTTCACGACGCCGGTGACGGCGAGAACCAGCCAGCACACGAGCGCGAGGGCGGAGAACCGCGGCACGGCCGTGGCGAGTGCCGCCGACCGTCCGGGGACCCGCGACGAGGCCAGCCCGAGCACCGCCACGAGCCCGCCGACCCACAGTGACGCGGCCAGCACGTGCAGCACGAGGCTGTCGGTGGCGACGTCGTGCGCACCCCCCGCCGACGAATGGCCGGTCAACGCGACCGGCAGGGGCCCGACCAGTGCGATGCCGAACAGGACGGTGCTCCATCCCCAGGTCAGCACGCTGCGACAACCCACGAGCACCAACGCCGCGACGAGCGCGGTGAGCGCCCAGGACGTGCTGGCGGCGAGCTTGGGCGCCAGCCTGACGAGCAGCCCGACGTCGAGGACGTCACCGACGGGCCGTCCGAGCGCATCGGAGACGCTCAACGGTACGAGCAGCAGCGCCGCCGCCGTCCAGCCCGCGGCCAGCCACGACGCCAGGCGCAACGAGCGGTACCCGGCCACGTCGAGGTACCCGGACCGCTGCGGAGGCACGAGGAACGCGGTGAACAGCGTGGCGCCGATGGTGAGCACCATGAACGCCTCCGCGGCGGCACGCACCACGGGCAACCCGATGGAGGTGAGCGTGCCGGGATCGGGCAGGCCCAGCGACGCGACCGGGCGGGCCCCGGTCAGCGCGGTCAGCTCGCGGCGGACGTCCACCACGCGCATCATGCCCGCCACCAGCACGGCGACCACCAGGCCCGGACCGACGATGCCCGCCATCCCCGACGAGCGCGGCTGCGCGGCTGGTTGCGGTGGTGGGCCGGCTGGCTCGACGGTCGCTTGCGCCATGACATCAGGCTATGCCCGCACCCCGACAGTCCGCGTCCGGTGCCGCAACGCCTGCGGGCTCAGTCCGGGGGTGCGGCCGCCGCCGCGCCGACGACGAGCGGGGCGTCCGGCTCGCCCTGCTCGTCCACCAGGTCGGCGACGATGCACGTGATGTTGTCGGGCCCGCCGCCCTCGTTGGCGATCTCGATCAGCCGGGCGACAGCGTCGGCACGGTCCGGCACCCCCGCGAGCACATCGCGGATGGCGTTGTCGTCGAGCACCGCGGTGAGGCCGTCCGAACAGATCAGGTAACGATCCCCGTCCGCCGCCTCGTGGACGAACAGGTCGGGCTCGGGCGAGCTGCTGTCCTGCAGCGTCCTGACCAGCCACGACCGACGAGGGTGCGTGGCGGCTTCCTCGGCGGAGATGTGCCCCTCGTCGACCAGCGCCTGCACGAGGGTGTGGTCGCGGGTCAGTCGGGTCAGCTCGCCGCCGCGCAGGAGATAGGCCCGCGAGTCGCCGATGTGCGCGATCGCGATGCGCAGACCGTCGACGAGGAACGCGACGACCGTGGTTCCCGTGCCGCTCAGCTCGGGGTCCTCGTGCGCGAGGCCGGTGAGCCGGCTCGCCGCCGCCTGGAGGGCCTCGCCGAGCACCGCGAGCAGGTCGACGTCGGCGAGGTCCTCGCCCAGGACGGCGTCCGCGTCGCGCATTGCCCCGACCGCGACGGTGCTGGCGATCTCCCCGTGCGCATGTCCGCCCATGCCGTCGGCGACCACGAGCAGGCGTCGGCTGGTGGCGGCGGAGTCCTGGTTCATCTGCCGGCGCCTGCCGACGTCGGAACCGGCCGCGGAGCGCAGCATCGGTGACATGGCGTCACCCTCTCACGCACCGAACACCCTTCGTCACCAGGCATGAGCGTGTCGATCACGATTCGACCTGCACCGCCGTGGTCGCTACTCCGAGTGGAGCACCCGGCGCCGCTCAAGATCCTTCCGATCTCGCGGTTTCCGCTGTTCGATCAACGATTCCGCCGATCTGGGATGGATCATCGGTCCACGGGCTCCTCGCGCAGCGTGAGCTCCCGCCCGCTAGGCTCGGATCGCCCGGTTCGAGAGAACCGCACCCGCCTCCGTAGCTCAGCTGGATAGAGCAAGAGCCTTCTAATCTCTAGGTCGCAGGTTCGAGTCCTGCCGGGGGCACCAGGTCAGAGCCTTGACCAGCTCCTGCAACGCGGGTTCGTGGAGCTAGATATGGAGCCAAAGGCGGTAGCCTGGTTCCTATGGCGGCGAAGTCCACAGCCAGGCAAAGGAAGCGCGGCGAGGTCGAGGTCCTGCCGAGCGGCTCGTTCCGAGTGCGCGTGTACGCCGGCATCGACCCGCTGTCGGGCAAGCGGCACTACCTGACGGAGGTCGTTCCGGCCGGACCGAAGGCGGCCAAGGAAGCCGAGAAGGTCCGTACACGGTTCCTCGCCGAGGTCGACGAGCGACGCAACCCGCGCACGAACGCGACGGTGAACCAGCTCGTGGACCGCTATCTCGGCGTCCTGGAAATAGAGGACACCACGCGCGACGGCTACGAACGGCTCGTCCGCATCTACGTACGGCCGCTCCTCGGCGCCCTGCCGCTTGGTCGAATCGACGGCGAGACGCTCGACGCCTTCTACGCGGAGCTGCGTCGGTGCCGTGCGCGTTGCGACCGGCGGACTCGCACCGACCACCGGACCGCCGCAGAGCACGGCTGCGACAAGCGGTGTGTCCCGCACGTGTGCAAGCCGCTCGGGGGCTCCTATCTCCGCCAGATCCACGCCGTCCTCAACGGCGCCTTCAATCGCGCCGTCCGGTGGCGCTGGCTCGGCACCAACCCGGCCCAGCAGGCTGACGCGCCGCCTCAGCCGGCGGCGGATCCAAACCCGCCGACCTCGACACAGGCCGCCCGGATCGTCAGCGAGGCGTGGCGAGATCCGGACTGGGGCATGCTCGTCTGGCTCGCCATGACCACCGGTGCGCGCCGCGGCGAGCTGTGCGCGCTGCGCTGGGACCGCGTCGACTTCGCGACCGGCGTCCTCGACATCCGTACTGCCGTAGCACAGATCAGCACCCGGGTGTGGGAGAAGGACACCAAGACCCACCAGCACCGGCGGATCGTGCTCGACCCGCAGACCCTCGGCCTGCTCGCCGCCTACCTCCAGCATGCGGCGCAAGTTGCTGCGAGCCTCGGTGTCGCGTTGGCCGAGGACAGCTTCGTCTTCTCCGGCTCGCCGGACCGGAGCACGTGGTTGAAGCCGGACACCGTGACGCAGCGGTACTCGCGCATGTGCCAGCGGCTGGGCTGGGACATGCACATCCACCAACTGCGGCACTACTCGGCGACGGAGCTGATAGCGGCTGGCGTCGACATCCGAACCGTGGCCGGCCGGCTCGGGCACAGCGGCGGCGGGTCCACCACGCTGCGCGTCTACAGCGCGTGGGTATCGGAGGCCGATCAGCGTGCAGCTTCCTCTCTCGCTGCCCGCATGCCCGAGCTGCCGGTGTCCGCGTCGGGCGCAGATGGCACGCAGGCGCTGCCCGCCGCTGTTGTCGTCGACGGGGCGGTCGATGAGAGCCCGTACCGCGTAATTGCCGCCGACCTGCGCGCGGCCATCAGGTGCGGCGCACTCGCACCAGGCGACCACCTGCCGACCGTCAGGACCTTGGCGGCGCGCTACTCCGTCTCCGAGGGGACAGCACACCGAGCAATGGCGATCTTGGGCGCAGCCGGCGAAGTCTCTATATCGCGAGGTCGGCGTGCGGTTGTGATCGGGCCCGGTCAATCTGGGAATTAGCTGGGTGGCTGCGATCTACCCGCCCGAGGTGTGGGCCTGGCGCATTCGCGTAGACACGTGGCAGCATGAACGGACCGACGCGGTCCGGCCTGAACCCCCCACCGCCGTAACCCCCCAAACCGAACGATGCCATCGTGTCGCAGACAGCGACAAATGGAGGCAGCTCGTGACCAAGCTCCGAATCAGCGTCATCGGACCGGCCGATGGCGCATCACCCAAACAAATTGGAATCGCAAGAGAGGTTGGATATCTCATAGCCGAGAAGGACGCGCAGCTCGTGTGCGGCGGCCTCGGCGGCGTAATGAAGGCCGCCTGCCAGGGCGCGATCGCCAATCATGGAGTGACGATCGGACTACTGCCGGGCGATAAAGACATACTGGACAACGACCACTTATCGGTAATGCTGCCAACCGGACTAGGCGAACTCCGAAACGGTCTTGTCGTTCGAGCGGGCCACGCGGCTATCTGTATCGGCGGAAGCTGGGGGACGTTGAGCGAAGTTGCGTTCGCCCTCAGATCTGGCCGAACATGTGTCGGGATTGAGCCGTGGGAGATCATGGAGAACGGAAACGCAGCGTATGACGGCATCAAAACTGCCCTTACCGCAGCGGACGCGGTTCGCATCGCAATTGGAGCTGCGAAGGTTTGGCAGTCGAAGTGACAGAGCCCGGCCGAGAGGTTCTGACCGAAGATGTATGGCGCGCGTACGAAGCTGCACAGAAGCACTACGATGCCGACCACACCCTGTTTACGAACAGAATGAACCTCTTCCTGGTTGTCGAAAGTGCACTCTTAGCAGTGGCCACGAACTCGGTTTGGAGGTCATCGCCAGGGGTGTCCGTACAGCTCCAAGTCGGCGTTACGATCTTCGGTGTCGTGCTATCAGCTGCCTGGCTCGCGGTTGCCATCAGCTCTTACCGGTGGGTCAAGGTATGGCGCCGTCACCTCATTACCCTTGGCGAAGTATGGGAGGCCAAGACCGGCGTAGTACCCAGTAGCGCGATTTTCTCAAAAGCGCGACGCGACGACGAAGTCAATTCCGCAACAGGCAGTTCCCTAGTCTTCGCAGATGGATTCGCTTGGACAGTTCGGCCAACTCTGATCATCTGCGCACTGCCGATAGTGTACGCGAGCGGGTGGATAGCCCTAATACTGATTCACTAAGACGGCCACAACAACTAGCGAGAACTGCAAGAAGGTCATTGCGTCGTTGTAGTTTGGAAGGCAACCGATCTGCACAGTACGTAGCCTCTACCTGCGACTGCGCTCATCGAATCGACAGCTACAGCCGCGTTTGGCCACACTGGGCATACCTATTTCGCGGCACATGACGCGGCACGAGACTCGAATTCACCTGTTACTGTCCGTGATGGTCTCCGAGTGGCGCTCGATGCGTAGTACTACGCAAGCGCGGCGAGTGGCGCCGGTTGCGGCCGAGAAACTCCGCAGACGAGAGCGTCCGTGCATGATCGGTATCAATGCGAACCACCCCTCATGTGCTGTGGAACCTCGGGCTCGCCCGTCGAGTCCGTGCACAATCCGTGCGGCGCGACGCCAACACGGCCGAGCTGGGATGCTGTGCGTCATGCCCGGTGACCGTCCACCGCCCCGTCGGGTGTTCCTCTCCCACACCGCCGAGTTACGGCTCCATCCGGACAAGCGGTCGTTCGCGGCGGCGGCCGAGGCAGCGGTGGCGCGGGCGGGTGACGCGGTCACCGACATGGCCTACTTCGCGGCCCGGGACGAGAAGCCCGCACAGGTGTCTCGGGACGCGGTCCTGGCCGCCGACGTGTACGTGTTGATCGCCGGGTTCCGGTACGGCGCCCCCGTCCGTGACCGCTGCGAGCTGTCCTACACCGAGCTGGAACACGAAACCGCGGAATATGCCGGCATCCCGCGGTTGGTGTTCCTGCTCGGCGAGGATGCTGAGGGCCCGGCGGTGATGTTCCTCGACGTCGAGACCGGGGCCCGACAGCGAGCATTCCGGGACCGGTTGACCGGCAGCGGGGTCACCACCGCCAAAATTAGCAGCCCGGACGGGCTGGAGACCGCCGTGCACCAGGCCTTGGTGGAGCTGCCCCGGCCACACCCCCCTGACAGCACCCCGGCCGAGGGCACAAGCGGGGTGCGCCGGGTCTGGACGATCCCGCCGCGGGTGCACCAGTTCACCGGCCGCGCCGAACTCCTGCACGAACTCGACACCGCGATCTCGGCAAGCGGCCCCGTCGTTATCCAGGCCGTGACCGGGATGGGCGGGATCGGGAAGACCTCGACCGCGATCGAGTACGCCCACCGCCACCGCGACAACTTCGACATCGCCTGCTGGGTGACGGCCGAGGACCCCGCCCTCATCCCGGACCAGCTATTCACCCTGGCCCGCACGCTCGGCCTCGCCGGAGCAGGGGACGCGGTACTGGTGGGGGTGGCGCGGTTGCAGGCCGAGCTGGCCAGGCGAGGTCGGTGGCTGGTGGTGTTCGACAACTCCGAGGACCCGCGCGCACTGGCTCCGTTCCTGCCGTCCGGACCGGGCCGGGTGGTGATCACCTCCCGCAACCCCGGCTGGCGCCACCTCGCCACCACCGTCGGGATCACCGAGTTCGCCCGGCCGGAGTCGGTGGCCCTGCTGCGCAGGCTCGCCCCCGCCCTCACCGCTGCGGACGCGGAGCGGGTCGCCGCCGCGGTGGGGGACCTGCCGTTGGCGATTGAGCAGGCCGGCGCGTTGCTGGGCGACACCGGGCTCGCCCCGGACACCTACCTCCAACTGGTGACCGACCGCGCCCACGACGTGTTCGACCACGACCCCGGCCGGGTCTATCCGCTGTCAGTAACGGCGTCGTGGGCGGTGGCGTTCGACCGCCTCGCCACCGACAACCCGACCGCGCTGGACCTGTTGACAATGGTGGCATGGTGCGGACCCGAGCCCGTCCCGCTGACCCTGCTTACCCACACCCCACCGGATCTGCTGCCGACGTCGCTGCACCCGATCACCGACCCGCTGGTGCTGGCCCACGCCACGAGTGTCGTCCAGCGGCGCGGATTGGTGACGGTGTCCCCGCACACCATGGCAATGCACCGGGTGCCCGCTGCGCTGCTGCGCGCCCGCACCCGCACCGACCAACCCGCCACAGGAGGCTGGGCGGCCATCGTCGTCCGGTCGCTGCACACATGCCTACCGCGGGATGTGTGGAGCGACCCCGACCAGTGGCCGCTCTGGCAGCGACTGCTCCCGCACGTCCTGGCCGCCACCGACCCAACTCGTGCCCTCGACGAGGTGGCTGACGAGGTGTCCTGGCTGCTGGACCGCGCCGCCAGCTACCGGCACACGCGCGGGGAACCCCGCGCCGCGCTGCCCCTTCACCGCCGCGCCCACGACCTCCTCCAGGACCGGCTGGGCGCGGACCACCCTGACACCCTCACCACAGCCACCAACCTCGCCGGCGACCTCCGCTCGCTGGGCGAGTATCAACAGGCCCAAGCCCTCGACGAGGACACCCTCACCCGCTCCCGGCAGGTCCTGGGCAAGGACCACCCCGACACCCTCACCACAGCCAACAACCTCGCCCGCGACCTGCACGAGCTGGGCGAGTATCAACAGGCCCAAGCCCTCGATGAGGACACCCTCACCCGCTCCCGGCGGGTCCTGGGCAAGGACCACCCCGCCACCCTCACCTCGGCCCATAACCTCGCCCTCGACCTGCACGAGCTGGGGGAGCACCGACAGGCCCACACCCTCAACGAGGACACCCTCACCCGCCGCCGGCGGGTCCTGGGCAACGACCACCCCGACACCCTCACCTCCGCCACCGTCCTTGCCTACATCCTGTCCACGGTGGGCGAGCACCAACAGGCCAAAACCCTCGAAGAGGACACCCTCATCCGCAAACGACGGGTCCTAGGCGACGACCACCCCAGCACCCTCACCTCGGCCCATAACCTCGCCAGCGTCCTGTGGGCGCTGGGCGAGTACCAGCAGGCCCGCGTCCTCCATGAGGGCACACTCCACCGCCGCCGGCGGGTCCTAGGCGATCATCCCCACACGAAGCTGTCCGAGCAGAACCTGGCGCAGGTGTTGCAGCGGCTGGGTGACGACCCCCAGCCGGGGTGAGGGGATCACCACCCGTTCCGCACCTCCCCCATCTCTGAGCGGTGTCGGGTGCGGGCACGCCCGAGTCCTCTCGTGGTTCATCCCCGTCCGAACGCGCCTGTGTTCGGGCTCCGGAGTGAGCCGCGTGCTCCTGGTGGGGCGGGGTGCAGGATAGACGAGCGCGCGCCGCCGGCGGCGGCGCCTTGACCCTGAAAAAATCAGTTCGGCGAGCATCTGATCCGTAGTTGGCATGTTGACACCCACATGTCCGGCGACCTTGTGTTTCACCGGCGCGAGAGGTGCCGAAACGGGCACCACAGGCATGGGCTGGCAGAAGTTCGTGGACGAGCCCGGGGACCGAGATCAATCACTTGGCTCCGATGGACAGGAGCCGTCAAGTGCGACGGCTCCCGCGGCACGGGGGATGGGCACGGTCGGCGTGATACTCAATGCACATCGCCTGCGTTTCCGAGTGCCATCCCGTCGACCTGGCGCAGCCCCAACACGCGGACGCTCGTGGGCATAGCCCTCGACGCACGCCGCACCCACCTCGCGGTATGGCACGCCCCCCTCCCAGGGATCTGCCGTCGGGCGAGGGCAGGTTCACGAGGAGCGTCGGCGTGCGTGGCCAAGCGAGCTTTGCCTGCATCGCCCGTCTCGCGGCCCCAGGCAGGCGAAGCCAAGGCGGGGACAACCACCCGATCGACCGTCGACGCCGGCCGAGAAGCGAGGTCCACAACCTCACAGGAACGCCACATTTCGGCGACGCGCCGAGACACCACGACCGATAGTCCTATAGCATCCCAACCATGATCGCCTCCGACCTCAATCTCGGCCGAACTAGTAGCCGACCTAGTGTGCAGTTGCCCGTGAAATCCGAGTTAGGGCGATCCCTTGATATTCAAGCGTCACGTCGATACGGAACTCAATCGCCCCTCCGCTACCCAGGCGGAAAAGCATCACTCGCTGGCCTCTTTTCCGATCTCATCAAGGATCTCAAGCTGCGCGGTGCGCGGTATATAGAGCCTTATGCCGGCGGCGCCGGTGCCGGCATCGCGCTCCTGCAGAAGGGCATTGTCGATCACCTAGTGATCAACGATATAGATCCGGCGGTACATGCTTTTTGGGTCACAGCAACTGCCCACAGTGAAGAACTGATCGACCTCGTCAGAAAGGTGCCGCTCACAATCGAGGAGTGGCAGCGCCAGCGCAGCATCTACCGATCAAAAGACAAGAACAACGCCGTCTCCCTTGGGTTCGCGTTCTTTTATCTCAATCGCACGAATCGATCTGGCATTCTGAATGCAGGGGTGATCGGCGGCCAAGCGCAAACCGGGAATTACAGAATTGACGCACGATTTAACCGCGATACACTCGTGACGCGACTGCAGAACCTCGGCTCTCTTTCCAATAGGATAACAGTGTCCGACCGAGATGGCCGGACAGTGATCAAACAGTATGGGGATGACGAGTCTTCATTCATGTATATCGATCCCCCGTATGTGCAAGCAGGATCGCAGCTGTACCTAAACGCTTTTGACGGCCGTGACCATATCGCCCTAGCGCAAACCGTTCTATCCATATCTAAGGCAGCATGGCTTGTCACATACGACGAGTCAGCGTTTATTGAGAAATTGTATAAAGGGAGCTTCCAGCGCAATTTGCGCATGAACTACTCCGCCCGCTACCCCGGCAAGGCCGGAGAGTTGCTCGTCGCATGTCCCCGCGTAGCGGCGGCAATAACCCGAGTTACGGACCCACCCCTCACGCTGGGCGCAGAAGGCGCCGAATAAGCGGGTTGAGTCTCGACCATGCCTCACGAACCTCGTCGGCGGTAACCGCTGCGTCAGCACTATGCGCCACCAGATTAAACCACTGAATTGACCCAGCCCTGTTGCCGCCAGCCGACTTCAAGTGCTGAATGGATGCCTGCAATGACTTATCCCTTCCGTATGAGGCTTCGACTAGCTTGAATACGTCACTGAGCTGACCTCTTGCAGGCGTAGGGGTTGGCTCGAAGTGTATCTTTATAGTCGCCTCAAGGACTGAGCGAAGCAAGATCGCGGCGGATATTGGAAGCTCACTGATGCTGATCTTCCGCAGCTCAAGGTAGCGAAGCTTGAGGTTCACTGGGACAGACTCGTAGTCAACTCCCGCTAGGTCGAGTTTATCCTTAGTCTGCGGATGATTGGGACCGCGCGGCGTCGGCCCAGCTCCTTCGGACTGACCTGACCCGCTTCCTGGTGAGCCTTTCGGAGAGGCCTCCTCATCCGTAGGACGCTCACTGTCGGCTCTCTCATTGGCATCCGTCCCGCCATCGTTAGTAGTACCACCTGACCAACGGCCGCTATCAGCGGATTCTGAAGACGATGCACCCGAGGGGCGCGCACGTCCAGGGTCCTCTTTGGCTGCGCTAGAGGCAGCAATTTGCTCCAGAAGTACCAGGAAGTCGCGGTGCTTTTCCGACTTTCGCTGAAATTCCGGCGAACGCGTGTTCAGATTCTCTGCCTCGAACTCAGCCAACAAGTACTCGAGCACTCGGGTGTGCGCCGGCGATAGTCGCTTTCCAAGCTTCTCAGGCGGCAAGGACCGAGGCTCTAGGAAGCCGTCGCCATCAAACTTGACTCCTATAGCTGCCGCCACGTCCTTATTCCGATACGCGTACTCGAAAACGGACATTCTTAGCCTGTCGCTCGCAGCGTAGGCCCTGAGGGCCCTCTTCTTGAACGGAACAGCGGCCAGCATACGCCGCATGACTGCCATCTTCATGAATCGAACGACATCAACGTCCGGATATGCCGCCTTGATGTCGTCCACTGTCGTCGAGGAGTCAAGAAGAGAGTAGTAAAAAGTGGCCTGCTGGTCGCGACTCCACCGCCTCTTAGGAACACCGGTATGTAGGCGCGCGATGTGCGGCGCAGCAGTCGTACGGTCAGGCGCAACAAAGACTCTGATCGCTTCGGGCAGGTTCTCAGATTCGATGGCATACCGATTTAATAGCGCGCGAACGTCGGCCTCAAACTGAGGAACGATTGATGGATCTCGTAGCACTTTCAATGCACTAACGCGTCTATTGCCCTCTAGTACAATAAACTGCGATGATTCCACTACTACAATAGGGATCTCATTGTCGAAGTAACCATCGCGGAGAATTAGACGGGCCGCACCCATTGCATCCTCCGATGCGAAGAGATATGAAAGTGCAGCTGCTTCGTCTTCGCTTCGGATGGGGATCCGATAGTTCTCTAGGTCGAGCGCAAGGTCATCGAGCGGGATATGAGTGATCGGATATTCGACGTACGTCATTCGAGTCCTTGGTAGAGTTGCGGCGACGGTCAATGTGCTTTCTGAGTGTCATGCTGAACACTGCGATAAGCAATCTGGACAACTTAGCAGCAAGGACGTCGTGGGAGCATCCGACCAACCAGGCCACTCCCCGCATACTGGCAAGACCAGTTCCTGCTCACCGCGGCTCCCGCTCGTCGTCGGTGGTGTCGGGCTTAAAGTCCGTGCCGCACAATCCGCACGTGATCGGGCCAGCGTCCAGCACCGAGGGCGCGACCCGGACACGACGGCCGCACCCGCACACGTAAGTCGGCGGGCCGGGCTTCTTCGCCTGACCACCGGTGATCTCTACCGCGCGGTGTAGCCGAAGCACACGTCCGAGCTCGTCGATCACCTCCGTGTACGCCTCCCGAGTGCCCGAGGGGATGGTCGTCGGGGACCAACCGATTCGGGAGTCCTTCGTGACCTCGATCCCCAACTCCTCGGCGAGCGCCTTGAACCGCGCGTTGTGCCAGCGGCCCTGCCGGGAGGTGTCCTTGATCCCGCGGACATGGGCCAGGGCGTGCGCGGCCTCGTGCAGCAACGTCCCGAGCACCGCGGCCCGGCCCGCGAGCCAGACCCTCCCCGCCGACGAACACCTCCGGCAACCGCACAGCCATGGCATCCTGCGGGTTCTCGTCGGCGGGCTGGTCGGGGTCGGCCCACCGCATCGCGGCGAAGTGTCCCAGCTTGAGCCCGCCCGCCGCGCCGATCGAGCCCGCGCCCAGCACGATGACCGCCGCCGGCACCTCCGGGTGCCGGGCCCGGATCGCGGCCCACGCGCTCTCCAGCGCAGCGATCATCGGGGCACTGATCGGCCCCTCCCCCGCCGTTGACACGTGCGCGTCAATCACGGAGGACGGCTCGACGGCCGGCGCGGTCACCGGGACACCTCGACCGGCTCAGCGACCAGACCAGCGCGGGTGCGGCACAGCGGAGTGCTGTCCTGGTGGGAGAACTTCGCCACGGGTAGACCGTCGGACACCTGCCAGAACGCGGGCGGGGCGCAGCGGACCTGCTCGGCGCAGCCGGGGCAGATCAGGTCGTCGGGGTCGACGAACCTCCGCCGGTCCGTGGTCGTCGTTCTGGTCGCGGCGGTGGTTGTGGTGGTGGCGTGCATGCTGGCCTCCCGAACGTGTTGGGCCTGTCGGCCGTCCCCTTGGGGTGGCGGGGCGCTGTTCCCCCGCCGCCACGAGGCGTCCCACCACGGCCGGAGAGGCTCGCGGTCAAGGGCGGCCGGAGGCCGTCACGTAGTGACGCGGAGCGAAGCGGAGCGCCCTTTACCGTGAGTCGGCCGTGGTAAGCCAAGGCCGTCAGGCCCCCGCCGGAGGCGGTCCATCAGCGGTTCCTCGGCCGCGCGGCCGTGAGCGCGAACCCGCGGGTCACTGGTCCGGCGGCCCGGGTGACCGCTCGGACGACGCGGAATGTCGGTGTCCGGGCGCACACTGAGGGTCATGGGGACTGGGGTGATCCGGGCGGTGCCGGACTGGGTGACTCGCTCGCGACTGATCGTGTCGGCCGCGGAGGACTTCCTGCTGTGGCTGTTCGGCGAGACCGGTTCGCCGGAGGCGTTGGGGTCGAGGTTGGCGTTGGCGTGGATCGGCGGGCTTGACGACACGACCTCGCCGATGGTGCACGCTGCCGCGGCGCCGACGAAGCGGCGCGCGATCGCCGAGTTCATGATCGCGGACGCGATCTCGCAGGGTGATCCGTACCCGGGCGCGGCGTGGTTCGCCGAGCAGCGTCTGGCGCTGGCTGAGGTGCCGTCGGCGGAGTTCTGGGAGGTGCACGCCGGGTACGTCGGGACGCGCAGCTACGCGCTGGGCGTCGCGACGGCGGCGGGGTGGGCGTTCGGCGTGATCGAGGACATGGCGACGATGACACCGGTGCACTGGGAGGACGGCGCCGAGCTGTCCGGTGATGACCGGCAGGTGTGCGCGGCGGCGCTGCGCGCGCTCTCGACACGCCCGACCCAGCCCCACCCGCGACCGCAGCTGTCGCGCCGGCGCCCGGTCGGTGCGGCGGGCAGCTGGATCGCGTAGCGCGGTCACCGGATCAGCTCGGTGCCGAACGAGTCCTCGCGGGCCGGGCCGTCGTCGCCGAGCCCCGCGTCGTCTCCGTATTCGTCGGCGTGCCAGCGGGCGAGCTGCGCGGCGCGTTCTTCCTCGTGGTGCTGCTGGTCGAACTCGTCGCGGGCGGCGATCTCGCGCAGGATGCGGCGGGCCCGCTCGGTCGAGCTCAGTAGCTCGTCGCCGTCGGGGACGCGGGTCTCGTCCTCCCGGGTCTGGCGTGGTTCGGCGGCGGCAATCTCGCGCAGGTCGGGCTCGACGGCGTCGTCGGCGAGCGTGACGGCGAGGATGCGGTGCGGGTCGTGGATCAGGTCGGTGTCGATGACGTCGTCCTCGTGGACGGGTCGGCCGCGCTCGTCGTCGACGAGGGCCTGGCGGTGCGCGGCGAGCCACTCGTCGGCGGTGACCAGCTGCTCGGGTTCGTCGTCGAGGGCGTGTCGGTCGGTGAGGATCTGCTCGGAGATCTCGGCGTTGACGCGCGTGACGACGGTGTGCAGCCGGAACCGGTCGTAGGCCTGGTCCAGCACCTCCAGCTGGGCCACGCTCTGGTCGAGGAGCTCGGCCAGCACCCGGGCGTCCGCGGCTTCCTCCTGGAGCCGGGCACATTCGGCGGGGTCGTCCGTGTTGTCGGCTTCGGCGGCGCGCAGGGTCGCGGTCTGGTGGTGGTGCGCGGCGGCTTGGCGGGTGCCGGCGAGTTCGTTGCCGACGTAGCGGGGCGCGGCGGCGCGCTCGCGCTGCCAGGCGCGGACGCGGCTGTGGTGCGCCCCGTTGGTCATCTCGTGCTCGGCCTGCTCGACCTGCGGCCGGCCGAGCGCGTCCCAGGCGGCGCGGTATGCGGCGTAGGCCTCGGCTTGGCGGTTCGGCGACGGCGGCCGCCCGAGCGGGTTGGTGTCGTCGGTGTGCCCGCGCAGCTCGCGGTAGCCGGCTACGATCCCGGCACGCCGCTCCCAGTCGGCGCGGGAGGGGTCGTCGGCGTCCGGGACGGAGCCCAGCGCTTCGACTGCCCACGGCGATGCGTTGGTGGCGGCGTCGCGGCCGAGTTGGGCGGTGCGGTTGTCGGCGGCCGCGGCGAGTTCGGTGAGCCAGGAGTCCCAGTCAGCGCGGCCGGTGGCGGGCACCCATTCGGCCCACGTGTGGCCGACGGGGTCGAACCGGCGGTTGCCGCCGTCGGTGATCCTCGCGACCAGCACGTTGGTCGTGTTGTGCGCGCCGTCCAGCGGCCGATCAGTGACGGCGTCGGTGAGGACTTGGCGGGGGTCGAGGCCGGCCAGCTCGGCGCGGCGCAGCAGCCGCCCCAGGGACGCCGCCCCGTCCTCGGCGGCAAGGCGGGCCCGCTGCTCGCTGGTGAGGTGCCCGTCGGCGGTGAGGTGGTCGAGCCAGCCGGCGGTGCGGGCGGTGACCGCGTCCTGCGCGGCCGCGGCCAGCATCTCACCCGCGGTCTGCACGCTGGCCGCGACCGTGGCGGAGTCGGCGGCCAGCGCGGTCGCCGAGCGGTCGCCCGGGGCCTGGTCGACGTCGAGGACGCCGGCGAGCAGGGAGATCGGGTTGCGGTGCACCAGCTGTGCGCCTTCGCGGCCCTGGGCGGCGTCCTCGATGGTGCTGGTGGTGGCGACGTGGGCGGTGTTTGCGTCGCGCCCGCGCGACAGCGCCACGTAGAGCGCCGCCATCGACGTCCACGCGGTGATCACGGCGTGGCTGGTGTCGGTGGTGCGGCCCTGCGCGGCGTGCACCGTCGACGCGTAGGCCAGGGCGAGGTGCTCGGCGACGTAGCCGGCGGGCAGCACCAGGCGTTGCCCGATCGGCTCCCCGTCGGGCCCGGTCGCGTCCGCCCCGCCGGTGGTGAGGCGGACCTCCAGGGAGCCGTCGTCACGGACGGCGGTGACCTCGTAGGTTTCGCGGTTGATCGGGCCGCGCCGGTTGCCCTCGACCCCGGCCAGGTCCCACCCGTTCCACCGGGCCTGCACCAGGTCCCCAACGCCGGCCACGGTGCCTTGGGCGAGCGGGACGCCGTGCTCGTCGACCTTCCCGAGCCTGACCAGCTCGGCGCGTAACTGCCCGCACAGCCGAGCGGCGTCGTCGTTGTCGTCGACGAGCAGCACGCTGTGCCGCCCGGCGATGGTGTCGGCGAGCCACGCCCGCGCCGCGGACGCCTCGGCCTCATCGCGGGTGCCGGAATCGAGCAGCCGCCCGTGCCGGTGATAAGCGTGCAGGGCGGCCTCGTCGCCCTCGCGCAGTTGCAGCGACGCCTCGCGCTCCCACTCGTGGGTGAACCGTCGTGCCTCGCTCAGCTCGTAGCGGATACCGGCCTCAGCCATCAGCTGCATCGCGCCGCCGGCGCCGACCGCGGCGAGTTGCCGGTGATCGCCCACGAGCAGCAGCTTCGCCCCGGCGGCCTGCACGTGCGCCCAGATCTGGGCGAGCGCGGCGGTGTCGGTCATCGCGGACTCGTCGACGACCACCAGGTCCCCCGCGCGCAGCTGCCAGGCCTGCTCGCCGTCGAGCGGTTGCGGTCCTGGGGCGCCGGGGCCGCGGGCGAGTCGTTTTTGGGTGTCGAGCCAGCGGGTCACGTTCCGCGCGGTCAACCCTTCGGCGGCCAGCAGATCGGTCGCGACCTGGGAGGTGGCGAGCCCGAACACCCGCCGCTCCCCCACACGACCGGCCGCCGTTTCGCCGTCCGGGGCGATGGGGACGTGGGCGGGGTCGGTCCAGGCGCGGGCCAGCGCGCCGACGACGAACGACTTCCCCGTGCCGGCCGGACCGACCAGGCACTCGACCTGGGCGCCGGAGGTGAGGATGCCGCGCACCGCGGCGGCCTGGTCGACCCCGAGCTCGATCCCCGACTCGCGCAGCTGCTCTACGAACCGGCGCGCGGCCACGTCCGGGAGCGCGGCCGCACCTCCGGCGGCCGTCGCGGCAACCAGGGCCCGCTCGGTGTGGACCTGGTCGGGGGTCGCGTACAGCCGCCCACCGGGCGACTCGAACGACGACGCGCCGTTGTCGAGCCGCTGATCCGCGGGCAGCAACTCGTCCCCGGGCCGACCCGAGGACAGCGGCGTGGCCGAACGCAGCGCCTCGGCGGTCAACGTGCGCGCCAGATGTGCGACGTCGGCGCCGTCGGTGATGCCGATTGTGTTCGGCAGCGCTGCCTCGATGGCGGCGAACAGGTCCGCCTCGGTCCATCCGGCCTTCGAGCGCTTGACCTCCTCCAACGCGAGCTCGATCACCGCTTGCGGTGACCACGCCTCAGCCTGGATGTCCTGGGGGCGGGCCTCGAGCACGGCGTGCGCGATCGCGGCCAGACCGCCGTCGAGGTCCGCGCGCAGGGTGGCGTCGACGCGGTCCAACACCTCCTCCCGGGTCTCACCGGTGTGGAACTTCGCGCGGCGGGTCAGCAGTGTGGCCTGCTGCGCGAGCCGGTCGAGCTCCAGGCTGTTCGGGGCGCGGCCGTGGCGGGTCTCGAACGCTGCGGCCAGCTCGGCGGTCTTCCCCGTCACCTGCCGGCGCCGGGTGGACAGCAGGTCCATCGCCTGCTGGGCGACTCCGACGACCTCGCGGGCCTTTCCGTCCGGGCGCATCGCGACCACCACGCCGAGCGCGTGGGTGAGCCGCTCGGCGGTGACCCGTTCCGCGACCGCGGCCGCGGCCCGCTTCCACCGGTAGAGCAGCTGCCCGTCGACGGTGCGCCACACGCCGTCCGCGCCCAGCACACGGTTGAGGAAGGCGTTGTGGATGTGCAGGTGCGGGTCGTGCTCGCGGTTGTCGTGTTGGAAGAACGAGGCGACGACCCAGTCCGGGGCGTCGATCCACTGCCCGGCTGCGCCGCCGTGGTGCCCGATCCGGGAGTAGCCGGCCTGCTCGTTGAGGTAGCCGAGCATGGCGTTGTTCCCGGCCCAGATTGCGTCCTCGACCGCCTCCCGCAGCCGCCCCCACGCCTCCGCCCGCTCGACGTCGCCGGCGCGTTGCGCGGCGACCTGCTGGGCCTCGAACGCCGTATGGATCAGCGTGATCGACTTCTGCACGTTGTACGTGAGATCGAAGAACGCCACGTTGTGCCGGGCGTTCCGACCAGCCTCCACGCGGAGCTCCATCCGCCGTTCAGGCGTGGCGTCGGGCTCGCGTTCAACCGCCGCGGCGTACAACTCGTCCTCCGACAGGTAGCGGCGGCCGCCGTGGCCGAGGGTGTACACCTCGTCCCACCGTTCAGGGTCGTTGAACCCCTCCTCGCGGGGGTCAAGGAACCGCTCGTACACCGCGCGCATGTCCTGCGCGTCCACCAGACCTTCGAGCCCGAGCAGGCGGGCGCCGGAGCCCCACCACCGTCCGGGCGGCTCACCGTCGGCGACGGCGCCGGTGTAGTAGTTCTCGCGCCCCTTCGCGACCTCCTTCAACAGGTAGTCCGGGCTGTAGCCGCGGGTCACCTTCAGCACCACGACAACCACCCCCGGCCGCCGCCGAAGCTCGTAGCGCCAAAAACGATCTTGCCGGGTGGCTGGTCAAGATCAACCGCGCGGAGCGCCGGTTGTGGCCGGCCGAAGGCCGGCCCCGCCCAAATGATCACGATGCACAGGTGTGGTCGCCTTGATCTTGTGGTCCTTGCTCGTCGTTCTGGTCCTTCGCTGCTCTGAGTGGAGTAGTTCTCGGTCGTTGTTCGTGTCGTGCTGGTGGTGACGGTCTCTGTACTGGTGTGAGTCATGGCTGGATGCGCTCCTCAATGGTGAGGTCGTCCGGCTCGGGGTCGGTGGTGATCAGGTGCAGCGGGGTCGGGTGGTCGCGCAACGCCTTCAAGGCGGCGGCGGCGGTTCCTCGGGACACCTCGGCGAGCGATTCGAGCTCAGACACGGTTGGGAGGGCGCCGTGGCGTTGGGCGTGCCGCGCAGCGGCCGCCCGCGCCCGGTCCCGCGCCGGTGACCCACCCGGCTGCGAGTCGGGGCGTTCAACGGGTGCCAGCAGCGGCCGGGCGGCCGGCATCGGTTGAACAGAGCGCGAGGGCCCGGGTTGTACGGGCTCGGCGGTGAACGGCTGAACAGCAGAAGCGTCGGGCTGTACGGAGTCGGGGTTGAACACCTCGGGCTGAACAGCGACGGGCAGGCCCGACGCGGGCGCGGCCGCCGCGCTGGGCTCGGCAGTGTCGACAGGCGCGGTGTCGGTGGAAGGCGCGGCTGGGACTTCGAGGTCGGCGGTGGCGAAGAGGTAGAGCAGGTGCGCGACGATCGCGGCGGCGACGGCGGGCCAGGCGCCGATGACGAACCGCAGCACCGCGGGCGGGGCGAGGGACGTGCCGGAGACGAGGTACACCGCCTGGGCGAGTCCGGACAGTCCGGCGGCGAGCACGACCACCGACCGGGCGTAGCGGGCCGCCGGTCCGTGCAGGCTCGGGGTTGCAGCGTAGGCGACGAGCGCCAAGCCGTCGGTGATCAACGGGTAGAGCCAGGCGATCGGGTCGGGCACCCCGGCGGCGGCGGTGATCTCGTAGAGGCCGTGCGCGGTCGCGACCGCCGCCCCGGCGCCGACGAGGAGTCCAGGCACCCACAGCACCGTCCGCGCCCACCGGCCCGGCCGCCGATGTTTGGTCGCGGTCACGACGCCCACCGCCAACCCGCACCGTCGACCCCGACGCCATCGCCGGCGGTGTCGCTGTCCGCGGCGGCGGTGTGCCCGTCGGCGGGCGCAACGCTCGACGTCGACCACGCGTCGTCGGTCGCGGGGTAGGGGATGGCGTCCACGGCTCGGCGAGCGGTCCCGACCGGGTCACCGTCGGGATCAGGGCCGCTGCGTTCGCGGCCGCCGTACTGCCGCGGGTCGCCTGCCTGGTCGGTGCCGACACGGTCGGTGCCGGTTTGGGCGTGGTCGTTGTCCTGGCGATGCGGGTCGGTGTCCCATTCGTAGGTACGCAGCCACTCCTTGAACGTGACCAGCCGGTCGATCTCGTCGCGGCGGTCCAGCGACTCGACGCGGCGCAGTTGGGAGTCGCGTTCGCGGTGGTAGTCCCCGACCATGTCGCAGTGCCGGCACAGCCAGGTGTGCGGGCGAGCCTGCCCCGCAGCCCAGCCCCGCCCCCGTCCCAACGCCGACGAGTCCGTCGTGGTGATCACCGCGACCACCGACCCGGTTCGGTAGGGACGGTGTGGGGGCGGTCGGCCGGTTCGGGGGCGGGCTGGTCACGGTGCAGCGCCCACCACCGCGCGATCGCGTCCGTGGCCTCGCCGGCGGGGGCGGTCGGGGCGCCGGCCGGACGGTCGCGGCCGGGACGGGTCTGGTGCCGTTCCCGCGAGCACGACCCACCCACCTGCCTGATGCGGCGGACCACGCCGGGGCGGTAGCGGTCGTGCCAGTCCGCCACCAGACCGACGCCGGCGTTGGGGCCCTGGTAGGCGGCCAGCCAGGCGTGCATCAGCCAGACAAGTTCCTCAACGATGTCGGGGTGCCAGCACCAGCACTCCGGCAACCCAGTCGCGGCGTCGGTGTAGCGCAGGTACACCGCGTCCAACCACCCGCGCAGCCCGGCCAGCACCTCGGCGACCGCACCGGGATCACTGGGGGCGAGCAGCCACGACGGGCATGGCGTCGGACCCTTCCGCGCCGACAACGCCCCCACCTTCGTAGCGAGATCGGTCACCACCCCGGCCAGCTCGTCCACCCGCTCCGACACCCCGGCGAGGGGCTCGACCTGGCGGCGCGCGCGTCGTCGGACCCGGGAGCCGGGCTGTCGGGCGGGGTCGGGGGCCGCTGCGGGCTCACCGCGACCACCCCTCGACATCGCCGACCGCAGAGTCGCGCACGTCCACGTCGACGTGCTGGTAGCCGCCGCTGGGCGCGGTGTCGGTGTCGTGGTCGTCGTCGAGATCGGCGGGTCCGATGGCGGCCACCGCGGCCCGGGCATGGGCAACCGCGTCACCCTGGCCCGCCGCGTCGCTGTCCAGCGCGTCGCCATCCACCGTGTCCACGGTGTTCACCGGCGTGCCGTCCGTGACGGGGTCTGCCTGGTGCTGCTGCCGCTCGGCCCAGCCGCGCAGCAGTTCGAGGTGCTCGGCCGGCCACGCCCGGGTCAGGTCATCGGCCCCGGCCTTGCGGGTGACCGGGTCGGGGTCGAGCATCCGCGACAGCCCGGCCCGGGCGCGCTCGGCCGCCACCTGCTCATCGGGGCCGCCGCCGGTCTGAACGGGCCTGGACAGGCAGTTGCGGGCGTCGGCCTCGACCACGTCGATGTGGCGTCGGGCCAGCGCCTGCGCACGGGCATCACCTAACGCCGCGGCACGGTCGAGCAACTGCCGGGCCCGGACCAGCCGCACCGCGGCGACCCGCTCGGGCGGGAACAGCGCCGCCGCCCGCACCCGATCCCGGTCCCACCCCGCCCGGTGATCCACCGCCCGCCGGTGATCCACCACCCGCGGACGGGCGCCGCTCGTGTCGCCCCCGGCCGGGACGGGCGCGGTGTGGGCGATCGCTGCCGCGGTCACAGCCGGCCCCGGTCGTCGCTGTCGTGATCGGCCGCCCCGTCGGTGACCGTCTCGGCGTAGGTGGTGCACATCCAGACCGGCCGGACCTGGTCGGTGTCGACGTCGGCGCCGACATCGGTGCTGCCGATGGCGGGCAGCTCGTCGACCGCGCGCCGCGCCGCCCCGACGGCGTCCCCGCCGCGGGCGGTGTCCAGACCGGCGCGCATCGCGTCATGGGTGTGCAGCACCCGCCCGTCCGTGTGGCCACCCGCCGCGGTGTCACCGGCGGCGTCGCCGTCGACGGCCTCAACGGTGTAGAAGGCATCGAGGACCGCCTCCTGCGCGGCGACCCGCTCAGCGGCCACTCGGTCGTCCTCGGGATGCCCAGCAGCGACGGCCGGATCCACCAACCACCCCTCCCGACCCTCACCGACCACCGCAGTGGTGATCTCGGCAACGGCTGCGGTGTCGGCGTCGCTGGAGTCCGCGACTTCGGTGTCGTCGGCATGCGTGTCGTCGGCATCGGTGTCGTCGCGGGCGGGCACGACGGTGCTGTGGATGTCGTCGCGCCCATCAGGGCCGGTGACCCGTTCCGGTTCGGTGGTGTCGAGCGCGTACCGGCCCAACAGGTCCCGCACCGCCTGGTGCTCGGCCTCGGTCACCGCCACGGTGGGGCGGCCGGTAGCTGGGTCGCGGCGCCACGTCCGGGCACTGGGCCCGACCAGCACGTACCCGTCGCCGGCGGCGCGGGCCAGCACGGTGGCGGTCAAGGCCTCGCGCACCGCCTCGGCGGCGAACAAGTCGGCCCGTGACCGACCCCGGTCCCGAGTGTTGGCGGTGTCGGTGATGCGGGCGATCAGGGCGTCCTTGTCGGCCAGGAACGCGGCCCGCTCGGCCGCGTCGTCCGCCCGGCCGGGCGTGGACAGCTCCCGTAGACGGCGGATCAGCGCGGTGACCTCGGCGATGCTCGGCGACCCGCCGACCGGGCGGTCGGGCTGGGGATCGGGGTTGGTGGTCATGCGGCACCTCCGGTGCGCATCGCCGCGCCGCCCACCGCTGTGGCGGTGGGGCGCGGAAACAGGTGGGTGGTCGGTGTGCAGGTCGACGTGCTGGGAGTGGGCGGGAGCGAGGACTGGTCACCCGGTCCCGCCCATGTCGGTGTGGGGTCGGCGGCGCGGACGCCGTCCGGTGGGGTGTTGGCCAGCTGCAGCAGGACATCGGCGTGGCACGGTGCGTCGAGACGGCACCAGCACGCCAGCACCCGCCCGCCGAGCTGGGCCCGGATCTCGGCGAGCAGGACCGGGTCGGCCTCGACTCGCGCCCGGTACAGCGCGACCGCGCCAGCAGGGCCGTGCTCGTCGGTGCGATACGGGTTGCCCCACCGGGTCGGGCGGCCCACGTAGACCACGCCCGCGGGCATCCGCCATCCCCGGGAGCGGCGTCGCTGTACCCGTACCGGGTCGGCCCGGGTCACGTGGCACCCCCGTTGAGGGAGGCGACGACCGCGCGGAGCAACCACTCGGCGGCGGGTGGGGTGACGGCGTTGCCGAGCTGCCGGACCCGGTCCCGCTTCGACCCGAGCACCCGGTAGGTCGGGTGGAACGCCATCGCGGCGGCGATCTCGGCGGGCTCCAACATCCGGAACGTGCAGTCCTCCACCACCGGCATCCCGCCGGTTGACAAGTCGGTGTCAACGGGGCGGGTCTGCACCAGGCCGTGGTGGTTCCCCGACGCGGTGACCGTGGCCAGCGGCTGCCCGACCGGGCGAGCGGTCGAGCCGCCGCCGCGCAACTCGGCGATGAACGCCACCCCGAACCGGTCCCGCGCAGTCTGCGTCGGCAACGGCTCGTCCACGGGGTGCGCGACCCCGGTCCCGTAGTAGGGCACCACCAGCGCCTCGGCCTCGCTGGTCGTGCGAGCACGGAACGGCACAGACGCGGGTACGGCCTGGTCGTTCCACGTCCTGCCGGCCGGGACGAGCAGGGCGGTCTCGTTGCGGGTGGTCTGGGTCCGCAACGGCCGATCCGCCGGAACCGCGTACTTCCCGGCCCGGCCCTCGTCGGGCACCAGCAGCGGCACCGGGGCGTGGGTGGCGTAGCGGGCGAGCCCGACCCTGATCCGGTCCAGGGTGTTCTCCGCGAGGGGCTCGGCGCGGTCCCCGATACGGGTCCCGCGCAGCGACCAGTCGATCACCGACGACGCCGGGAGCGTGTCCGGCTCCACCACCGCGTGCCGACACCCCGGGTTCGGGCAGCGGTACAGGTACTGGGTGCGGTAGCGGCCCCACGCCGCCCGGTCCGGGCGCTTGAACGACTGCACCGCCGCCACCCGCTCGCCGCACACCTCACACCAGGCGGTCGGGCGCAGGTCCAGGTCGGGGGCGGGCTGGCCGCGCTTCCAGAACACCACGTACACCCGGTCCCGGGACTGCGGCGCCCGCGGCGCCGCCGCGGCGGGGAAGTGCATCGAGTTGGCCCACACGATCCGGTGGGCGTAGCCGAGACAGTCCATGGCGTGCAGCCACGCCGGGAACATCACCCACCGCGCGACCTCGACCACGTTCTCCACCACGATGGCGCGGTAGTCATGGTGCTCGGCGAAGCGAGGGACGTCCCACATCGTCGCCCGCGACCGCTCCGCGCCCGGGTCTCGGTCGGCCTCGTTCCCGAACAACCCCAGCTGCGCCGCCGCGCGCTTGCGGCCGCGGGCGCCGGAGTGCTTCGTGCACTCCGGCGACGCCCACAACAGCGACGTGTGCGGGTAGCGGCGGGGGTCGACCTGCGAGATGTCGGCGCAGTCGTGCGCGACGTCAGGGAAGTTGGCCTGGTGGGTGTCGATCGCCCGCTGCCAGTGATTCGCCGCCATCCGCAGCTCCACCCCGGGCACGCCGTGCGCGCCCTGCCCGGACCCGCCCGCACCGCAGAACAGATCGGTCAACGTCTCGCTCACCGCGACCACCCGCCGCCCTCGACGGAGAGCTCGACATCCCGCGGATCGGCATCGGTGCCCCCGCCCGAACCCGGGACGCCAGGCCCGGCGGTGTCCTCGGCCGAATCGTCGACGGCGTCGACGGCGGCCCGGGCCACGGTGACCGCGTCCAGGTCGGCAGCAGTCGGGTAGCGGCCATCGGTGCTGCCGTTGCCGGTGTCGTCGGGCTGGGCGTGCTCGATCCCGGTGAACGGTTGCGGCGCGGTGGCGCGCTCGGCCCACACCCGGGCGGACCCGGCCGCCCAGGCGCGGTAGCCGTCGCTGATCTCCCCGGCCGGGCGGGCGGCGATGGCGGTGAGCCGGTCAGCATTGCCCGCGGCCCGGTCACGGGCCTGGTCGAGCGTCTCCCCGGCCTCAATGTTGATCCACCGGTACTGCTCGGCGATCGCGTCGACGTCCCCGCTGTCCAGCCCCCACCGGTAGGTGGGAACGCCGACCGCGGCGGAGGTGCGGTGCTGGTACTCGGCGAGCAGCCGGGCCGCGTCGTCGCGGCTATAGCCCAACGCGGTGAGATCGTCGAGCACGCTGTAGCGCGGCACCGCCGGCAGGAACAGTCCCGGACCACGCCGGCCGTCAGGGCTGCTCATCGCCGGGCCTGCCCGTCCACGCCCGCGGCGGCCGCCGCGGGGACACCGTCCGGCGCGAAGACCGGCAAGGGCTCGGTGACCGGCTCGACATCCCAGCCCTTGTCGATGTCGGGGCGGGTGAAGCGGGCTCGGACCCACCGCCACGACGCCGCCCAACCGCGAGCGATCCACCGCCACGCCCGCCCGGCCAGGGCGGTGGCGCGGTCGCCGAGTCGCCGGGCCCAGCCAGCCACCCAGTCGGCCCGCATCCGCAGGTGCTTCCGGCGGGCGGCGAGCCCGGCGGCGAGGCGGGGCCGGCGGCGCGCGAACGCCGCCCACCGAATGGCCCGGCCGACCTGGTCCCAGCGTCGCCAGGCCATCTGCGCCCTGCCCAGCACGGGCGCGATCCCGCGGCGGATCACCAGCACCCGGCCCTCGGGCAGGTTGGCGATCTGCGCCGGGGGCACCACGGGCACCCGCCGCGTCGTCCGGCTGGCGACGCGGCCGTTCATGTCGGTGGTCGTGATGGGCTCGTCGCGGTCCCCGGCCAGGGTGGACCAGAAGATCAGGTCGTCGCGGTCCTTCGTCCCGCCGAACACCATCACCGACGCGGCGTTGTTCAGGATCGTCGCCCCGTCCCGATCCCCCCAGCGCGACAGCACCTGCGCGCGACCCTGGAACGCGGCGTAGATGGTGACGCCGCGGCCACCCATGTCCGCAGTCCACGACTCCAGGGGGACGGGGCAGATCAGGAACGCCTCGTCGAGGAACATCCCCAACGGCGGATCGAGCCGGCCGCCCGGGCGGGTGGCGGCGATCCGGCGGGCCTCCCTAGCGATGTGCCCGGTCAACGCCGTCACCAAAGGGGCGGCGACCGCGTCCTGCCCGCCCAGCAGATACACCGTGGCGCGGTCGTCGAGCAGCCGCTCGACGTCGAACCCTCCCTCGGTGGGGGTGGCGGCCGCGGCGGCGTGCTTGTTGTTCAGCCATGCCACCGCCGCCATCACCGTCGACGTGATGCTCGTGCGGGTGTTGGTATTGGTGCCCACGAACTGGGCGATGTCGAGCTCGAACGCCGCCTCCGGCGACCGCGCCAGCAACGGCAGCACCTCACGGGAGGTGGCGTCCGGATCGCCGAGCCACCGCTTGACGTCCTGCATCGAGCGGGTCGGGTCCAGCGCGGCCGCGTGCAGCAACGCGGCCAGGATCCGGCGGGCCTGGCCCTCCCAGAACTCCCGATCCCCCGACCCGCCCCGCATGCTGGTGGCGGCGACCATGTCGGTGGCCCGCTCCATCGCCGAGATCGCGTCCGCGCAGCCGGTCAGCGGGTCGAACGTGATCGACGAGGTGATCCCGCCCAGCCCGGCGGCGTTGAAGAAGTAGACAGGGCCACGCTGCGCCCGGAACCTCGGACCCAGGCCTACCAGCGGATCGTCCGTGCGGGTGCTCGTGACTAGAGCGGCGCCGGGGTGGTCGATTAGGCGGCCGACCAGCCAGCCGCTCTTGCCCTGGCGGGGCCCGCCGAACACCAGCACGACGTCCTCGATCGAGGACCACACCCGCACCAGACCGGCCCGGCACAGCTCGATCCCCAACTCCCCGTTCGGCATCCGGCGCAGCGCCCGCCGGGACAGCCCGGCCAGCGAGGGCCGCAGCACGGCGGCCCGGCGCCGCAGCGCCCGGGGTGACGCATTGCGCCAGATCTCGACCGTGGAAGCCACTCCGGCGCGGCGGCGGCCGCGGGCGGCGAACCGGGTCACGACCCCCGCCGAGCGGGCGTAGCGGTGCCACCCCAGCAGGACGACGACGGCGCCGGCGGCGGCGTAGGCCGGCCACGGGAGCTCACTGAGCAGCGTCCACGCGGGCAGCGCCGCGAACACGCCCAGCCCGAACGCGATCCCGCGCCGGCCCAGCCGCCACGACAGCACCGCGGCGACCGCGATCACGACGAACAGCACGAAGACGTTCACGACAAACCTCCGGTCCGATCCAGCGAAGAAGAGGGAGAGGGCGGGCCGTCGGGGCGGGCGGGGTCGGCGTCGAGGTACACCCGGCCCAGCACGCTCACCCCGCGGTTGGGGTAGAACCCGGACACCTCGCGCACCACGAACACGCCACGCAGTGCCTCGACGGCGGCCGCGCACTCGGTGTCGGTGCCGGTCAGTCGCAGCTTCACCGCGACCACCCCCACGGCCCCGGCATCGGTGGCTCGACCATCCGGCCGACGCTCGTGCCGGTCATCGGGTCACCCCCACCGCGGCCGCGACGGCCTCAGCGATCAGCCGCGCGTTCCCCTCACCCATAGCCCGGAGCCGGTAGCGGTCCTCGCCGAGCGCGATCACCAGATCGAGCACCGCGATCTCCGTCGACGACGCCCGCACGAACTCGCCGGCGTCGAACGCCTCCCGCGCCGCCCGCCAGTCGATCCACACCTCGGCGCCGGACTTCCGGACGCACGCGGCCAGGAACTCCGGCCGCCGCGGCCACGTCCCGTGCGCCAGTAGCAGCCAGACCGCAGCCCGCACATGCAGGTCGTGCGACCGCGTCCACTCCCGCAAACCCGCCGCCACCCCGGCCATCACTCGCTCCCCAGGTGATAGGCAAGCTCGGCCGGCACCGCGAGCGCCGCGTGCAGCGCCCGGACCGCGTCCACCGCGTCGGCGAGCACGAAGGCGGCCTCGTGGGCCGTGTCGGCGCCCGGACGGTCGCGGCGGTCGTCGTAGAGCGACGGGTTGCCCTCCGCCTCCCGGTCCAGGAACCGGGCCAGCTGCCCCAGCAGCTGCTCGTAGCCGGCCACCGCGCTGGCCAGGTCGGACAGCACCCGGCCGGCCACCGCCGGGTAGGGCAGGCCGTTGCGCTTCTGTGTGGCGTTGTTCAGGTACCGGCCCAACTGGCCGATCATCACCACCGCCGTCGTGGTGTGCTCGTCGCTGTACGGGCCGTCGTACGGCCAGAACCGCTCCACGATCTCGTAGGGGTCCGGCCGGGCGCCGTCGTCGAACCGGTCGCCGCTGTGGGTGCTCATCTAGGATCGGTGTCCTTCCGCTGCTCGTGTGCCTGCCAGGGCCTATTGCTGCTGGGAGATCCGGAGAGGCGTCCGGCTGCAACCGGGCGCCTCTCCACCCGCACCAGGCGGGTCCGTGCTCGTCGTGCTGGTGGTGCGGGTCTGCGCGGCCCACCTCGCGGCGGTGCGCTCGGTCACCCCGAACTCCCGGGCCACGTCTCGCGGCGACCACCCGGCCGCCACCGCCGCCCGCCCCGCGGCTGCCCGCTCCGCCCTCGTCGCCGCCTGCGGCCGACGCGGTCCTCCGCACGCCCGGCGTCGCCCGGTCGTTCCGGCCCGGTGCTGGCGGCGCTCGTCCTCCGTCAGGCCACCAGCGATGCCGTAGGGCAGCTCGTCCAGCGCCCACGTCAGGCACTCAGCTCGGACCGGGCAGGTGCCGCACACCGTCTTCGCGGCCGCGATCTGGGCCGCAAAGGCGGAGCTTCCTGACTCGGCTGTCGGGAAGAAGATCTCCGGGTCCACTGACCGGCACACCGCCCGGTGCCGGAAGTCCTGGGGCCGTGCGTGCCCCGCAGGCAGCTCGCGACCCGCTGGGCGCGCCGTCGTCGCGGCGGTCATCCCAGGGCCTTCGATCCGCCGGTCAACGGCTGCGACGCCTGGCTGACCGTGCCCAGGAAGTCCGCCATCATCCCCGGCAGACCAGCCCCGGCCGGCGTGCCGATGAACAAGACCAGACCGATCAGCGCGAACACCACCGCGCCGCCCGCAACCCGCGACCTCGCACAGATCACCGCACCGAGGAAGGCGAAGAAGATCAGGACACCGACGTTTCCCATCACGCCACCCCGCCGGGGATCTCGACGGTCGTCGCGGCGATCCGTGCCAGCGCGGCGACCTGGTCGTGGCGCCACTGGTAGGTCCAGTCCCCCAGGTCGACACAGCGACCGGTCACGAGGACGTCGCTGATGAGGCGCTCGATGACCGCGCCGGGGACCACGTAACGTCCGCCGATCTTGAGACCGGGGAACGTGCCGTTGCGGAGATGCCGGTACAGGGTCGACTCGTCGAGCCGGAGGATCTCCGCCGTCTCCGTCGCGGTGTAGAACGACGGCCTGCCTGCCGCCGTTCGCTTGTCGGGTTCGGTACTCACTGACTGCTCCTCACGCTGGTTCGTGCCTGTCGTCCGTGCTGGTGATCTCTGCATCCACTCAACCTCGCGAGTGCCAGTTTACGCTCAATTTGAGCGTAGATTGATAGTCCATCGGTGTCGACTTACGCGCGAAGTGCGCTCGCGGTCGCGCTCTAGCTACGCTCGGCCCGCCTCACAACACGGGAGGGCGCGTGGATCAGGACTGGGCCGCGGTAGCGACGGCCATGCGGGACCGGCTCGACGAGCAGGGCATGACCATGACCGAGCTGGCGTCCCGCTCGGGCGTCTCGCTGACGACCGTGCGCGAGCTGGTGCACGTCCTCAACACCCGCCGCCGGCAGCCTCGCACCCTGGCATCGCTTTCCACGGCGCTCGGCTGGCCGTCCGAACATCTCCAGACCGTGCTCCGAGGAAGGCCTGCTGCCACTCCCCCGGCCGACGACCTCACGGCCGTTCGTCGCGAGCTCCGTGACCTCCGCAGCCGAGTCGAGGCACTGGAGCAGGCGGCCGGTACCTCGCCGTAGTCCTGGCATCTCGCACCTCCCTCCCGCATCCGTCGAGCTGGTTGTTCGTACGGGACCCAGACTGGATTTCCGGAACCGCCCACAACAGGGCGCACACGGGGGCACACTTGGACGCTGGGCGCAGTGAGGGGGTGCAACGATGGCGAGGAACAACCGGCTCGAACGTCTTCTCATCGAAGCTGGCTACCTCGACCGCGACGGCCGCGGCGGGCGTAAGCAGTTCGCCAGAGCGGTCACGCAGGCCGCCTCCCGCCGGGGCTCGAACCGCGCTTATTCCCACACCTACGTCACGCGCTGGCTCGATGGGGTCGTCCCCCGCGACGACCTCACCCGGGACTCGATCCGCGAGGCGCTGTCCGCACGCCTCGGGCGTCGTGTCGCACCCGATGACCTCGGCTTCGCCGTCGACCGCGCTACCTCGCCCGACGTCGGTCTGGACTACCCCGATGAACCCGCCGCGGGAGTCACGTCCGTCGCGCAGCTCTTCGACGCCGATCTCGCCGAGGACCCGGGCGTCGAGCACGCGCCGCCCAACAGCGACGCATGGAACGCCGCGTCGCTGGGCTGGCTGGTCGGGTCGCAACAGCCAGTCCACGACCTCGGCCGGGGCGGACGAGTCGGGCTGGCCGACGTCGCGCGTCTGCGGACCATGCGCGGAACGTTCGACCGCCTCGACAGCATGTTCGGCGGCGGTCACGCACGAAACGCGCTTGTGCAGTACCTCCGCACCTCGCTACCGGCGCTCCTTCGCGCAGACGGCCGGGCCGACGTACGGCAAGCGCTCTTCTCCGCGGCGGGTGAGGCGACACAGCTGGCAGCGTGGATGTCCTACGACGCCGGCCTGCACGGGCTTGCGCAGCGCTACTTCATCCAGGCGCTCGGCCTGGCGGACGCCGGCGGCGACAGACTGCTCGGCGCCAGCATCCTCGACGCGATGAGCCACCAGGCCGCCTACCTCGGCCGCTACCGCGAGGCAGCCAACCTCGCCCGCGCCGCAGGCCTCGGCACGGCGTCGTCGGGAGTCCCGATCCTCACCGCGCATTTCCACGCCATGGAGGCACGTGCTCTTGCGCGGCTCGGTGACGCGACCGGGTGCGACCGCGCGATGGCCGCTGCCGTTCGCGAGTTCGAGCGCCGGAAGGAGGGCGACGCCCCCGAGTGGATCAGCTACTTCGACGATGCGGAGCTCGCGGCGGAGCTCGGACACTGCCACCGGGACCTTGGACGCTCCGCAACCGCGATCGACCTGGCCGGCCAAGCCCTTGACAAGGCGTCAGGCGACTACGTCCGCAGTGACTTCTTCGTCGCGATGGTGCTGGCCGACGCGCACCTCGACGCGGGCGACATCGAGCAGGGGTGCCAAGTGGCAGCGGACGCCTTCCGGGTGGGAGAGACACTAGAGTCCGCCCGCTGTCACGGGTACGTCGACGAGTTCAAGCAACGGTTGATCAAACACAAGCAGGACCGCGCTGTCCGCGAGTTCGCGGCCTCGGTCCGCGGTTCACGCCTGTGGACCCCCGCCGCAGCGGTCTAGTCTCCACCCGTAGATCGTTCCGCCAGAAGCTGAAGGGGCTTCTCGGCGTGGGTAGTGGCTGGTAGCCGGCCACTGGGACGTAGATCGCTGGCCCAATGCCGAAGTCGAACTCGCCGTCTGTCCACGCCGCCGAGGAAGGCTCTCCACTCTTCGACGGTGTACACCAGGTGTGCACAGCGGTCCGTCAAGTCGCGGACTGAGATACCCTCGCTCCGCACCGGCGGCTCTCGACGCCAGACCGGTGCGGAGCAAGGCATCCATTTGGGCTAGCTGTTGTGGTGCCAGTGGGTGATCAAGAAGATGGCGGTTCCGAGGATCCTGACTGAACTTGCCAGGACGGACAGGATTCTCGGACCGTTGTCCTTGTATGGCCACGGACGCTTGTCGCCCGGTAGCTGATGCTTACTCATGGCTTCTCACCTCCCTCCCTGCGCTCGTAGGACACGAGGATGTCGCAGACATCCCAATGGCTTCGGTGCCCCCTGGCCGTTCTCCAGCCGGCGGATCTTCGCCGGGGAGCACTTGAAGATGTCGGCTACCTTCTCGTGTGTCACGCTGCACGCCTCGCGCAGGTGCCGCAGCGCAGTGCCCAGACGGGGACGTCGCGCACGCGCGGACAACCGCTCTGAACAGCACACCTTCGTGGCCTTCCTCCGCAACAAGAGGTGATACGGCACGCCGCCCTCGACCTTGGCAGCCCGTCACGGTGCACATCGTGCGCCCGGGGTCTGCGGACCTTAGCGCCCCGCTCGACGAACCCCAAGAGTCAGTACTAGTGACACTTCAGCATGCAATGTAGACGGTCGAGCTGATGCCGACCCCGCGCAGCATGGCCACCCTAACGGCGGCGCCGCGGGTGAGGTACGGCTAGTGCGGGTCCCAGTCCCGGCGACTGCCCCCTGAGCGGATCGCCTCGATCCGCTTGGCGGCCTCCAGGGCGGCACGCTCAGTGAGGTGCGCCTTGTTGCCCAGCCACGTCGTCATCGCGACCTCGCGCATGTCAGCGAGAGTCTCGTACCCGCGCCAGGTCAGCAGGTCGAACCCGTACACCTCGACGAAGCTGCGGTACTCGGCCTCGGTGTGCCACCCGAACCGGTCGTAGAACATCGCTGTCTGGATGAGGTCCCACTCGCGCGGGCCCCGGGCGAAGCTGTCGAGGTCAATCAGGACAGCCTGGCCGTTGGGCCGACAGAGGACGTTGCCGACGTTCGCGTCGCCGTGGATCACGCCTCGGGGAAGCACGAACGGAAGGTCTACGAACGTCCTACGCGCCCACTCGATGCGCTGGCGGAGGAATCGACCGTCCGCGGCGGATAGCCCCAGGAACGGCGGCAGCGGGTCGTCGAGGGACCCGAACGGGCGCAGCGGCGGCAGGTCGAGGCCGGGAGGCTCGTCGAGCTGGTGCAGCCGCCGGATCAGCTCCGCCACATCGGCGAGCGAGGGGTAGACCGTCTCCTCGTTGACCGATTCCCAGAACGTCACCACCCGCTCGTCGACAACGAGCGGTTGGCGGACGTCGACGGCGCGCGTCACCGGGTAGTCGACGGCGTCGAGCCAGCGCGCGACCTCGATCTGCTTGCGCGCGTTCGCTAGCAAGGCGGCGGCCGGCGCCACGCGGGCTATCACCTTGGCGTCGACGCGGAACACGGCATTGGAGCCCATCCGGATCAGGTCCAGCCGGTCCGCTGCGAGTCCGACGTCTTGACACGCACGTGTCAACGCTCGCCGGGCAGCCTCTTCGGTGAACGCGGGTATCGCGGTGGGCTCGGTCGTCCTGGTCGCAGATTCGGCCATGGCTCTGCAGCGCCCACCTTCCGCATTGGTCCCACGGTCACGGCTCACGCTACGCCGACGCCTGCCGCTCCTCGTCGTGATCTGGCTACCCGACGGACGACCGGGCGTGGAGCCATCCGTGGAGCGAAGTACCGCACACCCACGCCTCTGGAGCCACTGAAACCCGGCAGATAGCCCGTAGAAATGCACGTCGCCTGCCATGCTCTACCGCACGGAGTGGCTTCTAATCTCTAGGTCGCAGGTTCGAGTCCTGCCGGGGGCACCTCTCAGATGGAACTGTTCCGTACCGGTGGACGTGGTTGACCAGCTTCCGCAGCCTGTCGGCAGCTCGGAGCCCTGCACCGCGCGCTCGGCCTGGCGGTCGCTGACATCGCGAAGGAGACGGGGCCGGCTGCCTCGCGATGACGGTGTCGGGTTGGGCGCGGGGTGTGGCGGAGCCGAAGTGGTGGCTCACACGGAAGCCCTTGGTGAAAGGGCCGGATCGGTGTCCATATGGGCAAGAATCCGATCAGAAGTGCCGGTTGGGGGGGCCACGCAGGCGCCGCACCGCGCGAGCATTGTCGCGCACGCTCCCCACGTGATCATGTAGTTCCTGACGATGTGGCCTGACGGGTCGCGTCCTGGCCGCGGTGCCCCGCCGGCGGCGAGCCGTTTCCGTTGCGGCGGTGGATCCACCGCCCCGACGGCGGTTCGTGCTGCCGTCGGTCATCGAATTCCGCGTGTTGCTGCGCAGCACGAGAAGCTGGAGTAGCTGGTGTGTGTGTCCGATCCGCCCGTTCGGATCGGACACGGGTTGCGCCGGCCCCGAACCTCGGGGCCGGCCTGGTGCCACGGTCGGTCGGCCCGGCTGCCCGTTCGGCCCGAGACCATCCCCGGCGGGCTGGGCCGGTGGACGTCCCCGCGGCGACGGTCGGCCTGCCAGATGCGTCTCGACCACCGGCGCAGCCGTGCCGTCGGCATGGTCCTGCGGTCGGTCGACGGCCGCTGGACGGCCTGTTTCGACGACGCCCGCGCGTGCTGGATGCCCGCGGAGCGGGTTACCGAACAACGACGATGATACGGAGTTCCTGGTGAATGACGTCCACACACCCGATCGGCCCCGGCGTGGGTCACACCGGTTACGGAATTCGGGTCTGGCCGCGGTCATGGTGTCGTTGTCGATAGGAGCGGCGGCATGTACGCCGCAGGATCTTCCCGCAGGGATCCTGCCGACGGATGTCCCGGTGGTGACGGGATCGCCGACGGCGACGGGCACCGCAGCACCCACCGCTACGGGCACCGCAGGACCGACCGCTACGGGCACCGCGGCACCCACGGCTACGGGCACCGCAGCACCCACGGCGACGGGCACCGCAGCACCGACGTCGTCGCCGGTGACACCGGTGTCGGACGGGGTGTTGCCGGCGCGGTCGACCGATGCGGTGCCGCCCGCGGCGGGTGGGCGTGCCATCTGGGTGTCGCCGACCGGTAACGACGGCAACTCGGGTGCGTCGCAGTCCGCCCCGCTGAAGACGATCCAGAAGGCGGTCGACTCCGCGAAGTCGGGGGACTCGGTGTACCTGATGAGCGGGGAGTTCACGACCGACGGCGCGAACATCGTGCACGTCACCAAGGACGGGATCACGGTCACCAACGCGCCCGGAGCACAGCCCGTCCTCCGGACGAGCCCGAAGAACTGGAACGCCGTCCGGATCGACGCCGACCACGTGCAGATCCACGGCCTGCGGGTGGAGGGGCACCGTGACCAGATCACTCTCGCCTTCGCCCTCTCCCAGCAGCAGGAGACCAAGAAGCCGGCGGCCAACACCAACTGCATCAGCTTCGTGCAGGCCCACCACATCGTGATCAGCGACAACGTCTGCAACGCGCTTCCGGGCGGCGGGATCGGCGGCACCGCGGGCGACTACATCACCATCGAGCGCAACGTCGTCTCGGGCACCTCCTGGTACACGACCTACGGCACGAGCGGCATCTCGTTCCTGCGGAGCTGGAACTCCGACCGGAGTACGGGCGTCAAGCTGATCGTCCGACAGAACGTGGTCTACGGCAACCAGCAGAAGGTGCCCACCTACTGGAACAACAAGATCACCGACGGTGGCGGCATCATCGTCGACTCGCACCAGAAGTCCACGGACGCGGCGGGCAAGCCGGATCCCTATCTCGGCCGCACGCTGATCGAGAACAACGTGTCGTTCGGCAACGGCGGCCTCGGGGTCAACGTGTTCAAGAGCGACCACGTCGACGTCATCCACAACACCACCTCCGGCAACTCGCTCAGCCCGGAGATCGGTGACCGCGACATCGCGGTGGTCGGTGCCGACGACGTGTTCGTCGCCGGGAACGTCGCCGTCAGGAACGACGGGCGGGGCATCGACGCGGGCGGGTCGACCCGGGTGACCCTGGTCAACAACATGACCACCGGTGACCCGAAGTTCCGCAACGCGGCCGACCGCGACTTCCGGCCGTCGCCGGGCAGCCCCGCCGTCGACGGGGCATCGAGCGGGCGGTCGCCCGCCGTCGACCTTCGCGGCACGAAGCGTCCGCAGGGCAAGGCTGCCGACCTGGGGGCCTACGAGGTGGGCTGAGCGCCCACCCCGACGCCCGTGTCGGGTGTCGGCATCACGATGTGTTCGAGGAGACGGGCATGGCGTCCATCCTGTACTGCGGCGAGGCGCTGGACCTGCGGGTCCCGGATGCCCGTTTCCGGGACGAGGTGGCGGCGGCCCGTGCCGTGGGGGCCACGACCGCGTTCCTCGACCACGACCTCCTCGTGCGCGGTCACGCGGACGCCGCCGTGCGCCGGGTGCCGCGGGACCTCGGCCGGGTGTGGTACCGCGGGTGGACGGTCACCGCGGCGCAGTACGAGCAGCTCGCCGCAGCGCTCATGCGTCGCGGGGCCCTCCTGGTCACCGCCCCGCAGGAGTACGTGGCCGCACACGAGCTCCCCGGCTGGTACCCGACGTTCGCCGGAGCGACACCCGGCAGCGCCTGGCTCCCGTCCCCCGCCGGGGCGGTGCCCGCGCCGGAGACGCTGGCAGCGCTCGTCGCGGCGTGGGGCAGCGGTCCCGGTGTCGTGCGGGACTTCCTCACGTCGGGCCAGCACGAGTGGGACGAGGCGTGTTTCGTGCCCGACCTCGCGGACACCGAACGCCTCTGGCGGGTGGTGCGACG
Organism: uncultured Pseudonocardia sp.; assembly: GCA_964247105.1. GTDB lineage: Bacteria > Actinomycetota > Actinomycetes > Mycobacteriales > Pseudonocardiaceae > Pseudonocardia. Next base: position 36,073 of record CAXTTN010000004.1, read on the forward strand.
GTTCGTGCACCTCCAGGGGGGGTTCCTGGCCGGTGGGATCGTGCTGCGCCGGTTCGAGAGGTACGACCGGCTGCTCGGGGAGGCCCGCGTCTGGTGGCTCGACGGGCGAGCCGTTCTCGTCAGCGCGCACCCCGACACCCCCGGGTTCCGGTCGGCGCCGGCACTCGACGGCGTCCGCCCGCTCGTGGAGCTCCTCGGCTGCCGCTTCGTCACCACCGATCTCGCCATGCGGAACGACGGCGTCTGGCGCGTGGTGGCCGTCGGCGACGGGCAGGTCAGTGAGCTGCCACGTACCACCGACCCGGCCGTGCTGGCGGCCGCGCTCGTTGCGGCGGACGACTCGTGCACCATCCAGGAGGAAGGACGTTCGTGGTGAGGCGGCCGGGTCGGCCCGCTCCGCCGCCGGAGCGGCCGTGACGGTGGGAGCCGTCGCCGCAGGGCCCCGACCTCCCAGGTGCGCAGTCACCGCAGGGTCGCAGTGCCAGTCCGGTACCGCCCGGTCGGGGCCGCCGGGCACACGATGGCCCCACCGGGCGATCGGGAGGTCGGACATGGGTGGCGAGGACGGGCCAGGCATCGCGCTCGCGGATCTGCTCGCCCTCATGCCCGCGGTCGCCACACACCCGATGCCCTCGCCGGACGCGCTGCTGCTCGTGCCGTGCGCCGAGGCCGACCTTCCCGAGCGGCTGATGCGACTCGCGGTCATCGCCCTCGGCGACGGCTCGGCCGCGATGCCCTCTGCGGCCCTCTTCCGGGCCGCCGTGAACCGGGTGGTCCCCGCGGGCTGGGTCGCGGCCGCGCTCCCCTGCGAGCCGCACGGCGGCCCGTTGGCCGCCGCCGTGCGCGACGCCCTCGCCACGAACTCGCTGCGGCTGTGCGTCCGCAGGAACGTGATGGCCGGTGGCGTCGCGCTGGTGTGCCGCAAGATCGCTCCCGTGCGCGAGCTCAGACACGCCCGCCGGGGGTGAGTACCCCGCCGGCGCCGCTCAGCTCGGCCAGCAGCCCCCGGACGCGGGCGTCGATGTCGTCGCGGATCGGGCGGATCTCCTCGGCCGTCCTCCCCGCCGGGTCGGCGAGCGGCCAGTCCAGGTAGCGCCGGCCGGGGAAGACGGGGCAGGCGTCTCCGCAGCCCATGGTGATCACGACATCGGCGGCCTGCACCGCGTCGGTCGTGAGCTTCTTCGGGAACTCGCGGGACAGGTCGATCCCGATCTCGGCCATGACCTCGCGGACCGCCGGGTTGACCTGGTCGGCCGGCTCCGAACCGGCCGAGGTGACGCGGACCGATCCGGCGGCGTGGTGGTGCAGGAGCGCGGCGGCCATCTGGGACCGGCCGGCGTTGTGGATGCACACGAACAGGACCTCGGGGACGGTTCGACGGCGGCGCAGCGCGAGGGAGACGTACACCAGTCCCACCAGGACGGGCACCTCGATCAGCGGCCCGACGACGCCGGCGAGGGCCTGGCCCGAGGTGACGCCGAAGGTGGCGACGGCCACGGCGATGGCGAGCTCGAAGTTGTTGCCCGCCGCAGTGAACGCCAGGGTCGTGGTGCGCTCGTAGGAGAGCCCGATCGCCGTGCCGAGCGCGTAGGACCCGGCCCACATGATCGCGAAGTAGGCCAGCAGCGGCACGGCGATGCGGGCGACGTCGAGCGGGCGGGAGGTGATGGCGTCACCCTGGAGCGCGAACAGCACGATGATCGTGAACAGCAACCCGTACAGCGCGTACGGCCCGATGACCGGGAGGAACCTCGCCTCGTACCACGCACGCCCCCTGGCCTTCTCCCCGACGCGCCGGCTGAGGTAGCCGGCCACCAGCGGGACCCCGAGGAAGATCAGCACGGAGACGGCGACCTGCCACGGCGAGACGTTCAGATCGGTCTGCGGCAGCCCGAGCCGGCCCGGCAGGACGTCGAGGTAGAACCACCCGAGGGCGGCGAAGGCGATCACCTGGAACACCGAGTTGACCGCCACCAGCACCGCGGCGGCCTCGCGGTCGCCGCAGGCCAGGTCGTTCCAGATGACGACCATGGCGATGCAGCGGGCCAGCCCGACGACGACCAGGCCGGTGCGGTACTCGGGAAGGTCCGGGAGCAGCAGCCAGGCCAGGGCGAACATCAGCGCGGGGCCGACGATCCAGTTCAGCACCAGCGACGACACGAGCAGGCGCCGGTCACCGGTGACGGTGTCGAGGCGGTCGTAGCGCACCTTCGCGAGCACCGGATACATCATGACCAGCAGCCCGAGCGCGATCGGGAGCGACACCCCGTCGACGGAGATCGCGTCCAGCGCCGCCCCCAGACCGGGGACCAGCCGACCGGCCAGCAGGCCGACGAGCATCGCGGCGATGATCCAGACCGGGAGGAAGCGGTCCAGCGTGGACAGCTTCGCGGCGACCCCGGCCCCGCTCGTGGTCATGCCGGCACCGCGGCGTCGTCCAGCACCAGGACCGCGGACAGGCGGCGCAGGGCGTCGGGCCGGATCCGGTAGTACACCCACGTGCCCCGGCGTTCACCCGTGATCAGTCCGGCCTCGCGCAGCACCTTGAGGTGGTGGGAGATCGTCGGGCCGCTCAGGTCGAACGCGTCGGTGAGATCGCAGACGCACGCCTCCCCGCCCTCGTGGGACGCGATCAACGACGCCAGCCGCAGGCGCACCGGATCACCCAGCGCCTTGAACACCCTCGACAGCTCGACCGCGCGGCCGGTCGACAGCGGCTCCCGGGCCAGCGGTGAGCAGCACCCCGCCTGCTCTTGATTCGACATTTGTCTACCTTGACAGGTGTCGATCCAAGGCGCAAGGTCATGTCGACCGATATCGAAACAAGGGAGTCACGGCCATGTCTCGTGTTCAACTGGCCCTTCGGGTGTCGGACCTGGAGGCGTCCATCGCCTTCTACTCGTCGCTGTTCGGGGTCGGGCCGGCCAAGCGCCGCCCCGGCTACGCGAACTTCGCCGTCACCGAACCGCCGCTCAAGCTCGTCCTGATCGAGGGCGAGGCCGGTCAGCCGACGGTGATGGACCACCTCGGGGTGGAGGTGGGGACGACCGACGAGGTCGACCGCGCCACCACCCGCCTCTCGGGCCTGGGCCTGGTCACGGCGGTGGAGAACGACACGACCTGCTGCTACGCGCTGCAGGACAAGGTGTGGGTGCACGGCCCGGGCGCGGAACCGTGGGAGGTCTACACCGTCAAGGCCGACGCGCCGGAGGCGACGAGCGTCCTCGCCGACGCCGACGGGTGTGCGTGCGGGGTGTGACCGCGGGGTGCCGCACCACGGCGGAGGTGTTGCACCTGCACCGCAACGCGGTGCGCTACCGGGTGCAGCGTGCCTTCGCGCTGCTCGGGATCGAGGAGGAGGACGCCGACCAGCGCCTGTTCCCGCACCTGGCCCGCCGGGCCCTGCGGCTGGGCGACGTCAGCGCGTAGCGCGCGCCGGACGCTCCGTCGCCTCCACCCCCGGTCGGGTGAGGCAACCCGGCATCCCCGAGGTCGGTGTCCCCACCCTGCGGGATGGTGCCGGCCCGCCGCGGCTTCCTACCGTCCGTCCCGGGCCGCCGGCGGCCCGGGAATGAGGAGAGCAGTGGAAGAGTCAGCGACAACGCCTCGGATACAGCAGCGTGAGGAGCGGGCCCCCGTCCGGCCGGCTGTCGCGCTCCAGGACGTGCAACGGGTTTTCGGATCCCGCGACGCGCCCGTCGCTGCGCTGGACGGGGTGAGCGTCGCGTTCGCGAGCGGGATGTTCAACGCCGTCATGGGCCCGTCCGGATCGGGGAAGAGCACGCTGCTGCAGTGCGCGGCCGGGTTGGACCGGCCGACCGCGGGCTCCGTGCGGATCGGCGACATCGACCTGACCCGGGTGGTCGGCAAGCACAAGGACGCCGCCGCCGACGCCGCCGCGGTGCTGGTGGCCGCCGCCGAGACGCCGTG
>CAXTTN010000004.1:40012-57707 GCA_964247105.1 uncultured Pseudonocardia sp.
ACCCGGCTCGCCGACAAGGCACTGACCGTCCTGCGGCGCGAGCGGGTCGGCTTCGTCTTCCAGTACTTCAACCTCCTCGCCGCGCTCACCGCCGAACAGAACGTGGCGTTGCCGCTGCGCCTGGCCCGCCGCCGCGTCAACGGGTCCGCCGTCCGGGCCGCCCTGGCCGGTGTCGGCCTGGCCGATCAGGCGGGCCGGCGACCGGCGCAGCTGTCGGGCGGGCAGCAGCAGCGGGTCGCCATCGCCCGCGCGCTGATCAGCGAGCCGCAGGTCCTCTTCGCGGACGAGCCGACAGGCGCTTTGGACACGAGCACCGGAGCGGACATCCTGCGCCTGCTGCGTTCCCTCGTGGACCGCCTCGGCCAGACGATCCTGATGGTCACCCACGACCCGGTCGCCGCCTCCTACGCCGACCGCGTGGTGTTCCTCGCCGACGGTCGCATCCGCGAGGAGCTCGTCCGTCCCACCGCCCGGGCGATCGCCGACCAGATGACCCGGCTGGAGTCCCGCCCATGATCAGCCTGTCGACGTTGCGGGCCCGCTGGGTGGGCCTGCTCGGAGCCGTGGTGGCACTCGTGCTCGGGGTGGCACTGATCGCCGTGACCGCCCTGGTGATCGCGGCCACGGTCGCTCGGCCGGTGACGCCGCGACTGTTCGCAGCGACGGACGCCGTGCTGAAGGGCGCGACCACGGTGGGCACGTCCGGGAAGGAGCAGCGGCCGGCCGACGAGGACGACGACCCCGTCCGCCTGGACCGAGCCGCGCCGCTGCCGGCGTCGACGGCGGCGACGGTGGCCTCCCTGCCCGGTGTCGCGGCAGTGCGTGTCGATCGCACCACCTACGCGCAGCTGCTCGGCCGGGACGGCGCGGTCGTGCCGGATCCTCGGGAGCCGGTCGTCCGACCGTGGTCGATCGCCGCGGCTGCCCCGTACTCCCTGAGGTCGGGGCGCGCGCCGCTGGACCGTCATGAGGTCGTCGTCGACTCGGCACTCGCCGCCACGGCCGGGGTCGCGCCCGGGGACACCGTCTCGATCCTGGCTTCCGGCGGGGTGAGCACGTGGCGGGTCAGCGGAATCGCCGCAGGCGCTCCGCTGCAGGCCGCGCTGTTCGTCTCCGACGAGGCCGCGGCGCGCACCCCGGTCGACGCGGTGACCTTCGACATCGCCCCTGGTGCGGACCCGGCGACGGTGGTGGCCGCGGTCGCCCGGGCGGTGCCGGGGGGTGAGGTGCTCGTCGGTGACGATCGAGGTCGGGTCGACTCCGATCCCGACGCCACCCTGCTGGAGGGCACAGCGGCGATCATGGGCACGGTGGCCGCGATCGCGGGTTTCGTCTCGATCTTCGTGGTGGCGGCGACGTTCACGTTCGCCGTCCTGCAGCGGCGCCGCGAGTTCGCGGTGCTGCGCAGCATCGGCGCTTCTGCAGCGCAGGTGCGCCGGATGGTGTTGGGCGAGGCGCTCGCCGTGGCGGTCGTCGCCGCGCTGTGCGGGGACGCGATCGGGGTTGCCCTGAGCGGGCCGGTGGCACGGGCCCTCACGGCCGTCGGTTTCGCGCCGGCCGGCTTCACCGTGACGGTGTCCTGGGCCGCGTTGATCATCGCCGCCGGGGTGGGCGTGGCGGTGGCGCTCCTCGGTGCCTTCGCCGCCGCTCGCCGGGCGGGTCGCGTGCACCCGGCAGAGGCGCTCCGGGAGGCCGCCGTGGAGGTGCGCCTCATGTCGCCGGCCCGGTGGGCGTTCGCCGTGCTGGCGGCAGCCGGGACGGTGGTGCTGGCCGTCATCGGGCCACGGCTCGGAGGGCCGGATGCCATCGGCCTGTCGGTGCTGACGATGGAACTGGCCGTGGTCGCGGCCGGGCTGCTGGGGCCGGTCCTCATACCCCCGGTCGTCGCGGTGTTGACCCTGCCGTTCTCGAGGAGCACGGGCGCGACGGGTCTGCTGGTGCGCCAGAACGCGCTGGGGAACGTACGGCGGACCGCCACCACGGCCGGACCGGTGATGGTCACGATCGCGCTCGTGGCCGGCCTGTTCGGGTTGACCGGGACGAGCCAGTCGGCCATGACCCAGGCCGACCGGACCCGGCTGGTGGCCGAGCACGTCGTCCTGCCGGCCGGCACCCCGGGGATCACCGTGGCCGCGATCGACAGGATGCGGGAATCCCCTCGTTCGGTCGTGTCGGCCTTGTTCACCACCACGCTGGTGCAGGCGGACCGGAGCGGCGAGGGCGCCGTTCCCGCCACCGGCGTCGACCCGACGACCCTGCCCCGGTTGGTCGATCTCACCGTACGGTCGGGCTCGCTGGCCGACCTCACCGGCGAATCCGTCGCGGTGGCCTCGTCCACCGGACGTGCCGTGGGCGACGTGATGCCGGTCTACCTCGACGGGCCGACGCCGCGTCCGCTGCGGGTGGTCGCGGTCGTGGACGGTCCGCCCGTCCTGAGCTCCGTGCTGCTGCCGTCGACCCTCCTCACCACGGCGGGGGCCGCCGAGCTCGCCGACGTCGTGCTGGCGGACGGCGACCCGGCGGAGCTGGCCCGGCGGGCAGGACCGGGCACGTCGTTGTCGTCGGTGTCGGACTGGCTCCTCACCCGGGACCTCGCGAGCGCCCGGATCAACCGGGTCGCCTTGATCGCGCTGCTCGGGATGGCGGTCCTCTACACCGGGATCGCCATCGCCAACACGCTCGTCATGAGCATCGGCGAACGCGGGAGGGAGTTCGCGGTGCTGCGCCTGGGCGGTGCGACCGTCGGCCAGGTGGCCCTCGCCGTCGTGGCCGAAGCCGTCCTGGTCGTGGCGATCGGGGTCGTGCTCGCCGCCGTGCTCACGGGGTTGACCCTGCTCGGCGTGACGTCGACGCTCGCCGGCGTCCTGGACGTCGCGGTGACGCCCGTGGTGCCGTGGGACGTCATCGGTCCACTCATCGTGGCGGTGTCGGTGCTGGCCCTGGTCGCGAGCCTGATCCCCGCGCTGCTGATGATGCGGTCGCGCCCGGTGGAGCTGGCCGGGGCTCGGGAATGACCGCCTGCCCGCTGCGGTGGACCCACACGATGAGTTCGTGTCGCTGGCGGAACCCGAACTTGGCCAGCAACCGACTGACGTGCGTCTTCACCGTCTCGCGCCCGATGAACAGGCGGTCGGCGATCTCCGGGTTGGACAGGCCCTGCGCCACCAGGTGCAGGACGTCCCGTTCGCGAGCCGTCAGCCGCGGCGGCTCCGAGCGCTCCGCGTCGAGGCTGGGCCCCGGATCGGCGTGCGCCCTGACGAGCTGTGTCTCCAGGTCTCGTACCAGACGTCGGGCGAGGTCGAGCTCGGCGGCGCGGCGCCGGCGCGTCCATCCGACCAGGGCCGGGACCGCCACGAGGAGCCCGACTCCCAGGAGCCCGCCGAACGCCGCGAACGCCGGGCTCGGCGCGGTCCCCCACAACAGCCCGCCGACCGCGAGCACCGCCACCGAGAGTGCTGCGATGACGGTCCGCCGAGGTGCGGAGACGACGAGCGCCTCGAGCACGACGACGAACGACAGATCCGCCAGCGACGGGGCGACATCCAGCGAGTAGCGGAAAGCGAACGCCCCGGCCGTGGCGAGGGCTGCGGGCACCAGGTACCGGCGCAGCCACAGCAGCGGCAGCGCCTGCATCACCGCTGCGCCGAACGCGAGCGGCCCGGCCGCGCTGCCCTGCCCGCCGACGTCGATCCCGGCCGTGAACGCCGTCGTGAACAGCGCCGGCGTCGAGCACGCGATGAGCACCCCGGCCAACCAGGCCTCGTGGCGACCGATGCGGGCAGGGGTTCCACGGTCTGCCATGGGGCCAGGCTAGCGTCGGCCGGCACCGTCACGGTCATGGGTCGTGGCGATGCGGGCGTTCAGCCCCGCACTGCCGGGAGTGTTCTGGATCACACCTGAGCAGCGTCAGCGGGTGCCCGCCGCGTACCGGAGGCATGCGACGACTTCCTGCTCGGCGACGCGCCCGCCACTCCCGCGGGCGTACCCGGCGTTTCCGGAGGCGGTGGTGGTTCGTCGGCGCGATGGCGGTGTGCGTGCTGACCCCGCTGGTCGCGTTCGCCGTCGCCTACGCCCTCACCGAGCTGCCCGAGCCCGCCGCCACCGTGAACGACCAGGCTGCGGTGCTCACCTACGCCGACGGCACCGAGTACGCGAGGCTCGCCGTCGAGGGCGGCAACCGCACCCGCGTTCCGCTCGCCGCGATCCCCCAGCACGTGCAGCAGGCCGTGCTGGCGGCGGAGGACGGCGGGTTCTTCACCCATCAGGGCTTCGACCTCGCCGCCATCCTGCGAGCGACCTGGAAGCAGCTCACCGGCGGCTCGGGCGGCGGCTCGACGATCACGCAGCAGTACGTCAAGACGGCGCTCGTCGGCAACGAGCACTCGCTCTCCCGCAAGCTGCGCGAGCTGGTGCTGTCGATCAAGCTGGAGACCGTGCGCACGAAGGACCAGATCCTCGAGGACTACCTCAACACGATCTATCTGGGCCGCGGCGCGTACGGGGTCGAGGCCGCGGCGCACGCGTACTTCGACCGGCCGGTGAGCGAGCTGACCCTGGAGCAGGGGGCCGTGATCGCGGGCCTCATCCCGGCTCCGTCGCGGTGGGACCCGGGCCTGGACGGCGCGCAGGCGCGCGTCCGCTGGACGTTCGTGCTCGACCGGATGGTCCAGGAGGGCTGGATCACTCCGGCGCAGCGCGCGGCGGCGCGCTTCCCGGTGACCGCCCCGCGGAACCCGGTGCGCCCGGGCCTGCCCACGGACTCGCGGGGGCACGTCGTCGCCGCCGTGCTGCGTGAGCTGGAGGACGCCGGGATCAGCGACGACGACCTCCGCCGTGGCGGCCTGCGGATCGTCACCACCCTGGACCGCGCGGCGCAGGACGCGGCGGTCCGCTCGGCGGCCGCCCACCTCGACGGCCAGCCCCGGGACCTGCGCGCCGCCGTCGTCGCGATCACACCGGGGGACGGCGGTATCGCGGCCTACGACGGAGGCCCCGACGGGCAGGGGCTGGACTACGCCCGCGTCCTGAAGCAGCCGGGTTCGACGTTCAAGCCGTTCGTCACGCTCGCCGCGCTGGAGCACGACCCGCCGATCGGGCTGGGCACGGTGTTCCGCGGCGCCGAGCGGCCCGGACTGCGCAACGCCGAGGGTGCCGGGTGCGAGCGCTGCGACCTCAAACAGGCCACGACGGTCTCCAACAACGTCGTCTTCGTCGATCTCGCCACCGACGTCGGGCCGGAGGCGGTGGCCGACGCGGCCCACCGGGCGGGCGTCACCGCCGCGCTGGACGATCCCGACGCGGCCATCGCACTCGGCAACCGCGAGGTCAGCCCCGTCCAGCTGGCCTCGGCCTACGCGACCATCCTCGGCGGCGGCGTCTGGAACGCCCCCCACCTCGTGACGAGGGTGACCGACGGAGCGGGCGCCGTCGTCCCGGACCGGCGAGCGGCACCGGAGCGGCGGTTCGCGCCGGACGTCGCGCGCAACGCGGTGGAGTCGATGCTCGATGTGGCACCCCACGACGGGATCGACGTCGGCCGGCCCACGGCCGCGAAGACCGGCACGGTGCAGTCCCGGGCGAGCGGGCAGAACAAGGACGCCTGGATGGCCGGCGGCACCCCGGGCACGGCGACGGTCGTGTGGGTCGGCACCGACCGCAACACCCCGATCCGCACCGCGGACGGCACCCCGGTCCAGGGCAGCACGACACCCGCGCAGATCTGGCGCGACGTCGTGGCCACCGCCGCCGCCGGGGAACCGCTGGATCCGACCGACATGTTCGGCGAGCTGCACCCGATCGGCCGCCCCCCGTCCGACCTGTGGCCGGGCGCCCCGGCGGACGTGGGGCCGGTCATCGCGGCGGGTTCGGAGCCGGTCGGCTGAGCTCGATCCCGCCGGCCAGCCGCACCATCTCCTCCACCGTCCAGGGGGGCACGCCCCCCGTGGCCGGGAAGAACACCGACACCAGCCACGCCCCGTGGTCGACCACCACCTCGGTGCCGTCGCTCGACGGGTTCACCCACACCGCGGCGCCGCCGGGGGTCAGGACCGGGGTCGTGTCCGTCAGCTCGACGGGGACCTGTGCGACCAGCGTCGCCGTGATCACCGCCTCGTCGGACGGCCCCGACAGCAGCACGGAGGACTCGTCGCCCTCGGCCACCGTCCATCCGCGGGGCACCACCGTGGGGTGCAGCCCCACCGGCGTCGTGCCGGGATAGGGCACGAGCCGGTCGCCCGCCGGATCCGGCCGGACGGGCGCCGGGGGTCGGGCCGGCGACACCGCCACGGGCGCCGGCCGGATGTCGTGACCGCCGACCCACAGACCCGGCAGCACGGTGGCGGCCACGACGACGGCACCCACGCCGACGACGGACGACGCGACCGCCCGGCGTCTGCGGCGGGCGAGCGCCGCCCGTCCTCGCGCGAGGTCGGCCGCCACCGTCGCCGGGTCGGGTGGGATCTCGTCGCCCGCTGCCATGGCGAGGATGTCGCGGATGTCGGTCACGGGCCGTCCTCCCTTCCGACGAGGGCTCCGAGGACGTCGGGATCGGACCGCAGCCGACCCAGCGCACGGGCCGTCTGGCTGCGCACGGTGCCCTCCGAGCAACCGAGCTCCGCCGCGGTTCGCGCGACGTCCAGATCAAACCAGAACCGCAGCACCAGCACGGCCCGCATCCGCGGCGGCAGGCCGCGCAACGCCGCCACCATCTGCGGCGAGGACGGTGCGGTCGCGCCGGCCGGGCGGTCGGGGACCGCGTCGACGACGCGTTCCCGCCGCCACCGGGCGCGGCGGGTCTGGTCGATGAAGCAGCGGACGAGCACCTGGCGGGCGTACCCGAACCCGGACGGGCCGGCCGGGACGCGCGCCCAGTGGAGGTAGATCCGGGTGAGTGCCGTCTGAACGACGTCCTCGGCCAGATGCGGATCGCCGGCCGTGAGCGCGGTGGCGGCCCGCAGCAGCGTGGCGCGATGGTCCTGGACGAACCGGCTGAACTCCGCGTCCCGTCGCTCCGGACCTGCCATCCTCACCCGCCCCGTTCGCGGGCGAGTATAGGAGCGGCGGTCCGGTGCCCGAGCCCGACGCCCGTGACCGGCTCGCTCCGGTGGACCGGATCACCCGCGCCGTGTCAGCATCAGGCGGTGACCATGGGGATCCAACAGCTCATCTGGGCGATCGCGAAGGTCACCGACGCGTTCGACGCCGCGGTGCACTCCAGCGGCGACATCGACGCCGCGCTCGCCGCCACCGCGCCCGACTGCGTCGTCGAGAACCTCCCGTGCGGCCGCGGGGCCCGCGACCAGCAGGACCTGCGCCGCCACCTCGCCGAGGACGTCCTCCCCCACATCCCGCCGGATCTCACCTTCCGGCGCCTGTCGCGCACCGCGGACCAGCACCGCCTCGTCGACGAGGTGATGGTCGCCTTCACCCACGACCGCGAGCTGCCCTGGCTGCTGCCGGGCGCCGAACCGACGCACCGCCACGCCGAGGTGCTCGCGATCACCGTCGTCGCGTTCCGGCACACCAGCCGGCTCGGCACCACCGAGTCGCTGATCACCTCGCACCGCACGCTCTGGGATCACGTCGGTCTCACCGAGCAGCTGCGGCTCGATCCTGCGCTAACCTACCGGGAGTAACTTCTGCGAGCGGATGGAGCGCGACCGTGGCTGCCGAGCATGTCGACGTCCTCGTCGTGGGGGCCGGGCTCTCCGGCATCGGGGCCGCCTACCGGATCGGCACGCAGTGCCCCGGCCGGAGCTACACGATCCTCGAGGCCCGTGACTCCATCGGCGGCACCTGGGATCTCTTCCGCTACCCCGGCATCCGCTCGGACTCCGACATGTTCACCCTCGGCTACCCGTTCCGGCCGTGGCCGAGCCCGCAGGCGATCGCCGACGGCCCGTCGATCCTGGAGTACGTGCGGGAGACGGCCGCCGAGTTCGGCATCGACAAGGAGATCCGGTTCGGGCACCGGGTCGTGCGCGCGGCCTGGTCGTCGGCCGAGGCGCGCTGGACGGTGGAGGCCGAGCACGACGGCGCGACCGTCACGTTCACCTGCACGTTCCTGTACCTCTGCAGCGGCTATTTCAGCTACCGCGGCGGGTACGAGGTCGCCTTCCCCGGCCGGGACCGGTTCGGCGGCACGATCGTGCACCCGCAGGCCTGGCCCGCCGACCTCGACCACCGCGGGAAGAAGGTGGTCGTGATCGGCAGCGGGGCCACCGCCGTCACGCTCGTGCCGGCGATGGCGCCGGACGCCGAGAGCGTGACGATGCTGCAGCGCTCCCCCAGCTACGTCGTGTCGCTGCCGGGAAAGGACCCCGTCGCCGACCGGCTGCGGTCGCTGCTGCCCGAGAAGCTCGCGCACCGGCTGGTGCGGCTCAAGAGCATCGCGTTCACCACGCTGACCTACCAGGCCGCGCGGCGCTGGCCCGCGCGCGTCGGCAAGCTCATGCGCGACGGTGCCGCGGCCCAGCTGCCCGACCGCATCCCCGTCGACCCGCACTTCGTCCCGCGTTACGACCCGTGGGACCAGCGGCTGTGCGTCGTGCCCGACGGCGACCTCTTCGGGGCGCTGCGCAGCGGCAAGGCCGACGTCGTCACCGACACGATCGCGACGTTCACGGAGAACGGCATCGCACTGGCGTCGGGCCGCGAGCTCCCGGCCGACATCGTCGTCACCGCCACGGGCCTCCGGGTCGTGGCGCTCGGCGAGGTCGCCCTGAGCGTGGACGGCCGCGCCGTCGACCCCGGAACGCTGTTCACCTACAAGGGCCTGATGTTCAGCGGGGTGCCCAACCTCGCGTGGTGCGTCGGCTACATCAACAACTCGTGGACGCTGCGGGCCGATCTCGCCTCGCAGTACGTCTGCCGCGTGCTCAACCACATGGCGGCGCACGGCTTCACCACCGCCACCCCGGACGCGAGCCGGGCCGATCCGGCCCACGCCCGCCCCATCCTGAACCTGACGTCGGGCTACGTGCAGCGGGCTGTCGCCGCCCTGCCCAAGCAGGGCTCCGGGCGGCCGTGGCTGGCCCGGCAGAACTACCCGCTCGACTACGTCGACATGAAGCTCCGCCGCGTGGACGACGGCACGATGCGGTTCGGACGAGGGCTCGCCGCTCGCACCCGCTCGTCGGTCATGACCCCGCCCTGGGCTCGCCCTCATGACGCGAGCCCTGCCGGAGTGGACGGTGCTCGCCCTGCTCCGTGAGGCTGGCGCTGCTCGACCGGAGCGGAGCCGACCCCGGCCCGTCATGATCAGCATGTTCGGTGCCGGAGCGACAGATTTGTCGCCCTGGCACCGGAGGCGCCGATCATGGCCCGCTGGGGGATCACCACGGGTCGGCGCACGCGTTCTGGGCGCCGCGCGCGAAACGCACGTGGCCTAAGAGGGCTCTTGATCACCGGCCAGGGCCCGCCAGATCCGGTCGCGGGAGAACGGCGTCTCGTGGAGGCGCGTCCCGATCGCGCGGCTGATGGCGTTGCCCATCGCGGCGGGCACCGGGTTGAAGGGGCTCTCGCTCATCGACTTGGCGCCGAAGGGCCCGAGGTCGTCGCTGGTCTCGGCGAAGTGGACCTCGGTGTCCGGCACGTCCACCATCCGCGGGACGCGGTAGGTGCGGAAGGCCGCGTTCCCGACCACACCCCCGTCCACCAGCACCTCCTCGTAGAGCGACGCGCCGATCGCCTGCGCCACCCCGCCCTCCACCTGGCCGCGGCACTGCTCCGGGTTCATCACGGTGCCCGCGTCGGCGGCCTGGACCGACTGCAGGATCCGCACCTCGCCGGTCCGGACGTCGACGGCGACCCGGAACGCGTGCACGTTGAAGCAGAGCGAGCGGAGGTCCCCGACCTCGCTGCCGGTGGCGCTCACACCGCCGCCGCGGCGGTGCTCGGCGGGCACGGCCGCGATCACCTCGGCGAAGCCCAGCCACCGATCGCCTGCCTGCACACCCTCGCGCGACAGCGCGCAGTGCGCGACGTCGACGCCGGCCAGCCCGGCCGCCGCCGCCAGCACGATCCCGCGCAGCGCGAGCGCCGCCGCGTGCAGCGCCTTGCCCGCGACGGTGGTGCCCGCCGACGCGAACGCGCCGGTGTCGTACTCCGCACCGTCGGTGTCGGAGTTGGTCAGCTCGATCCGGTCGAGGCCGGTGTTCATGACGGTGGCCGCGATCTGCGCGTGCACGGTGGTGGTGCCGTTGCCGAACTCGCTGGTGCCGACGCCGAGCACGTAGTGCCCGTCGGGCCGGAGCGTGATCCTCGTCCGCGAGCGGTGCCCGAACGGCGCCATCGTGGCGATCATCGCGACGGCCATGCCCTCGCCCACCCGCCAGTGCTCCCCCTCGGGGGCCGCGCGGCCGTTGCCGCGGAGCAGCGCGGCCTGGGCGGCGTCCAGGCACTGGTCCAGCCCGTAGCTCCCCCACACGAGGTCGGTCTCCGGGTGCGCCGCGACCAGCGGGTCGCCGTCGCGGACCGCGTTGATCCGGCGCAGCTCGAAGGGGTCCATGTCCAGGGCGATCGCGAGCTCGTCCATCGCCGACTCGACCCCGAGGATCACCTGCCCGAGCCCGTAGCCGCGGAACGCGCCGGACGGCACGTTGTTCGTGTAGACGACCTCGGCGTCCACCCGCTTGACGGGTGCGTTGTAGAGGCTGATCGACTCCGCGCAGCTGTGGAACAGCACCCCACCGGCGTGGTTCCCGTAGGCGCCGGTGTCGGACAGCACGTCGATCTTCATCGCCGTCAGGACGCCGTCGCGGCGCGCGCCCAGGTCCACCCGGACCCGGAACGGGTGTCGCACGGTGGCCGAGACGAACTCGTCGGAGCGGCTCATCTCCCAGCCCACCGGCTTCCCGGTCCGCAGCACGGCGTAGGCGACGAGGTCCTCGGTGAGCATCTCCTGCTTGCCGCCGAACCCACCGCCGACCCGCTCGGTGAACACCCGCAGCCGGTCCTTCGGCAGGCCGAGCAGCAGGCACACCTCGTCGCGCACCAGGAACGGCACCTGGGTGCTGGTGCGCAGCACCAGCCGGCCCGCGTCGTCGAGCCAGCCGATCGTGCCGTGCGTCTCCAGCTGGCCGTGGCTCACGCGCTGCGTCTGCCAGGTGCCCGCCGCGGTCACGTCCGACGCGGCCAGCGCGGCCTCGACGTCGCCGCCGTGGCCGTCGTGCAGCGAGGCGATCACGTTGCGGCCGGCCTCGGCGACCCGGTCGGCGGCCGTGCGCTCGGGGTGCAGCAGGGGCGCCCCCGGCGAGCGGGCGTCCTCCGGGTCGAACACCGCGGGCAGCAGCTCGTAGTCGACCTCGACGAGGCGGCAGGCCTCCTCCGCCGCGGCCACGGTGGTGGCCACCACCGCGGCGACCCGCTGCCCGACGAACCGGACCACGTCGTCGAGCATGCGGGTGTCGTCCGGGTCGGCGTTGCGGTCCTCGTGACGGGCCGTGGAGTAGCGGTTCGGCGGCACGTTCTCGTGGGTGAGGACCAGCTCGACACCCTCGACCCGCTCGGCCGCGCCGACGTCGATCGACCGGATCCGCGCGTGCGGGTGCGGGGAGGTCAGCACGCGCAGGTGGAGCGCACCGGGCACCGCCACGTCGAACGTGTACGGCTCGGTCCCGGTGACGACCCGCCGCGCGGCGAGGGGGGTGACCGAGCGGCCGACCAGCTCCCCGGTCGGCGCAGGCGGCGCGGGCCTCGGCGGCGCGCCGGCGCTCGCGACGCCCTCGGCGACGGCCTGGCGGATCGCCCGGTACCCGGTGCAGCGGCAGATGTTGCCCTTCATCACCGCCGGGAGGTCGGCGAGCTGCCCGGGGCGCAGCGTCGACGCGGTGGTGATCATCCCGGCGGTGCAGAAGCCGCACTGGAAGGCGAAGTTGTCGACGAACGCCTGCTGCATCGGGTGCAGCTCGTCGGCGGTGCCGAGGCCCGCCACCGTCGTCACCGCCCGGCCCTCGACGCGCTGGGCCGGGTAGATGCAGGAGTGCACCGGCTCGTCGTCGACGAGCACCGCGCAGGCCCCGCAGTCGCCCGTGTCACAGCCCTTCTTGACCTCGAAGTGGGCCTGGTCGCGCAGGAAGGTGCGCAGGCACTGCCCCGGCTGCGGCGTGCCGGCGACGGCCTCGCCGTTGATGTGGAACTTCATCCGGCCGGCGCCGTCATCAGCTCCCGCCGGATCTCCTCCAGCAGCACGCCGCTGACCGCGCGCCGCCAGTCCGCCGCCCCGAGCGGATCGGTGTAGTAGCCGTCGGCCGCGTCGACGTCGGCGCGCAGGGTCACGGTGTCGGGGAGCGCGGGGTAGCGCAGCACGGTCGGCCACGCCGTCGCGGCGGTGATGCCGAAGACCGCGGCACCGTCCTCGTCGACCCGGCCGGTCAGCACCGCCCCCGAACGGCCCAGCGTCGCCAGGGCGATCTTCCGGAACCCGGTGCGGGCGCGCAGCGCGTACCCGGGGAGGTCGACGGCCCGCAGCACCTCGCCGGGCGCCAGCGAGTTGGTGCCGTTGCCGGTGACGAGCCGCTCCACCGGGATCCGGTACTCACCGCCGTCGGGGGTCCACACCAGCGCGACGCCGTCCAGCGCCACGCACAGCGACACCATCGCAGCAGCCGCGAAGGACCGGCAGACGTTGCCCCCGACGGTGGCCGTGTTCCAGATCGTGAACGACGCCAGCAGCGCGTCGGGGCACTGCCGGAACAGCGGCCGCGCGTGCCATTCGGGAGGCAGGCGCAGGCGGCTGAGCTCGGCGATCGTGCAGGTCGCGGCGATCCGCAGGCCGCCGTCGCGGTGCTCGACGGGCGGCCAGCCCATCGTGGACAGGTCGACGAAGCCGGTCACGTCGGGCGGCGGCTCCGAGAAGAGCCAGGTGCCGCCGGCGAGCACCCGCTCGCCACCGGCCAGGGCCAGATCGGGGCGCTCCCGCGCGAAGCGGTAGCTCGTGATCGTGGTGACGTCCACGGCTATGGGCTCGGCCGGCGGCCGTTGTACACGGTGGTGCCGCTCTGCCCGTAGGCGCGGAAGACCGCGATGGCCTCCTCGCGGAGCACGTCGGTGTGCACGGCGATGCCGCGCTGGTGGAACTGTTCCTTCCAGTCGTCGCGCATGGGGCCCTCGTCGAAGCCGGTGAGCTCCTCGACGACGTCGCCCTCGCCCGCGATCACCAGACGGGTGACGCCCGACCACAGCGTCGCGCCGTAGCACATGGCGCAGGGCCGCCAGTTCACGTCGAGCTCGAGGTTGCGGTGGCCGAGGTCCCAGGTGCCGAGCTTGACCTGGGCCAGCGAGATCGCGACGACCTCGGCGTGCAGCGACGACAGGTTGCCCGCGAGGACGAGGTTGACGCCGACGGACACGACCGTGCCGTCGGCCGGGTCGGTGACGATGGCCGCGAAGGGCCCACCGGTGCCCTCGCGGTAGTTGCGATCGGCGAGGCGGTGCGCCAGCCGCATGCGGTCCTCGACGTCCGGCAGGGCGGGCGGGTCGTCGGCGATCTCGTCGAGGACCCACCCGGGCAGCTGCGCGCCGAAGCCGGTGGCGAGCGTCTCGGAGTTCACGGGCATCTCCCCCTCGCCGTGCGCACTTCTCTCGTCCCGCAGTATCGCAAGGGCAGGTTTCCGAGCGGTTTCAGTGGCCGAGCTCGGCCGTGAGCGTGATGGTGTCGACCCCCGCCAGCGCGCGGCTCACGAGGCACGCGGCCTTGGCGTCCTCGGCGATCTTCGCGAACTCTTCGTCGGAGAGGCCCGGGACGACGCCGACGGTGTCGAGGGCGATCCTGGTGATCGTGGGCTTCTCGTCCACCATCTGGAGCGTGACGTGCGCGCTGGTCGAGACGCTCGTGGGGTTCCTGCCGTCGGCGGCGAGCATGGCCGAGAGCTGCATCGAGTAGCAACCGGCGTGGGCGGCGGCGATGAGCTCCTCGGGGTTGGTGCCCGCGCCCTCCTCGAAGCGGGACCTGAAGGAGAAGTCGCCGGTGTAGGCGTTGTTGCCGACGACCATCTGGCCGGTGCCGGACTGCAGATCGCCGTTCCAGACGGCCTTCGACGTGCGTGCGGGCATGATCGTTCCTCTCGTTCGGGCGTGAGGTCTCGGAGGCTAGCCCCCGCCGATCGGTTGTGCACTACCGATGACCCGGGCGGGACGGGTGATCCCGTGGGACGATCCGCCGATGGAGATGCGAGGAACCGGGCGGCTCGGCCGCGAGCTCGGCGTCGTCGGGCTGGGGTGCTGGCAGCTCGGCGCCGACTGGGGCGAGGTCGACGAGGGCGATGCGCTCGCGGTGCTGCGGGCGGCCGCCGACGCGGGCGTGACGTTCTTCGACACCGCCGACGTGTACGGCGACGGCCGCAGCGAGACGCTCGTCGGACGGTTCCTGCGCGAGCACGGCGGAGCGGGCGTCACGGTCGCCACGAAGATGGGGCGGCGCGTCGATCAGGTCCCGGAGAACTACACCCGCGCGAACTTCCGGGCGTGGAACGACCGCTCGCGGGCGAACCTCGGCGTGGACACCCTCGACCTGGTGCAGCTGCACTGCCCGCCGAGCGCCGTCTACGACCGGGACGAGGTGTTCGACGCGCTCGACGAGATGGTCGCGGAGAAGCGCATCGCGGCGTACGGGGTGAGCGTCGAGACGGTGGCGGAGGCGCTCGCGGCCATCGCCAGGCCCGGCACGGCGAGCGTGCAGATCATCCTCAACGCGCTGCGTCTGAAGCCGCTGGAACGGGTGCTTCCCGGCGCCGCCGCGGCCGGGGTCGCGATCATCGCGCGGGTGCCCCTGGCCTCGGGCCTGCTCGCGGGCCGCTACACGGCCGCCACCACGTTCGCTGCGGACGACCACCGCTCCTACAACCGCCACGGCGAGGCGTTCGACGTCGGGGAGACGTTCTCCGGCGTGCCGTTCGAGGTGGGGCTGGAGGCGGTCGAGCGGCTGCGGCCGCTGGTGCCGGCCGGCGCGACGATGGCGCAGTTCGCGCTGCGCTGGGTGATCGACCAGCCGCAGGTGTCGGTGGTGATCCCGGGCGCCCGCAACCCGGAGCAGGCGCGGGCGAACGCGGCCGTGGCCGATCTCGCGCCGCTGGGCGCGGAGGCCCTCGCCGGCGTGCGGGCGGTCTACGACGAGCTGATCGCGCCGCACGTGCAGAACCGCTGGTAGTGCGCACGATGATCACGATCGACACGAGCAGGGAAGGGCCGGCGCCCCTGAACCAGGTTCAGGGGCACCGGCGTTAGGTACTGGAGGCGTTGCCTGCCCCACCCTCTCTCATCCCAGCAGTGAGCCTGAGGCTCAAGCCAGGAGACGCAGCAGTGAGCCTGCGGCTCAAACCACGTCGATCTCGATTATGCACGTCGGGCCCACAACTTCAACCAGCGGCTCGTCGCGGACGTCCGGCTACTCTCAGTGCAGGTGCGGTCGCTTTGCTGCTCCGAAGCGTCTGGATGTTGACCCTCTTGTCGCGCCCATCGGCAAGTGCAGGTCGATCGAACGCCTGGGCCAGCCGCAGCGCGACGCGGCCCTTGTGAGACACGGTTTTGGACGGCGTGACGGTTAACCGTCGCTCGTGGAAGATCGAACCGGCGACGAGGTCTGACACCTGGAGCAGATCATTGCAGCGCGAATCCAGCGCGACCGCCGAGACGACCGACTGGTTGCGCAGCCGAGAGTTGGTCATGGTCCGCACCGTGTCCTCCAGGGAGCACCCGGCGGGCGTGGACAACGCATCGAGATGCACCCCTACGAGCTCACGCCTGTTGATGCACCCGACAAGCAGCTGTGACGTGATCTCGGCGTGCACCCGCCAGACGTCCTGGCGCCCGGCGAACGGGTTGTACAGGGCTCCACGGACCACGGTCGCAGCCACCGTGGCATCGGAGTCTCGCACTATGTCGATCAGCTCGTTGTAGAACGGGATCGATCCGCGGTTGATCTCCGCGAACTTGAATTCGCGGTCGAAACTCATGTGCTCGCGGAGAGACCGGATCTCGCGGGCAAGCCTGCCGGGCTCTCGCATCTTGAGGGCAGCCACAACAAAGAACTGGTTCGCCGATGCGCGAGACCCACTCTCGTCGATGAAGATCGCCGACGTGGGGTAGCCATGCGGCACGCGCACAGCCTCACCGGTGGTCGTGCGCGCCATGGGCGGCCCCCCGAGGATCTCGTCGAGCGAATCCGGGAATCGTACTCGTCACCGCCCGCACGAATGATATGAGCGTAACTACGTCGGTTGCTGCGCCGTATCTCAGCCGGCTCAGCTCGTGCTGTCGGAGTGCTGACCGGCGTGCTGGTGTAGTCGGAGCGGGCGATCAGCGCGTCGGCGAAGCCCAGCATCGCGGCGGCGCGCTCGGCGGCGGTGATGCGGCCCCAACGGGCCGTTGTCGAGCGCCTCGCGGGCCGCGGCGTCGATGTCGGCGTCGGTGCCCATCGACGCGGTGCCGAGGCCAACACCGGTGGCGGCCTCGATGGCATCCGCTTATGCGGATGACTGTCGCACGTGGAGCTGCATCCCCGCCGGAGCCGCCACGTGGGTGACCACGCCGTCCCGGTCGACGTCGACGTCGAGGCGGCCGTCGCCGACGGCCAGCCCGCGGACGCGCAGCGCCCCCACCGGCGACGGCGCCGGTGGCCGCAGGGTGATCACGCCGCCGGGCACGTCGACGGTGAGGCCCAGCAGCGCCGAGAGCAGCGCCACCGCCGCGGCGGCCGACCACGCCTGCGGGCGGCACGACGCCGGGTAGGGCACCGGTGCGGCGACCTCGTCCACACCGCAGCCGCCGTAGAGCTCCGGGAGCCGGAAGCCGACGTGCTCGGCGGCGTCGAGCAGCTGCCGGCCGAGCTCCGCCGCGCGGTCGACCTGCCCGGCCCGCGCCAGGCCGCGCACCACGATGGCCGTGTCGTGCGGCCACACCGAGCCGCAGTGGTAGCTCAGCGGGTTGTAGCCACCGGCGGTCGCGGACATCGTGCGCAGCCCGAACCCGCCCGCCATGTCCGGGCCCAGCAGGAGGGCGCCGATCCGCTCGCTCTCGACGTCGTCGAGCAGGCCGGTGCCGAGCAGGTGGCCGATGTTGCTGGTCAGGGCATCGACCTGCTTCTTGTCGCCGTCCAGTGCGAGGGCCGGGTAGGCACCGTCCACCCAGAACCGCTCCCGGAACCGCGTCGCCATGCCGTCGGCGTAGCGCCGCCAGTCCCGCGCACCGTCCCGCCCGAACGCGTCGAGCAGCTCCGCGCCCGCGCGGGCGGCCTCGGCCACGTAGCCCTGCACCTCGACGAGCGCGACCGGGCCCTCGGCGATCGTGCCGTCGGAGAAGCGGACGGCGTCGACGGAGTCCTTCCAGCCCTGGTTGGCCAGGCCGCGGCCGGAGTCGTCGAAGTACTCGACGAAGCCGTCGCCGTCGCGGTCGGAGTGCTCGGCGATCCAGCCCAGCGCCGCCACGAGGTTCGGCAGCAGGGCCTCGACCTCGCCGGCCGGCATCCCCCAGCGCCACGCGTCGCGGAGCACGCAGATCCACAGGGCGGTGGCGTCGACGGTGCCGTAGTAGAGCGCGGGCAGCGTCATGTCGCCGAACGCCGAGTCCGCGCGCCGCCGCTCGTGGAGGATCTTGCCCGGCTCCTCCCCCGTCGCCGGGTCGACGACGCGGCCCTGCGCCCGCGCGAGGGTCCGCAGCGTCCCGGCCGAGACCCGGACGTCGACGGGCAGCAGCAGCGCGG
>CAXTTN010000005.1:0-15014 GCA_964247105.1 uncultured Pseudonocardia sp.
GGTGAACCCGACGCCGCCGAGCATCGACACGGCCGCCATGTCGCGCCACCCCAGGCCGCGCGGGCGACACGCGGGCGTGACGCGGATCGCGAGCCAGGCCGCCCCGAGGATCCCGACGACCTTGCCGATCAGCAGCCCGGCCATCACCGCGAGCGGCACGGGCGTGCCGAAGACCTCCCGCAGCGCGCCCGCCCCCACCGGCACCCCGGCGGCGAACAGCGCGAACACCGGCACGCAGAACCCCGCCGACCAGGGCTGGAGCCGGTGTTCCAGCCGCAGGGCCGGCGCGCGCCCCTCGCCGTCGTCGGGACGGACCCGGGTGAGCAGCCCCAGCAGCACGCCGGCGATCGTGGCGTGGATCCCGGCGTCGTGCACCGCCACCCAGGTCGCGACGGCGAGCGGCACGTAGATCCACCAGGCGCGCACGCGGCGGCGCTGCAACCACCAGTACAGCCCCGCGAGCAGCGCGGCGGCGGCGAGCGCGAGCAGGTTCAGCCCGCTGCTGAACACCACCGCGATCACGGCGATGGCACCGAGGTCGTCGGCCACGGCCAGCCCGAGCAGGAACACGCGCGCCGTGGCCGGCAGCGCCGAGCCGGCCAGCGCGAGCACGCCGAGGGCGAACGCGATGTCCGTGGCCACCGGCACCGCCCACGCCCGTTCCATGCCCGGTGCGCCGCCGCCCACCACGAGCGCGACCAGCGCGGGAACCACCATCCCGCCGAGCGCCGCCGCCACGGGCAGCAACGCCTGGCGCACCGTCGAGAGCTCGCCGAGGACGAGCTCGCGCTTGAGCTCCAGCCCGACCACGAAGAAGAACACCGCGAGCAGGCCGTCGGTGCCCCACTGGGCGAGCGTCAGGTCGAGGTGCAGCGCGGCGGGGCCGACGACCGTGTCGCGCAGGGCGCGATAGACCCCCGACCAGGGCGAGTTGGCCCACAGGACGGCCAGCGCGGCCGCGCCGAGCAGGACGATCCCGCCGACGGTCTCGGTGCGGAGGTAGCGGGCGAACTCGCCCGCGGGGGCGGCGAGGCGGCGTGCGATCACGGGCGGCTCCGGGAAGCGGGGTCGGCAGGGACGTTGCCGACCAGACTTCCCGGCGCACCGGCACGTAGCCTAGTCGTCCGGGCGCCCGCGCAGCTTCTTGATCTGGCCGCGGCGGGTCTTGGCGTCGAGCCTGCGGCGCTTGGCGCCCGCGGACGGACGCGTGGGGCGCCGCTTCGGCGGATCGGGGGCCATGGCGGCGCGCAGGGTCGCGGCCAGCCGGTCGCGTGCGGCGTCGCGGTTGCGGAGCTGGCTGCGGTGCTCCGACGCGGAGATCGTCAGCACCCCGTCGACGAGCCGCGCCGCCAGCCGGGCCAGTGCGCGCTGCCGCAGGTGGTCGGGCACCGACGGCGACGCGGCCAGGTCGAACGACAGCTCGGCGCGGGAGTCGGTGGTGTTGACACCCTGCCCGCCGGGACCCGACGAGCGCGAGAACCGCCAGTACAGCTCCCTCGCGGGCAGCACGACGGAACCGGTCACCTCCAGGTCGTCGTCGGGCACCCGCCCAGCATGCCCGGTCAGTCCCGGAACGCCTTACCGAGTTCACGGGCCCGCGCGACGGCGCCGGCGAGCTCGGCGTCGCGGTCGCCGGTGAGCGTGGGGTGGAAGCGGATCTCGGAGACGTCGGTGAGGCCGGTCCAGCGCACCCAGTCGGCGAAGTAGGTGGACTGGAAGTCGCTCCCGAACTCCGGCCCGAGCCCGGGGCCCCACACCGCGCTCGTATAGACGACGGCGACCTTCTTGCCCCGACCGGCCAGCAGGTGCGAGTAGCCCTGCTCGGCGTCGACGCCGAAGATCCAGCCGGGCTGGCTGACCACGTCGATGAACTGCTTGAGGACGTAGGGCACCGACGCGTTCCACATCGGGACGCTGAACAGCAGCCGGTCGGCGGCGTCGAAGCGCTCGAACGTCCGGCGCGCCGCGGCCCAGGCCTCCGCCTGCTCGCCCTCGGGCT
The DNA here is from genome assembly GCA_964247105.1 of uncultured Pseudonocardia sp. Taxonomy (GTDB): domain Bacteria; phylum Actinomycetota; class Actinomycetes; order Mycobacteriales; family Pseudonocardiaceae; genus Pseudonocardia. The sequence goes on from CAXTTN010000005.1 coordinate 2,000, forward strand.
CCGCGCCGCCGAAGACCGTCATCTTCGCGGCGGCGCCCGTCGCGAAGTCGGGCAGGGAGCCGTCCCACAGGTCCCAGTGGTCGATCTGGTCGTGCGGGTGGGCCTCGCGGTAGGCGTCGACGACCGTGCCGGCGATCTGCCGGGACACCGAGTCCCGTCCGCGCGGTGACGACGAGATGTGCAGCAGCATGGTTCCTCCTGTAGCGGACTCCGGTCCGTTCGACGATACGGACTGCAGTCCGTTTACGTCAAGGCGAAGACGGACTAGAGTCCACTTCATGGACCTGCCGGTGCTGTCCCAGGGCGTCGTCCGGGAACGCGCCGACGCCGCGCGCAACCGGCGGAAGGTGCTCGCCGCCGCCGAGGAGCTGTTCGCCACCCGCGGCCTGGCCGCCGTCACGATGGACGACGTCGCCGCCGCGGCCGGCGTCGGGAAGGGCACGCTGTACCGGCGGTTCGGCGACAGGTCCGGCCTGGCCGCAGCCCTGCTCGACGAGCGCGAGCAGGAGCTGCAGGCCGCCCTGCTGAGCGGGCCGCCGCCGCTCGGGCCGGGCGCGCCCGCGGCGGAGCGGCTCGCGGCGTTCGCGGTCGCGTACCTGGCCTACGTCACGCAGCAGCTCGACCTGGTCGCGATGTCCCAGACCGCGAGCCCCGGCGCGCGCCTGCGCACCGGCGCCCACCGGCTCTGGCGCGCGCACTGCCGGCACCTGCTCGCCGAGGCGGGCGCGCCCGACGCGGACCTGCGCGCGGACGTGCTGCTGGCCGGGCTCTCCGCCGAGCAGGTGCGGCAGTGGGTGGAGGAGGAGCGGCCCGACGCGGCCGCCGCCGTCGAGCGGCTGGCCCGCGCCCTCGCCGGGTAGGTCAGTCCTCCGACTTGCCCTCCTTCAGCCCCGACGAGATCAGGTCCATCACCGTGGAGTCGGCCAGCGTCGTGACGTCGCCGACCTCGCGGTTCTCCGCCACGTCCCGCAGCAGCCGCCGCATGATCTTGCCCGAGCGGGTCTTCGGCAGCTCTTCCACGACCATGATCTGGCGCGGCTTCGCGATCGGCCCGATCTCCTTCGAGACGTGGTCGCGCAGGGCCTTGATGGCCTCCTCGCCGCCGTCCTTGGCCGCGTTGCCGCGCAGGATGACGAACGCGACGATGCCCTGGCCGGTGGTGGGGTCGGTGGCGCCCACGACCGCGGCCTCGGCCACCGTCGGGTGGCTGACCAGCGCCGACTCCACCTCGGTGGTGGAGATGCGGTGCCCGGAGACGTTCATGACGTCGTCGACGCGGCCGAGCAGCCAGATCGCGCCGTCGTCGTCGTACTTGGCGCCGTCGCCCGCGAAGTAGTAGCCCTGGTCGGCGAAGCGCGACCAGTACGTGTCGCGGTAGCGCTCCTCGTCACCCCAGATGCCGCGCAGCATCGACGGCCACGGCTTGTCGAGCACGAGGTAACCGCCGCCGCCGGGGCCGACCGGCTCGGCCTCCTCGGTGACGATCTCGGCGCTGATGCCCGGGATCGTGCGCATCGCCGAGCCGGGCTTGGTGGCCGTGACACCGGGCAGCGGCGCGATCATGATGGCGCCGGTCTCGGTCTGCCACCAGGTGTCGACGATGGGGCAGTTGTTCCGGCCGACGTTCTCCCGGTACCACATCCAGGCCTCGGGGTTGATCGGCTCGCCGACCGATCCCAGGACCTTGAGCGAGGACAGATCGTACTTCTCCGGGATCTCCTTGCCCCACTTCATGAACGTGCGGATCAGCGTCGGAGCGGTGTAGTAGATCGAGACGCCGTACTTCTGGATGATCTCCCAGTGCCGGCCCTCGTGCGGGGTGTTGGGCGTGCCCTCGTACATCACCGACGTGGCGCCGTTGGCGAGCGGGCCGTAGACGATGTAGCTGTGGCCGGTGACCCAGCCGATGTCGGCGGTGCACCAGTAGACGCTCTCGCCCGGCTTGTGGTCGAACACCACGTTGTGGGTGTACGCCGTCTGGGTCAGGTAGCCGCCGGAGGTGTGCAGGATGCCCTTCGGCTTCCCGGTGGTGCCCGACGTGTAGAGGATGAACAGGGGGTGCTCCGAGTCGAACGCCTCGGGGGTGTGCTCGGTCGACTGCCTGTCCACGGCGTCGTGCCACCAGACGTCGCGCCCCTCGGTCCACGGCACCTCGGTCTCGGTGCGCTTGACCACCAGCACGTGCTCGATCGAGGGCGTGTCCTTCACGGCCTCGTCGGTGTTCTCCTTCATCGGCGCCGGCTTGCCGCGGCGGAACTGGCCGTCGGAGGTGATGAGCAGCTTGCACTCGGCGTCCTCGATGCGGGCCCTGAGCGCGCCCGGCGAGAACCCGCCGAACACCACGCTGTGCAGCGCACCCAGCCGGGCGCACGCCAGCATGGCGATGGCGGCCTCGGGGATCATCGGGAGCTGGATCGCGACGCGGTCGCCCTTGCCCACGCCCAGCTCGGTGAGCGCGTTGGCGGCCTTGGAGACCTCGTCCTTGAGGTCGGCGTAGGTGATGGTGCGGGAATCGCCCGGCTCGCCCTCCCAGTGGAACGCGACGCGGTCGCCGTTGCCGGCCTCGACGTGCCGGTCGACGCAGTTGTAGGCCACGTTGAGCTGCCCGCCCACGAACCACTGCGCGAACGGCGGCTGCCAGTCCAGCACCGCGTCCCACTTCCGGGCCCAGGTCAGCCGCTCGGCCTGCTCGGCCCAGAACCCCTCGCGATCGGCGTCGGCGCGGTCGTACCACTCGACGGTGGCGTTGGCCTGCTTCGCGAACTCCTCGCTCGGCGGGAAGCTGCGGCTCTCGGTGGACAGGTTGCTCAGTGTCGCTGGGGACGTCGCTCCGGACTCGGCCATGTCTCTATGTCCTCCTGGTGCTGCACTGCACGCCGGACGGCATCGTCCGGTGGCTCTCGTCGTGGTCGAACGCTAGTGGCCGACGATGCCGAGCGCACCGTCAGGACGGACAGTGCGAGCATGGCCCGATGGCCACCGCGACGGACCCGCTCGCGCCGCTCGTCGAACTGCCCGGGGTCGCCAACGCGGTGGAACGGGCCCGCGAGGCGCTCGTCGGCGTCCACAACCACCCGGTGAACCGGCGCGGATGGGCGGTGAGCGCGGCCGAGGCGAGCCTGCGCGCGGCGCGCGCGTCGGCGGCGCTGGACGGGGCCCCGCTCGATGCGGCTGCCACCGATCCGGTGCTGGCCGGAGCGGTGCGGGTGGCGGAGGAGTCGGGCCGCCTGGTCGCCGTGTGGCGGCGCTCGCCGCTGCAGGCACTGGCGCGGCTGCACGTCGTCGCGGCGGCCGACCTGGTCCCCGCGGAGCGCCGCGGCGACGAGCTGGGACGGCCCGTGACCAGCGCCGGCGTCGCGGCGCGGCTGTCGCTGCTCGCCGACCTCGTCACCGGCGGCACGTCCGTCCCGGCGCCGGTGCTCGTCGCCGTCGTGCACGGGGAGCTGCTCGCGCTGGCGCCGTTCCCGTCCGCGAACGGGGTGGTGGCGCGGGGCGCGGCCCGGCTGGCGGCCGTGGCGGCCGGGCTCGACCCGAAGGGCCTCGCGGTGCCCGAGGTCGGGCACCTGCGCCGGGCGGCGGAGTACCGGACGGCCGCGGCGGGCTTCGCGGGCGGCACCCGCGACGGCCTGGCCGCATGGCTGCTGCACTGCTGCGCGCAGTGGGAGGCCGGCGCGCGCGAAGGCCGGTCGATCGCCGACTCCCGCAACACGTAGTGATGGGCGGCGCCCCCGTACAGGAGCGCCGCCCACCGACGCGACGATCGGGTTCCAGGCGTGCACTACGTGTCGTGGTTGTGGCCTCGGCGTCCGGCGTCCCGGTACGCAGGCCCCACGACGACATGCCTCCCGCGGCGTGCTGACCGTGGAGTGCCCGTCCTTCGCGTACGGAGCCCGGCTCGGGGAGGACGGGTGCTTCTCTGCCGCACCGCCCCTGGCCGAGCAGGAGTCCGTGCGTCCGTTTGTAGTCGGTGACCACCGCCACAGCAAGGGCCGTTGGCGGTGCACCGGTTCAGGTACGCAGAGTGACCATCCGCGTGAGCAAACGGTGACCGAACCAGCCGGCGCCGACCAACGCCACCGCGCCGACCCCCGCGGCCACCGCCGCCATGCCCGACGGCCGGAACCGGGACCGCAGCGCCACCGGATCGGCGAAGGTCAGGATCGGCCAGCCGCGCCGGACCGCCTCGCGGCGCAGCGCCCGGTCGGGGTTGACGGCCGTCGGGTGGCCGACCGCCTCCAGGAGCGGGAGGTCGGTGATCGAATCGGAGTAGGCGCGGCAGTCCGCGAGCCGGTAGCTCCCCTCGGCGGCGATCTCCGCGGCGGCGCGCGCCTTCTCCTCCCCGTAGCAGTAGTACTCGATCACGCCGGTGTAGCGGCCGTCGGCGACGCCCATCCGCGTGGCCAGGCAACGGTCGGCCCCGACAAGCGCCGCGATCGGCTCCACCACCTCCAGCCCCGAGGCCGAGAGCACCACGATCTCGTCGCCCTGCGCGCGGTGCTCGGCGATCAGGGCGGTCGCCTCCGCGTACACGAGCGGCTCGACGATCTCGTGCAGCGTCTCGGCGACGATCGCCCGGATCTGCGCCACCTCCCAGCCGGTGCAGAGCGCCGTGATGCGGCGGCGGAGCAGGTCCATCGTGTCGGCGTCGGCACCGGAGAGGACCAGCAACAACTGCGCGTAGACGCTGCGCAGCGCGGCCCGCCTGCTGATCAGGCCACGGCGGCGGAACGGCCGGCTGAAGGCGAGGGCGCTCGACCCCGCGATGATCGTCTTGTCCAGGTCGAAGAACGCGACCGCGCCCCGGCCGACGGGCGGGGCGGACGCGGGCGGGCGCGCGGGGGCGGTGGGCACGTCGGACGAGCTTGCCAGAGCCATTCGCGCCCCGGATCTCGACCGAGATCGGCACAGATGCTCCGTCCAGGGGCGCCCATTGCGGCGCCGCAGAGGCTACAGTTGACCTGTCCGGACGTGTCCGGACATGGTTCAGCTCGACCCCCCGGAGCTGAACCGCCGACGACCCCCGCCAATCCCCCCTGGCGGGGGTCGTCCCGGTTCCGGACCTGCCGTTTCGACGCGGCGGTGACGAGCCGGAGACGGCCGTCGGACGCCGGCTGCGAGGAGCGGCCGGCCGGCTCTCGGACGCTCCGTCGCGGAGCGCACCGCACCGAGTTGTCCACATCGTCCACCAGCCATCCACAGTTTTCGGAAAGGTCCGCCGACGGGCCCGGCCGGCCCCACTCTGGTCCTCGCCGCTCCACCCGGAGCGGGTCACGGCGAGGAGGCGGATGTGGGAGCGCAGGGATCACCACCGGTCGAGGGGCGGCGGCGCGGCCTGGTCATGACCTCCGACGCCGAGCTGCTCGACGCGGTGCTGCGGCTGGCGGCCGCGGCCGGCTGCGAGCTGCACCGCGTCGTCGACGCCGCGCAGGCCCGCACCCTGTGGGCCACCGCCCCGCTGGTGCTGCTGGACATGCCCGCGGCGGAACGCTGCGCGGCGGCCGGGCTGCCCCGCCGCGGCGGGGTCGTGGTCGTGGCCCGGGGAGCGCCGCCGTCCGATGTGTGGCGGCACGCCGTGGCGATCGGTGCCGAGCACGTGGTCGCCCTGCCTGACGGCGAGGGCTGGCTGGTGACCGCGCTCACCGAGGCCGCGGAGGGCGCGCAGGGCAGCGGAGCCGTCCTGGCGGTGGTGGGTGGCCGGGGCGGGGCCGGGGCGTCGGTGCTCGCAGCGGCGGTCGCGGTCACCGCGGTGCGCAGCGGCGGCAAGGCCCTGCTCGTCGACTGCGATCCGCTCGGCGGCGGGCTGGATCTCGTGCTCGGCGCCGAGGATCTCGGCGGGCTGCGCTGGCCCGACATCGACGTGGGCGGCGGGCGGGTGCCGGCCACGGCCCTGCACGCCGCGCTGCCCGCTCCCGCGGTCGCCGGCCGGCGCTCGGGTGAGCTGGGTCTGCTGTCGTGCGATCGCTCCGCCCACGGGCCCACGGCACCGGCGGTGGCGTCGGTCCTGGACGCCGGGCGCCGGGCGGGTGAGACGGTCGTGTGCGATCTCCCGCGCTACCCCACCGATGCCGCCGTCACCGCGCTCGCCGCGGCCGATCTCACGGTGGTGGTGGTGCCCGCCGATGTCCGGTCGTCGTCGGCCGCGGCGCGGGTCGCCGCCGTGCTGGCCGAACACGGCGGCACACCGCGGCTGGTCGTGCGCGGCCCGTCCCCGGGTGGCGTCGACGCCGCGGAGATCGCCCGCGCGCTCGCCCTGCCGTTGCTCGCCGCGATGCGGCCCGAGCCGGGGCTCGCCAAGGCACTCGAACGGGGCACGGCGCCCGGACGGGCCGGCGGCCCGCTCGCCGTCGCGGCCGGGGCCGTGCTCGCCGAGCTGCGCCTGGTCGCAGGGGTCGGGTCATGACCGCAGACGTGATCTCTCCCGTGGAGGCGGCGTCATGACCGGGCTACGGGTGGTCGAGCCGGGCCGGGCCGGGCTCGTCGACCGGGTCCGCACCCGGCTCGCCACCGCCGGGGGCGGCACGAGCCCGGCGGCCGTGGCCGCCGCGGTGCGTGCGGAGGCGGGCGGGGTGGCCAGCGATCTCGATGTCCTGGCCGCGTTGCGCACCCTGCGGCAGGAGTTCGTCGGCGCGGGTCCGCTCGACGAGCTGCTGCGCGATCCCCGCACCACCGACGTGCTCGTGTGCGGCCCGGACGCGGTGTGGGTCGACCGCGGCAACGGCCTCGAACGCACGGCCGTCCGCTTCGCCGACGAACCCGCCGTCCGCAGGCTCGCCCAGCGGCTCGCGCTCGCGGCCGGCCGACGCCTCGACGACGCCAGCCCCTACGTCGACGGCTGGCTGGCCGATGCCGGGGTGCGGCTGCACGCCGTCCTGCCGCCGATCTCGGCCGACGGCACCTGCCTGTCGCTGCGGGTGCTGCGCCCGGCCGCCCACGATCTCGCCGCGCTGCGGGCGCTGGGCACGGTCGACGCCACCGGCGAGGCGATCCTCCGGGCGGTGCTCGCGGCGCGGCTCGCCTTCCTCGTCTCCGGAGGCACCGGCACGGGGAAGACGACCATCCTCGGGGCGATGCTCAGCGCGGTGGATCCGCGCGAGCGCATCATCTGCGTCGAGGACGCGGAGGAGCTGCGCCCGCGGCATCCGCACGCCGTCCGCCTGGTCGCCCGCCCCGCCAACATCGAGGGCGCGGGCGGGGTCGTGCTGCGCGATCTCGTGCGCCAGGCCCTGCGCATGCGCCCCGATCGGATCGTCGTCGGCGAGGTGCGCGGGGCCGAGGTGTGCGATCTCCTCGCCGCGCTGAACACCGGCCACGACGGCGGGGCCGGCACCGTCCACGCCAACTCGGTGCGCGAGGTCCCGGCCCGCATGGAGGCGCTGGCCGCGCCCGGCGGGCTCCCCCGCGCGGCCCTGCACAGCCAGCTGGCCGCGGCCATCCAGGTGGTCCTGCACATGCGGCGGCTGCGCTCGGGGGCTCGGGTGCTCGACGGCGTCGGGGTGCTGGCGATCGACGCGGGATCGGTGGTGGTGCGCCCGGCGTGGTCGCACCGCTCGGGCTGGACGGAGCACCGCGCCCTGCTCGGCGCGCTGCTGGCCGAGCGGGAGGTGACGGCGCCGTGGTGATCTCGCTGGTCTCCCTGGCCGCCGCCCTGATCTGCGTGAACGGTCGGGTCGGCCGCGCGCGGCTCACCGCGCTGCGTCCCCGGCCGTCACACCGCGTCCGGCCGCAGCTCTGGCGCGCGGCACCAGCGGTGCTCGCCGGCCTCGCGGGCTTCGCCGTGGCCGGCGCGGGCGGCGCGGCCACGGGCCTGCTCGTGATGGTCACGGTGCGGCGCAGGCGGCGGGCCAGGCGGGCGGCCGCGGCGGCCGGCGTCGCGGCCGAGCAGCTCGCGGATGCCCTGCGGCGCATCACCGACGAGCTGCGAGCCGGCAGCCACCCGGCGGCCGCGCTGGCGGGCTGGGATGCCGACGGGCCGCTCGCAGCCGAGATCCTCGCTCCGGCGGCGGCCGCGGCCCGGCTGGGCGACGACGTCCCGGAGGCGCTGCGACGGGCGGCGGCCGCGCGGCCCGAGATCTCCTCCGACGTCACGCGCGTGGCCGGGATCTGGGCGCTGGCGCAGCGCCACGGCATCCCGCTGGCCGAGCTGCTCGCGGGGGCGCAGGAGGATCTGCGGTGGCGGGTCGGCTTCACCCGCACCGTCCGTGCGCAGCTGGCCGGCCCCCGCGCCACCGCCACGGTGCTGGTCGGGCTCCCGGTGCTCGGCATCGGGCTCGGGCAGCTGGTCGGGGCCGATCTCGTGGCCGTGCTGCGCGGCGGGACGCTCGGCCAGCTGCTGCTGGTGCTCGGGGTCACGCTGCTGGCCGCGGGCAGCGCGTGGACCGAGCGGATCCTGCGGTCGGCGGTGCCGCGATGAGCACGTCGATCGCCCTGCTCGCGGTGGCCGTCGCCGTGTCGGGCGGGCCCGGTGGCCGGCGCAGGCTGAGATCCCTCGCCTCGCCGCCCGCAGCGACGCCGCCGCCACCGGAGGTGCTCCGGCCGCGCTGGGTCGTGGTCGGCGCGGTCGCAGCCGGGGTGCTGGCGGCCGTTCTCGCCGGGCCGGTGGCCGGCGTCGCGACCGCGGCGGTAGCAGGAGCGGCGGGCGCGGCCGCGGTCCGGCGGGCCGCGGACCCCCCGCCCGACGACGGCGCGGGCCTCGCGGGGCGGTGGGAGCTGCTGGCGGTCTGCCTGGAGGCCGGGCTCCCGGTCGCCTCGGCCGTGTCGGCCGCGGCCGAGCCGCTCGGCGGGCTCGTCGGCTCCGCGCTGCGGCGGGTGGCCGGGCTGCTCGAGCTGGGCGCCGATCCCGCCGACGCGTGGCAGGCCGCCGCCGGCCTTCCCGCGCTGGCCGGGTTCGCCCGCGCGGCCGGGCGCTCGGCCGGCACGGGAGCCGCGCTGGCCGATGTCGCTCGCGGAGAGGGCGTCCGAATCCGCGCCGAGCTGATCGACACGGCCCAGGCACGGGCGCAGCGGGCCGCGGTGCTGATCACCGGGCCGCTCGGCCTGTGCTTCCTGCCCGCGTTCCTGGCCCTCGGCATCGCCCCCGTCGTCATCGGGCTGGCCGGCCAAGCACTCGCACGGTGGTGATCACCGTGCACAACCCAAGGAGGAGATCCATGTTCCCGAACACCACTCCCACGCCCGCCCTGAACCGGCTGCGGCACGACGACTCCGGGATGTCGACCGTGGAGTACGCCGTGGGGACGGTGGCGGCCGCGGCGTTCGCGGCCGTCCTGTACACCATCGTCAGCGGCGATTCCGTGGTCACGGCGCTCACCGGGCTCGTTCAGCGCGCGCTGTCGGCGGCGTTCTGATGTCCGCGACGATCCGGGCCGGCGTCGTCGGCCGCGCCCGGGCGCCCGGACCGTCCGATCGGGGGGCGGTCACGGTGGAGGCGGCGATCGCCGTCGGCACCCTGGTCGTGTTCCTGGCGCTCGCGCTGGGTGCGCTCGCCGCGATGGCGGCGCAGGTGCGGTGCGTCGACGCCGCGCGCGAGCTGGCCCGGCTGGCCGCACGGGGAGAACCCGAACGGGGACGGGTGGTGGCCGCCCGGCTCGCCCCGGACGGGGCCCGGCTCGAGCTGGTCCGCACCGACGACACGATCACCTCCGAGGTGTCGGCGCCGCTCGTGTCGCCCCTGCCGTTGCGGATCGTCGGGCAGGCCGTCGCGGCCGTCGAGAGCGGGGAGATGCCGCCATGAGCAGGGCCGACGCCGACGATGGTCTCGCAACCGTGTGGGCCGCGGGTGCGGTCGCCGCGCTCACGGGCGCGCTGATGATCGGACTCCACATCGGCGCCGCCGTGCTGGCGCGGCACCGGGCCGAGTCCGCCGCCGATCTCGCCGCGCTCGCCGCCGCCGATCTCGCCGCGGAGGGCGCCGAGCGGGCCTGCGGCCGGGCCGGTGAGATCGCGGGTGCCACGGGCACGCGCATCGTGTTCTGCCGGCTGTCGGGGTGGGACGCGCTGGTCGAGGTGGAGGCGACGGTGGGGCTCGCACTCGCCGGAGCGGGCACGGCCACCGGCCGGGCGCGAGCCGGCCCGGACGACGAGGCAGCTGCGGTCATCGCACCGGGCGAGAGGGCCCTCCCTCCCGGCCAGGCCGAGCCCGCCCGGTTCCCGCCACCCCGCGGGCCGGCCCTCCCTCCCGGCCAGGACGGGCCCGGCTCAGCGTCCACTGCGACACCGGACGGACCGCGGCGAACCGGACGAACCGTCCACCCGCTCGGGTCGCCCGCCCGCCGCGCCGAGGCACCGGCGTCCGCTACACCGGTCACACCGGGATCGGCCACGCTCACCACGGTGAACGGTTCATGGGCACCGCCGGGCGGGCCCAGCTCGCCGGGCCGGCCTTCGCGGGCCGCGGAACGGGCCCGCCCGGCGTCTCGGCGCATCCGTGGCTCGCTCGTCGTCGCTGCGGAGCCGATCGCCGACTGGCGCTGGATCCGACGCACCAGCCGGGGCTTACTGGGTCTGCTCCCCTCCGGCCAGGGTCGGCGGGGAGCAACGAACTCGCTCCCCAGACTGCGGTGGGGCCGGCGCGTCCCCCCGACGCCCACCCCCGAACCGGTTCCACCGCACTTCGGCCGCTGCCGGCCGGCCCATCCCCCGAAGGGACCGGCCGGCGGCGGTCTATCCTCCGCCCCGCGTGATCGCGGCGAGCACCACGTCGAGCGCGAGCACCGCACCGGGCTTGTCCAGCGGATCGTTGCCGTTGCCGCACTTCGGCGACTGCACGCACGACGGGCAGCCCGCGCGACATTCGCAACCGGCGATCGCGGTTCGGGTGGCCGCCAGCCAGGCGCCGAGCACGGCGTGCCCGCGCTCGGCGAAGCCGGCCCCACCCGGGTGCCCGTCGTGCACGAACACCGTCGGCCGGCCGGTGTGGGGGTGCAGGGCCGTCGACATCCCGCCGATGTCCCAGCGGTCGCAGATGGCGAACAGCGGCAGCAGCCCGATCGCGGCGTGCTCCGCCGCGTGCAGCGCGCCGGGAACCCGGGCCGGGCCGATGCCCGCGGCGGCGAGCGCCGCGTCGTCCACGTCGTACCAGACCGCGCGGGTCGGCAGCTCCTGCTCCGGGAGGTCGAGGGGCACCGTCTCCAGCACCGTTCCGTCGGGGGCGCGGCGCTGGTAGGCCACCACCTGCGAGGTCACCGTCACCTCACCGAACGCGACGCCGACCGGACCGTGGACGCGGCGTGCGAGCACGCGCGCCACCTCGACGTCGGCGGTGGAGCGCGCATCGGTCCGCCAGTCCGGGTCGGCGGGGTGCACCAGCGCAACCCCCGCGTCGAGGTCGAGGTCGTCCACCAGGTAGCTCTCGCCGCGGTGCAGGTAGACGGCCCCCGGGTGGGCGTACGCCGGGGCGGAGGCCCCGTCCACGGTGCCGAGCATCCGCCCGGTCGCCCCCTCCACGAGCGCCACCTGGCCGAGGCCGGAGCCGCGGATGTCCACCGATCCGGCGGGGCGTTCGCGGGTGGAGGGCCAGTACCAGCCGGTGGGTCGCCGCCGCAGCGTCCCGTCCGCCACCAGCTCGTCCACCACCGCGCGGGCGTCGCCGAAGACCTCGTCGACGTCGGTGTCGGTCAGCGGCAGCTCCGCGGCGGCGCACGCCAGCTGGGGTGCGAGGACGTAGGGGTTGGTGGGATCGAGAACGCAACCCTCCACCGGCGCCCCGAGCAGCGCCTCGGGATGGTGCACCAGGTAGGTGTCCATCGGGTCGTCGCGGGCCACCAGCACCACCAGCGCCTCGTCCGCGGCACGGCCCGCCCGCCCGGCCTGCTGCCAGAACGACGCCCGCGTGCCGGGGAAGCCGGCCACCACCACGGCGTCGAGCCCCGCGATGTCCACGCCCAGCTCCAGTGCGTTGGTGGTCGCCACCCCGAGCAGCTCACCGCCGACCAGCGCCGCCTCCAGGGCCCGCCGCTCCTCGGGCAGGTATCCGCCGCGGTAGGAGGCCACCCGGGCGGCCAGTGCCGGGTCCACCTCGGCCAGCATCCGGCGGGCCCCGAGCGCCGTCACCTCGGCGCCGCGGCGGGACCGCACGAACACCAGCGTCCGGGCGCCCTCCACCACGAGATCGGCCAGCATCCGCGCGGCCTCCGCGCCCGCGGGCCGTCGAACGGGCGCGCCGTTCTCGCCGGTCAGCTCGGGCAGGAGCGGCGGCTCCCACAGCGCGACGGTGCGGCCGGCGCTGGGCGAGCCGTCGTCGGTCACGGCGGTCACGGCGCGCCCGGTCAGCCGGGAGGCGAAGGCGGCGGGCCCGGCCACCGTGGCGGACGCGAGCACCAGCGTGGGACGCGTTCCGTACCGCTCGCACACCCGCAGCAGCCGTCGGAGCAGCAGCGCGACGTGCGAGCCGAACACGCCCCGGTAGGTGTGGCACTCGTCCACCACCACGTACCGCAGCCGGCGCAGGAACCCGGCGATGGCCGCGTCCCGGAGGAGCCGGTGGTCGAGCAGGAACCCGGCCCACCGGCCGTGTCGCGGCAGCACCGAACGGTGCAGCATGTCGGGGTTGCTGAGCAGCAGACGGCCGTGCCTGCGGGCCCACTCGCGCTCGTCCGTCGAGGTGTCGCCGTCCAGCAGCGCGGGCCGCACGTCGGGCAGGTCGAGGGCCTCCACCGACCGCAGCTGGTCGGCGGCCAGCGCCTTCGTCGGCGAGAGGTAGAGGGCGGTGGCGCGCGGGTCGGCGGCGAAGGCCGCGAGCACCGGCAGCTGGTAGGCCAGCGATTTCCCGGACGCGGTGCCGGTGGCCACCACCACGTCACGACCGCTGTGCGCGAGCTCGGCGGCCCGCGCCTGGTGGCTCCACGGCGCCCGCACCCCCTGCCGGGCGAGGGCCGCGCGGACCTGCTCGGGCACCCAGAGGGGCCAGTCCGCGGTCACCCCGGGCCGGGCCGGCAACCGCACGGCGTGGCGCAGCGGCCCGGCCTCCGAGAGCCCGGCCCCCGACAACCCGGCCCCAGACAACCCGGCTCCCGCCGAC
>CAXTTN010000005.1:15024-23671 GCA_964247105.1 uncultured Pseudonocardia sp.
TCGACGTGCCGCCCGGCCGCCACCCCGGCACCTCCCGGGCCGGTGCCCTCACCGAGCGGAACCCCCCAGCCGGGCGCCGGCTCGTGCCCCGATCCCGCGAGCACCCGCCGCAACAACATCTCCCCGCGGCCGGTGGCGAGCACACGGGTGTCGGAGGCCATGCGCCCGAGGTTGGCACACGGGGACGACATTCAGAGCAGCGGCGCCACCGTCGCGGCCGCGATGCGGTCCAGCTCCTGGCGCGCGGCCTCCCATCCCGGCCCGCGCGGTTGCTGGGTCAACAGGGCTACGACGAACCGCTGATCGGGCCCGACCACCCCCGCGCTGTGGATGTAGTAGGTGCCGGAGAAGCAGCACATCCAGCCCTGCTTGGCCGCCGTTCCCGCGGCGCGGACCGCCGGGTCGAGCAGCCCGAACGCCTGGTCGAACCCGTCGGCGGCCAACGCGGGGGCCGCCTGCATCGCCGACACCAGCACGTCACGGTCGGCCGCCGGCATGCCGCGCAGGATGTACTCCCAGAGCGCCACGGTGTCGGCTGCGGACACCGCCATCTCGCCCCACTGGGAGGGGTCGTCGGGGTCCGTGGTCGCGGCGAGCCCGAGGCGGGCGGCCACCCGCCCCGCGGCGCCGGCGCCGTCGAACCGGCTCCACAGGGCGTTCATCGCGCCGTCGTCGCTCGGACCCAGCGCCCGTGTCAACCGGTCGAGGTCGGAATCGGTGACCTCCAGCCCGTCGAGGCGATGGCGGTCCAGGATGTCGACGGCCACCACCACTTTGGACAGCGACGCGGTGAGCACCGGCGCCGCGGCCGAGGCGCTCGCCGCGGACTCGCCGGTGGCGAGGTCGAGCACCGCCACCGCCAGCTCGGTCCGCGCACCGGCGGCAGCCTCGCCCGCCTCCACAGCGGCGGCGGCCAGGCCGGTGGCCGGAACCGCGACCGGCCCGGGAGCATCGGGCACGGGAGCAACAGGCACCGGAGCGGGCGCCGGAACGACGGCCGGCGGAGCAACGGCCGGCGGAGCAACGGCCGGCGGAGCAACGGCCGGCGGAGCGACCGTCGACTCCGCCCGAGGGGAGGCCGCCCGGGGGGAGGCCGTCGCGACCGGACCACCGTCGGGGTCGCCCACCGCCAGCATCCCCGCCAGGAGCGCCGCGACCACGAACCCCGTGCCCGCCCGCCGCCGCACTCCGGGTGTCAGCGCGGCACGGTTCACGACCGTCATACGAACGGGTGACCGGGATTGTTCTCCGAATCACCGGTTCGTCCGATCTGCAACGTGATCGTTACGAGAGTGACGATCACCACCTCCCAATACGGGAGGCGCGGGTCACACTCCTACACTGCACACGCCCGTCCCCGCGTCCACCTGCGGCGACGAGGCTTCTGTCGAGACGCCAGGGCTGCCGTCCGCGTGTGGGCCCTGGCACGAATGAACCACGTGAACCAGGAGGACGGATGTCCTTGTCCACAATCGCCCAGGGCGCAGCGGAACCGCTGTCGCTCGGCGGGGGCGACCGCATCATCGTGGGTGTGGTCGCGGTGGTCGCCGTCGTCGCACTGGCCATCGGCTTCGTCCTGCGCCGGGAGGTGCTCGCCGCCGGCGAGGGCACCCCGAAGATGCAGGAGATCGGTCGAGCGGTCCAGGAAGGCGCATCGGCGTACCTCAACCGCCAGTTCCGCACCCTCGGTGTCTTCGTCGTGATCGTGTTCGTCCTGTTGTTCTTCCTCCCCGCGGACGACATCGGCGAGCGCATCGGGCGTTCCATCTTCTTCGTCATCGGAGCCCTTTTCTCCGCCACCATCGGTTATCTCGGCATGCGGCTGGCGACGTTCGCCAACATCCGTGTCGCTGCCGCCTCGAACGAGGACGGCGGCCGCGAGAAGGCCACGCGCATCGCGTTCCGCACCGGCGGCGTGGTCGGCATGTTCACCGTCGGGCTGGGGCTGCTCGGCGCGTCGGTCGTCGTGCTCGTCTACGCCGGTCAGGCCCCCAAGGTGCTGGAGGGCTTCGGCTTCGGCGCCGCCCTGCTCGCCATGTTCATGAGGGTCGGCGGCGGCATCTTCACGAAGGCCGCCGACGTGGGCGCCGACCTGGTCGGCAAGGTCGAGCAGGGGATCCCGGAGGACGACCCCCGCAACGCCGCCACCATCGCCGACAACGTGGGCGACAACGTCGGCGACTGCGCGGGCATGGCCGCCGACCTGTTCGAGTCCTACGCCGTCACGCTCGTCGCCGCGCTGATCCTCGGCTCGGCCGCGTTCGGCCTGCAGGGCCTGCTGTTCCCGCTGATCGTGCCGGCCATCGGCGTGGTCACCGCGGTGATCGGGGTCTACATCACCCGCACCCGGCCCAACGAGGGCAGCCTGACCACGATCAACCGCAGCTTCTACATCTCCGCGGTGATCTCCGCGGTGCTGTGTGCGATCGCGGCCTACGTCTACCTGCCCGGCACGTTCGCGCAGCTCGGACGGCCCGACGGCACCGGCACCCCGACCGACCCCACGGTCGTGGCCGCCATGGCCGGCAGCGACCCGCGCTTCATCGCCACGATCGCCGTGATCATCGGCATCGTGCTGGCCGGGGTCATCCTGTGGCTCACCGGTTACTTCACCGGCACCGAGGACAAGCCCGTCAAGACCGTCGGCGAGTCCTCGCTCACGGGTGCGGCCACGGTCATCCTGGCCGGCATCTCGATCGGCTTCGAGTCCGCCGTCTACACGGCGCTGGTGATCGGCGCGGCCGTGTTCGGCGCGTTCGCGCTGGCCACGGGCTCGGTCACGGTGTCGCTGTTCGCGGTGGCCATGGCCGGTACCGGCCTGCTCACCACGGTCGGCGTCATCGTCGCGATGGACACCTTCGGCCCGGTCGCCGACAACGCGCAGGGCATCGCCGAGATGTCGGGCGACGTCGAGGGCGCGGGCGTCGGCATCCTCACCGAGCTCGACGCGGTGGGCAACACCACCAAGGCCATCACCAAGGGCATCGCGATCGCCACGGCGGTGCTCGCGGCCACGGCGCTGTTCGGTTCCTACCGGGACGCCATCAGCACCGCGCTGGCCGGCGCGGACACGGCCGCGCTGACCGCGTTCAACTACCAGGTGTTCTCGCCGAACACGCTGGTCGGCGTGATCATCGGCGCGTCGGTGGTCTTCATGTTCTCGGGCCTCGCCATCAACGCGGTCACCCGCGCGGCCGGTGCCATCGTGTTCGAGGTGCGGCGCCAGTTCCGCGAGCACCCCGGGATCATGGACTACACCGAGAAGCCCGAGTACGGCCGCGTCGTGGACATCTGCACCCGCGACTCGCTGCGCGAGCTGGCCACCCCCGGCCTGCTCGCGGTCCTGGCCCCGATCGCCGTCGGCTTCGGCCTCGGCGTCGGCCCGCTGGCCGGTTACCTGGCGGGCGCCATCGCCACCGGCACCCTGATGGCGATCTTCCTCGCCAACTCCGGTGGCGCGTGGGACAACGCGAAGAAGCTGGTCGAGGACGGCAACCACGGCGGCAAGGGATCGCCCGCCCACGAGGCGACGATCATCGGCGACACCGTCGGCGACCCGTTCAAGGACACGGCGGGCCCGTCGATCAACCCGCTGATCAAGGTGATGAACCTGGTCTCGGTGCTGATCGCACCCGCGATCGTCGGCCTGTCGGTCGGTGCGTCGGCGAACACGCCGGTGCGCATCGCGATCGCGCTGGTCGCGGCCGCGATCATCGTGGGAGCCGTCGTCGTGTCGAAGCGGCGCTCGACGTCGATCACCGACACCCCGGCGGAGGCCGCGGTCGGCTGACCGCGTTCGCGCAATCGGTCGAGGCCGCTCACCCGTCGGGTGGGCGGCCTCGACCGTGATGCGGACGAACGGACGTCATCGTCGCCGAACGGGCGCATGCCGACGGCCGGCTACCGGCAGACTGACGACTCGGAAACCCGCCATCGGCCCAGGAAGCACGCGCATGCACCGCAACCCCCGAAACACCCTGCTCGGCGCCGCACTGGCCGCCGCGCTGCTCACCACCGGCTGCGCCTCGACCATCACGGGCACCGCGGGGCCGGTGGGCGCCTCCAGCCCGCTCGCCACCGGCACCGCACCCGCCGCCACGACCGATCCCGTCGCCTGGGTCGACCGGGTGTGCGGTTCGCTGCTCCCGTTCGTCAAGATCGGAGCCAGCCCGCCCGATATCAACTCCTCCGACCCGAAGGCGGCGATCACCGGGCTGAGCAGCTACCTCGGCAAGGCCGTCACCGCACTCGACGGGGCGCTGGCCGGGCTGAAGCAGGCCGGCCCGGCGCCGATCAAGGGCGGGGACGAGGGAGTCACGGCGCTGACCGGCGCGCTCACGACGTACCGGAAGTCGTTCCAGGACGCCAAGACCCAGCTCGACGCCGTGGATCCCAACGACGTCAGCCAGCTCGCCACCGCCCTCCCGGCCGCCCTGGAGCCGCTGCAGTCGCTCTCCGACCTGCCCGACCCGACGTCGGACCTCAAGGGCAGCCCCGAGCTGGACGCGGCCGCGAAGCAGGCCCCGAACTGCAAGGCGCTCCCCGGCAACTGAGCGCACCGCCCGGCGAGTCGGCGCCCCACGGGTCGAACAGGTGTTCTATCGTGTGGCCCGTGTCGCAGCTCTCGCTGTTCTCGGCCGAGGCCCGGCCGGCCCGGCTGGCCGATCTCGCCGGCCTGCTCTGCGGGCCGGGCCAGATCACCCGCTTCGGCGCGGGCGACCAGGCCCGGCTCTCGATCGTCCTCCCCGACGCGACGCGCGGCCCGGCCGTGGTCGCCGCGTGCGCGGCCGTCGGGATCGCGGCACAGGCCGTCGTCACCGAGACCGGGGCCGTGTCGGTCCGCACCGCCTTCCGCTGCGACCTGGTCGGGCTGGCCCGCGACTGGACGGCGGGCGCGGTCAAGTCCGTGCCCGCGGAATGGCAGCTGGACGGCGCGGCGTTGCGTCTGTGGGCGCTCTCGGCCGGCCGGCCCGACGAGCGCGGCGGCTACCTCCTCGCGCTCGACCAGAACGCCCCGCAGACGCACCAGCCGCTGATCGCCGCGGCCACCCGGGCCGGGATCCCGCCCGCGCGGGTCGGGGGCACCGCGGCGTTGCGGATCAGCGGCACGCGGCGCGTCCAACGGCTCGTCGAGCTGGTCGGTCCGGTGCCGTCCACGCTGTCGGGTGAGCACTGGCCGAGGTACTGGGGCCGTCACGCGTCTTGACACCTGTGGTTACGCTCTCGCGGCAGCGTCGGGTGACATCGCGAATCGTGATGAAGGCAACACGCCCCGTGGTGTGCGACCGTGGGGACCCGGCACGGACGCCGTCGCAGGACGCATACTCGGGGTACGGCCTCGCCCGTCACGGCCGTGGGGATGGAGTAGGACCAGGTGGCAACCGGTACGACGAGCACGACGCCCACGACCGACGAGGGCGCCACCGCCCGCAGGGCGGGTGGCGGCAGCCGGCGGTCCGGCACGCCCGCGGCGACCACCGCCGGGCGCCCCACGCGACGGCTGGTGATCGTCGAGTCGGGCACCAAGGCCAAGAAGATCCAGCAGTACCTGGGCAAGGACTACGTGGTGGAGGCCTCCGTCGGCCACATCCGCGACCTGCCCCGCGGCGCCGCCGACGTCCCCGCCAAGCACAAGGGTGAGGCCTGGGCGCGCCTGGGCGTCGACGTCGACAACGAGTTCGCGCCGCTCTACATCATCACGCCGGAGAAGCGCAGCAAGGTCGCCGAGCTCAAGGAGGCGCTGAAGTCCGTCGACGAGCTCCTCCTCGCCACGGACCACGACCGCGAGGGCGAGGCCATCGCCTGGCACCTGCTGGAGACGCTCAAGCCCAAGGTCCCGGTCCGCCGGATGGTGTTCCACGAGATCACCGAGCCGGCCATCCGCGCCGCGGTGGAGAACCTGCGTGACCTCGACCAGGACATGGTCGACGCCCAGGAGACCCGCCGCATCCTCGACCGGCTCTACGGCTACGAGGTCTCCCCCGTGCTGTGGAAGAAGGTCATGCCGAAGCTGTCGGCGGGCCGGGTGCAGTCGGTGGCCACCCGGATCGTGGTGGCGCGCGAGCGCGAGCGCATGGCGTTCCGGTCGGCGTCCTACTGGGACATCGCGGCGCAGCTCGACGCCGGTGCCGACGCGACCCCGCGCCAGTTCCCGTCGCGTCTCGTGGCCGTGGACGGCCTGCGGGTGGCGACCGGCCGCGACTACGGTCCGGACGGGCTGCTGAAGGGCGCGACGGCGGAGCGGGCCACCGCGTCGGCGCCGACCGTCCGTGAGCTCGACGAGGCGTCCGCCCGGCGGCTCGCCGAGGCGCTGGAGGGACGCGACCTCGCCGTCGAGTCGGTGGAGTCCAAGCCCTACACGCGCAAGCCGTACGCACCGTTCATGACCTCCACGCTGCAGCAGGAGGCCGGCCGCAAGCTGCGCTTCTCGGCCGACCGCACGATGCGCAGTGCGCAGCGGCTCTACGAGAACGGCTACATCACCTACCTCCGCACCGACTCCACCACGCTGTCACCCTCGGCGGTCGAGGCGGCCAGGACGCAGGCGCGCGAGCTCTACGGTGACGCGTACGTGCCCGCGCAGCCGCGGCAGTACACGCGGAAGTCCAAGAACGCGCAGGAGGCCCACGAGGCCATCCGGCCCGCGGGCGACACCTTCCGCACACCGGGCGACATCGCCCGCGAGGTCGACGGCGACGACTTCCGCCTCTACGAGCTGGTCTGGCAGCGCACCGTCGCGTCCCAGATGGCCGACGCGCGCGGCACGACCGTCAGCGTCCGCATCGCGGGCACGGCCGCCACGGGCGAGGCCGTCACGTTCGCCTCGTCCGGGCGCACGATCACGTTCCCCGGGTTCCTCAAGGCCTACGTCGAGACCGTCGACGACCAGGCGGGCGGGGAGGCCGACGACGCCGAGTCGCGGCTGCCGGAGCTGTCCGAGGGCCAGGCGCTCACGGCCGCGTCCCTGACGCCGGAGGGGCACTCCACCAACCCGCCGTCGCGGTTCACCGAGCCCAGCCTGATCAAGCAGCTGGAGGATCTCGGCATCGGCCGCCCGTCCACCTACGCGTCGATCATCAAGACGATCCAGGACCGCGGGTACGTGTGGAAGAAGGGGCAGGCGCTGGTCCCGTCGTGGATCGCGTTCGCCGTGATCGGGCTGCTGGAGCACCACTTCGGCCGGCTCGTCGACTACGACTTCACCGCCGCGATGGAGGACGAGCTCGACGCCATCGCCCACGGCACCCAGCACCGCACCGACTGGCTCACCGGCTTCTACTTCGGCGGCGCCCAGGGTTCGGAGGGCTCGGTGGCGCGCGCGGGCGGGCTGAAGAAGCTCGTCGGCGTCAACCTGGAGGAGATCGACGCCCGGGAGATCAACTCCGTACCCGTGTTCGACGACGTCGTGGTGCGCGTCGGCCGCTACGGGCCGTACCTGGAGCGGACGCGCGACGGGGAGAGCCAGCGCGCGAACCTGCCCGACGACCTGCCGCCCGACGAGCTCACCCGCGAGGTCGCCGAGCAGCTGTTCTCGGTGCCGCAGGCGGGCCGCTCGCTCGGGGTCGACCCGGTGACGGGGCACGAGATCGTGGCGAAGGAGGGCCGCTACGGCCCGTTCGTGACGGAGATCCTGCCCGACGCTCCCGAGGAGCCCACGACGGCGAAGAAGAAGGCCGTCGCGAAGCCGAAGCCCCGCACGGGCTCGCTGTTCAAGGGCATGACCACCGACACGATCACGCTCGAGGAGGCGCTGCGGCTGCTGTCGCTGCCGCGGCTGGTCGGCGTCGACCCGGAGAGCGGCGACGAGATCACGGCGCAGAACGGCCGCTACGGCCCGTACCTGAAGAAGGGTACGGATTCGCGATCGTTGACGTCCGAGGAGCAGATGTTCACGGTCACCCTCGACGAGGCGCTGGAGATCTACAAGCAGCCGAAGCAGCGGGGCCGCGCCGCCGCGGCGGCCACCCCGCCGCTGCGCACGCTGGGCGAGGACAGCGCCACGAAGAAGCCGATGGTGATCAAGGACGGGCGCTTCGGCCCGTACGTCACCGACGGCGAGACGAACGCCAGCCTGCGCAAGGGCGACAGCGTGGAGCAGATCACCGACGAGCGCGCTTCCGAGCTGCTGGCCGAGCGGCGCTCCCGCGCCCCCGCACCGAAGAAGGCCCCCGCGCGCAAGCCGGCCACGGCGGCGAAGAAGCCGGCGACGCGCAAGCCGGCCGCGCGCAAGACGCCCGCCAAGTAGCGGCTCCGCCGTTGCAGCATGGTGGCTTCACTCCAACTGGGTTGGAGTGAAGCCACCATGCTGCAACTCAGCCGACGAGGAGCGCCTTCACCGCCGCCGCCACCCGGCCGCCGTCGGCCCGGCCGGCCGCGGCCGCGTTCGCCTTCTTCATGACCTGCCCCATCTGGCGCGGGCCGGGCTTCTCGCCCAGCTCGGCCGCGGTCTCCTCGACGGCCGTCGCCGCGATGGCGGCCAGCTCGTCGTCGGAGAGCTGGGTGGGCAGGTAGCGGTCGAGCACCTCGCCCTCGGCGCGCTCCTGCGCGGCCAGCTCCTCGCGCCCCGCCGCGGCGAACGCCTCGGCCGACTCGACCCGCTTCTTCGCCTCCTTGGCGATCACCTTGAGCACCTCGTCGTCGGAGAGCT
>CAXTTN010000005.1:23681-40761 GCA_964247105.1 uncultured Pseudonocardia sp.
CGATCGCGGTCAAGGTCATCCGCAGCGTGGACTTCACCAGCTCGTCGCGGGCCTTCATCGCCGCGGTCAGGTCGCTCCGGAGCTGTGCTTTGAGGGTGCTCACGGACTCGGACGCTACCCTTGGGGGCGTGAACAGCTGGGCTCGGCTCGCGCTCGGCGCGACCACCGCAGGTGCCGCCACCCTCGCCTACGCCGCGGGGATCGAGCGCCGCCACTGGACGCTGCGCGAGGCCACCCTGCCCGTGCTGGCCCCCGGTGCCCGCCCGCTGCGCCTGCTGCACGTCTCCGACCTGCACATCACCCCTGGCCAGCGCAGCAAGCAGAGGTGGGTGGCCGCGCTCGCGGAGCTGCAGCCCGATCTCGTGGTCAACACCGGCGACAACCTCGCCCACCCGCGCGCCGTCCCCACCGCCGTCGCCGCGCTGGGACCGCTGCTCGACCTGCCGGGCCTGTTCGTCTTCGGCAGCAACGACTACTTCGGCCCCACCCCGAAGAACCCCGCCCGCTACCTGTGGAAGAGCAGGAAACGTGTCCACGGCGAGCGGCTGCCGTGGCGCGACCTGCGCGCCGCCATGCTCGAACACGGCTGGCTGGACGCGACGCACCACCGCGTCACGCTCGACGTCGGCGGCGTCACGATCGCGGCGGCGGGCGTCGACGACCCCCACATCCGCCTCGACGACTACCCCGCCATCGTCGGCCGCCCCAGCGGCGAGCCCGGCCTGCGCCTGGGCCTGACCCACTCCCCCGAGCCGCGCGTCCTCGACGGGTTCGCCGCGGACGGCTACGACCTGGTCCTCGCCGGCCACACCCACGGGGGCCAGCTCCGCCTCCCCGGCTACGGCGCGATCGTCACCAACTGCGGCATCGACCGCTCCCGCGCCCGCGGGGCTTCCCGGTGGGGAACGCACATGCGGCTGCACGTGTCCGCGGGGCTGGGCACGTCGCCGTGGGCACCGGTGCGGTTCGCCTGCCCGCCGGAGGCGAGCCTGCTGACGCTCGTGCCCCGCCCGACCGCGGCGGCCGAGGCGGGGGCCACCCCCGAGAAGGCGGTGGCGGACGTCGGGTAGTGTTGTCAACGGTTCGCAGCACGACCGCGGATCATCGGGGTGTGGCGCAGCTTGGTAGCGCGCTTCGTTCGGGACGAAGAGGTCGCAGGTTCAAATCCTGTCACCCCGACCATCAGAACCGCAGGTAACAGTGTCCTGAGTCGTTAATTCGACTGCGGTAGTTGGCGACGCTGTCGAGGATCTCGTGGGCGGTCTTGGCCGGGATGTAGGGCTTGGGGTTGTCGTTGCAGGTCGTGATCCCGTTGCGGATGTCGGTGTTGAGCGCGTGGGCGGTTCGGTGTGTGGAGCGCTGCAGCTTCGTGTCCGCTGCGCTCGCGTTGCTGTGCGCGCGTGCCGAGGGGGACGCGTGCGCGGGGCGCGGCTGGGCGTGGCTGTGCCGCACCCGCGCTCGCGTTGTGCCTGCTGCGCTCGCGTTGCGACGCGCGCGTGCCGAAGGGGATGCACGCGCGGTCGGGGCGCGAGCGTCCGATGAAACGGGCCCGGTTGGAGTGCTGGGCTCGTTGCAGGACGAGCGCGGCGGGGGTGGTGTTGCGGAGTTGGATCGTGTTCGCAGTCGCGGAGGGTGGGTCCGACACGGCGCTCGCCGAGCGTCTCGGGGTGGCGCGGGCGACCGTCCTGCGCACGATCGACGCACAGGTTCTCCACGATCTCGACATCCACCTCGCACCCGACAACGCCGTCATCCACAAGGCCCCGGCCACCAAGCGCCGGCTGGCCGCGCACCCACGGTTCGTCCTGCACTTCACTCGCCAGCGTCGCCAGCTACCGCAGGCGCAGTACTGACCCAGGACGCTCGCGCCCCCGACCGCGCGTGCATCCCCTTCGGCACGCGCGCGCAGCAACGCGAGCACGGTGGGCACAACGCGAGCGCGGGTGCGACACAGCCACGCCCCGCGCACGCGTCCCCTTCGGCACGCGCGCGCAGCAACGCGAGCGCGGCGGGCACAACGCGAGCGCGAATGCGACACAGCCACGCCAAGCGCACGCGTCCCCCTCGCGCCGGGCGCCAGGTCGGCGTGGCTCTCCGGGAGGCACTCACGCGCCAGTCGGTGTAGTGCCGCCACAGCGCCACGACCGGCACGTCCGCAGATCGGGGATCCGCCGTCCCGCCACGGTGGCGCGAGGGGTGACACCGAACACCGGCCGGGTGCCGGACGCGCGTCTCCCATCGGAATGGGGTCGTTCACCCCTCACGGTGACCGATCCCGTGACGCACGATGACAACCGGTGCCCCCCGTAGTCGTCTCGGCCCGGAGGGTCACCGGATCGGGTGCGAGGGGGAGACGTCCATGGTCGGCTGTGAGCGGATCGAGGTCGCACCGCATGGTCGCTGAAGCGGTCCTCCTCGTCGTTCGCCTGGTCGTCGGCGGGATGTTCCTCGTCGCGCTCGTGGCGAAGCTGCGCGACCTGCCGTCGTTCCGCTCGGCGGTCCGGGGCTTCCGGGTCGTTCCGCGGCACCTCGAGCGGCCGGTCGCGGTCGCGGTGCTGGGCGCGGAGGCAGCCGTCGTCCTCCTGCTCCTCGTCCGGGCGACCGCCGTGCTCGGGCTCGCCCTCGCAGCCGTCCTCCTGGTCGCCTTCGCGACGGGGATGGCCCGCGTGGTCGCCCGCGGCGACCGGGTGCCGTGCGGCTGCTTCGGCAGGTCCGCCGCCCCCATCGGCCGCGCCCACGTCGTGCGCAACGCACTGCTTGCCACCGCGAGCGCGGCCGGTCTGGTGGCCGGACTCGCCCCGGGTGCGGAGCCGCTCGACGGTCCGGTGCTGCTGGTCCTGTCGCTGTTCTCCCTGGCCGTGGTCGGGGTCCTCCTCCTCTCCGACCAGCTGCTCGCCGTGGCGGAGCCGCCACGCCGCCCGGCGCCGCCGCGTCGTCCGGAGCCACTGCCCCACCGTCCGCCGGCCGACATCCCGTCGACCGGAGCAACGAGGAAGAGGTAGTCCCATGGTGAACCGACTCGCCGACCGGATCCTGAGTGCGGTGCTCCCGCAGGAGAAGGCCGCGGCGCCGTGCGGCGCGTACTACAACGTGCGTTGCTACTGCTCGCGCCCCTTCATCTACTACAAGAGGTGCCGCGACTGCACGGGCGCCGGCTCGGGCTGCGGTGCCTGCACGATCATCGGCGGGAGCTGCTGAGGCGCCGTTCTCCGGCGCGGGTCGCCGGGCCGGGCCCGACCGGGCCCGGCCCGCGTCCGTGGACATCGAGGTCACGTTCCGGTCCGTAGAGGAAGGTCGATGTGATGATGGTGGCGACTGTCGCGCTGCTGGGTGTGCTCGTGGTGGCGAACATGCTGCTGACGTGGGGGATGATGCGGCGCCTGAAGGCGCTGCAGGAGCAGGTCACCGCGATGTCCGCTCCTCCGCCCGGCAACGGGTTGCACCCCGGCGACGAGGCGCCGGACTTCTCGGCGCTCACCCCCGCCGGGGACACCGTCACCCGCGACGAAGTGGTCCGCGGCGAGACGGTGCTGGTCTTCATGTCGCCGCACTGCGAGGCGTGCGAGACGCACCTGCCGATGGTGCGACGGCTGGGTCGCGAGGCGACCGGTCCGGCGGCGGTCGCGGTGATCGACGGAACCCGCGAGGAGTCCGGGCACCTGCTGGAAGGGTTGCAGGGCGACGTGCCGGTGCTGTTCGCCCCGCGCGGTGTTACCGACCTGCTCGACCGGTACCAGGTCTTCACCTACCCGTCGTCCTACGTGGTCGGGCCGGACGGGCGGATCACCGGCAGCCACCTCGACCTCGACGAGCTGCTCCCGTCCCGGACGTGACAGCGCGGGTGACGGCCGCTCTGGGCGGGTTCGCGTCGGCCGCCGCGGCGCTGGTGCTGGCCCGGTGGGCGCTCACCGTCGTGACGGTCACGAGCGGCAGCATGGCGCCGACGCTCCGGACCGGGGACCGGGCGCTGGTCCGGCGGTGCGGCGGGGGTGCGGTCCGGCGCGGTGACGTGGTGCTGGCCCTGCTGCCGCCGGCGGGCCACGCCGTCGTCCTGCCGGATCCGACGGGTCCGACGCCGGCGGACGTCGGACATCCGCACCCCGGGCCGGTCGAGGAGCCCGAGTTCCCCGACCGGTTCGTCAAGCGGGTGGTGGCGCTGCCGCACGACGTGTTGCTCCGGGAGGACCTGCTCGCGATGCTCGCCCCCGACCGACGCCCGCCGGACGACCTGCCCCACGGCTGGCTGATCCCGCCGCACAGCTGCTTCGTCCTCGGGGACGGGGTGGAGAGCGGGGACTCCGTCACCTGGGGGCCGCTGCCACTGCCGCTGGTCGTCGGGAAGGTCGTGGCGCGGGCCCCGGTGGCGGACGCCCACCGGTGGCGGCGCGTCCCCGCGTCGCCGTGGACGTGACGCCTCGGGGCCGGGTCCTCGGTGGCATGGCCGGTGCGGTGCGCATCGCCTTCCGGGCCGGACCGGCCCACCTGCTGTCGTCAGCGGTGGTCGCGCTCGTCGAGGGTGCGCTGCCGGTCGTCATGGCGTGGGTGACGAAGGTGCTGCTGGACGGCGTCGTCGGGGGCACGCCGGCCGATGTCGTCACCGGCCTGGTGGCGATGGCGCTGGCGACCACCGTCATGCGCGTCCTCCCGGCCGTCGAGACGTTCCTGGGCAGTGAGCTGGAACGCCGGATCGTGCTCGCCGTGCAGGACGCGCTGGGTCGCAAGGTGCTCGACTTCCGTGGCATCGCCGTCTTCGAGGACCCGCAGTTCCACGACGAGCTCCGGATGGCCCAGCAGGGCGGGGAGACCGCGCCCGGCCAGCTCGTCCGTCTCGGCACGACGCTCCTGCAGCAGGCGGTGACGCTGACCGGCTTCCTCGTGACGCTGCTGGTGATCGGTCCACTGCTGGCCCTGCTCGTGGCGGCCGCCGCGCTGCCGGGTCTGTGGGCGGAGCTGGCGCTCAGCCGGCAACGCGTCTCGATGCTGTTCGCGATCACCCCGAACGAGCGACGGCGGCTGTTCTACTTCCTGCTGCAGAACGACGTGCGCGCCGCACGGGAGATCCGGGTCTTCGGGCTGGGCGGGCTGTTCCACGGCCGGTTGCTGCGGGAGCTGCGCACCATGCACCACGCGGAGCTGACCGTCGACCGGCGCGTGCTCCGGACGCAGCTGGGCCTGGCGGTACTGGCCGGCGCAGCCATCGGCGTCGCGTTCGCCCGCACCGCCGCACAGGTCCTCGACGGCACGCTGGGGGTCGGTGACATCGCCGTCGTGCTCGCCGGGCTGGCCGGCGTGCAGGGCGGCGCCGCCGGCATCGTGTCCGGCATCGCCGCGCTGTCGGAGAACCTGCTGCTGTTCGACTACTTCCGGCGCTTCCTGCGCCGCGCGGACAACCTCGCGACACCGGCGGACCCGCTGCCGGTCACGGAGCTGCGCCGGGGGATCGAGTTCCGGGACGTGTGGTTCCGCTACCGCGAGGACCTGCCCTGGGTCCTCCGCGGTGTCGACCTGACTCTCACCGCCGGGCAGGCGACCGCGCTGGTCGGGTCCAACGGGTCGGGAAAGACGACGCTGGTGAAGCTGCTCTGCCGCCTCTACGACCCGAGCCGCGGCCGGATCCTCTGGGACGGGGTCGATCTGCACGACCTCGACCTCGACCAGTTGCGTCGGCGCCTCGCGGTCGTCCTCCAGGACTTCATGGAGTACGAGCTGGGGGCCGGGGAGAACATCGGCCTGGGCGACGTCGATCGCATGGACGACCGGGCGGCGGTCGCCGCGGCAGCCTCCCTGGCCGGCGTGCACGAGACCCTCGCCCGGCTGCCCGACGGCTACGACACGCTCCTCACGCGCATGTTCGCCGAGGTCCCGGACGCCGAGGTCCCGGACGGGCCCGACGACGAGGTGCGGTCCGGGGTCACGCTGTCGGGGGGCCAGTGGCAGAAGATCTCGCTGGCCCGGATGTTCATGCGTCCACAACCCGACCTGGTGATCCTCGACGAGCCCAACTCGGCGCTGGACGCCGACGCCGAGCACGAGATCATCCGCCGGTTCCGCGACACGCTGCGCAACCGCACCGCCGTGCTGATCTCCCACCGGCTCAACACCGTCCTGCTCGCCGACCAGATCGTGGTGCTGGACCAGGGCCGGGTCACCGAGGTGGGCGACCACGACGCCCTGCTGCGACACGACGGCACCTACGCCCGCATGTTCCGGCGGCAGGCGAGCTCCTACGCCCCGGCCGGGAAGGCGCTGCTCGACCCGAGCGCACCGGGGCCCGTCCTCCCGTGAGCGCACGCGGGCCGACCACGTGCGGTGACGCCTTGACCACGGACCCACGGCCGTGGTCGCCTGTCCGGGTCGGGGGACGCGGCTGCCAGCCGCGGGGGGAGGACGCATGAACGCGCGAGGTCGACCACCTGGCCCCGTGGCCCGTCCGAGCGTCGCCCTGGTCGACGACCATCCCGTCGTGCTGGCCGGGATGGGCGCCTGGTTCCGCCGGGCGGGCATCACCGTCCTCGCCGCCGGGGACACGGCCGAGGTGGCGTGGACGTCCCCCGGCTTCGCGGCCGAGGTCGTCGTCGTGGACCCGCACCCGATGGGCCGGTCCGAACCGGCGTGGGCCGACGTCGAGCGGCTGGTGGCCGGCGGACGGCGGGTCGTGCTGCACACCGTGCGGCGCGACGAGGAGACGGTCGCGCGATCCGGCCGGCTCGGCTGCAGCGCCGTCGTCACCAAGGTGACCGGCGAGAGCCCGCTGATCGCCGCCGTGCTCGCGGCCGCCGGCACCCGGCCCTGCGCACCGCCGCCCGGGCCCGCCGCGGTGGAGCGGCCGCAGCTGACCGCTCGGGAGCGCGACGTCCTGCTCGCCTGGCTGCAGTGCGAGTCCAAGCGGACGGTGGCCGCACGGTGCCACCTCTCCCCACGCACCGTCGAGGGCTACATCGACCGGGTGCGGCTGCGTTACGCGGAGGTCGGGCGCCCGGCGCCGACGAAGGCCAGCCTCGTCGCCCGCGCCCTCCAGGACGGCCTGATCGCCCTCGACGACCTGTGACGGCCGGGGTGGTGGCCAGGCGCTGCTCGTCCGGCATGCCGTCGGCGGCCTCCGCGGCGGCGAGCTGCCACGGAGCAGCGACGCCGGTGACCAGGCCGTCCCGGGATCGCCCGGCGCCCTGCTCGCGGGCTCTCGCCTCCCCGGCGACCTGGAGCGACGCGGTCGCGGCGTGCACGAGGACGGGCCGGTCGACGTGCCGGTACGCCCGGGGACGCCCACCCGGGCCCGATGACGACCACCCGCCCCTGCCGGCCGATGACGAGCCGACGTCCGTGGGACGACGCCGGCCGCGCTCGCGAGCTCGTGCCGTGCTGTCGCTCGGCACCGCGCGCCCTTGCCGCTAGTGCGACTTGACGATTTGCAGCATGCTTCTTGCCGATACCGGCGTCAAGGTGAGCTTGGTCTCAGTTCAGCCGAGGCCCCGGCTGTCCTGCTTGAGCGCCGTGTCCACCGTGACGGCCGACGCCACGACCATGCTCGCGAGGGGATCGGGCAGTTGCCGGTGGATCTGCACGACGTAGTTGTCGGCCGTGGTGAACATCGTGCGCGCGAAGCCCTCCCACGTCTTGGTGATCCGCGCGATCTCCTGGCCGGTGTGGTCGTGGATCATGAAGTTCCAGGCGCGCCAGTTCTCCGCCTGGATCCCGCCGATCTGCCGGCCGTCGACCACGAAGGCGAACCTGATCTTGCCGATCATGTTCTCCTGCACGATCTCGCCGACCGGCCGGCCGTTGCCGTACTCCACGACGATCCGTGACTTGAACACCTTCGCCGGCCTGGTCAGCCGCAGCACCACGACGCCGTGGACGTCACGCAGCTCCAGCCGGTGGGTCATGTACTGGTCGTAGCCGGTGAGCAGGCGCGCCACCTTCTTCAGGTCGCTCTGGCCCACCTCGACGACGCCACCGAGCCGGCCCCCGTGCTGGTCGAACACCGCGTACTCGTTGGTCAGCTCGATCAGCTTGGTCTTCTGGTTGACCACCAGCACCGGCTCGGTGAACAGGGTTCCTCCCCCGCCGGCCGCCTGCCCCACCCCGGCCCCCTGCCGCACCTGCCGGCGGATCTGGTCGGGGGTCTTGTCCCCACCCACCTCGAGCTCCAGCGCGTCCACACCGGACGGCGCGGCCTGACGCGTGTGCTCGGTCCACCGGTAGCCGTCCCACCAGCGCAGGACCGGGGACCCGGCCTGCTCGGGGTACCAGCCGGGAGCATGGCTCATGGCGGCGAGCATAGGCACCGGATCCCGTCCGGGACAGGGAGACGCCCAGGCCACCGCGCCGCAGCGGTGTCGAGCAGGAACTCGAGCCCGCCGTCGATCACGAGATTGCCGGCGTGTCGTCCCGGTGCTGGTCGGGTGTTGCCGCGACCTGCCGGCCGAGCTGCCCGGTCAGCGGCTCAGGGCCAGTACCTTCCCGTTGCGGGCGCGCCCGACGGCTCGGTCGACAGGCGCCGGCACTCCGCCCGCGCCAGCGCGGGCACCGCCGAGGGCCCCTGGGCCCGGGCGCGGTCCACGACGACCTGGAGCGCGTCGTTCTGGCGCGAGCTCAGCCCCATCTCCTGGTAGTCGAACCCGCCGTCGGCGCCGCGCAGCTGCTGCTCGGCCCAGTAGCCGAGCTGGCGCGCGCAGACCTCCGCCGGGTCGGGAGGAGGCGCCGCAGCGGTGGGCGGGGCCGGTGCGCAGCCGACCGCCGCCCCCAGGACGAGGAGCGCGGCGACCGACCGGCGGGCCCGAATCGTCACGCGGATCCCGGCGGCGGCCCGGTCGCCGGCCGGCCTCACGTCGGTCATGGTTCGCGACCGTACCCGCGGCCGGTCACGGGCCGGGAGGTGTCCGGTTCGGCGCGGCGCGTCAGCCCCCGCTGCTGAACGCCGCGTCGAACGCCGCCGACGGCGGGTCGAACGCCAGGCGCCGCACGAACTCCACCGCCTCCGGCGCCCCGACCAGCCGGTCCATGCCCGCGTCCTCCCACTCCACCGAGATCGGGCCGGAGTAGCCGATGGTGTTGAGCATCCGGAAGCACGCCTCCCACGGCACGTCGCCGTGGCCGGTGGAGACGAAGTCCCAGCCCCGCCGCGGGTCGGCCCAGGCCAGGTGCGAGCCCATCCGGCCGTTGCGGCCGTTGCCGACCTGGCGCTTCGCGTCCTTGCAGTCCACGTGGTAGATCCGGTCCCGGAAGTCCCAGAGGAAGCCGACCGGGTCGAGGTCCTGCCAGACGAAGTGGCTGGGGTCCCAGTTCAACCCGAATGCCTCGCGATGACCGATCGCCTCCATCGTCGCGACGGTCGTCCAGTAGTCGTAGGCGATCTCGCTGGGGTGCACCTCGTGCGCGAAGCGGACGCCGACCTCGTCGAACACGTCGAGGATCGGGTTCCAGCGGTCGGCGAAGTCGCGGTAGCCGTCGTCCACCATGGACTGGGGCACCGGCGGGAACATCGCCACGGTCTTCCAGATCTTCGAGCCGGTGAACCCGATGACGGTGTCGACGCCGAGCGCGGCCGCCGCGCGCGCCGTCACCTGCATCGCCTCGGCCGCCCGCTGCCGCACACCCTCCGGCGACCCGTCCCCCCACACCCGCGCGGGCAGGATGGCCTGGTGGCGCTCGTCGATGGGGTCGTCGCAGACGGCCTGGCCGGTGAGGTGGTTGGAGATCGCGAAGACCGAGAGGCCGTGCTTCTCCAGGATGTCGCGCCTGCCCTGCACGTAGGAGTCGTCCTCCACCGCGGCCCAGGGGTCGAAGTGGTCGCCCCAGCAGGCGATCTCGAGACCGTCGTAGCCCCACTCGCCCGCGAGCCGCGCCACCTCCTCGAACGGCAGGTCGGCCCACTGGCCGGTGAACAGGGTGACGGGCCGGGCCATCAGTGGACCTCCTCGATCGCGTGCCAGCTGCTGTTGCTCTCCGCGGACCGCGCCACCGCGTCCAGCACGAGCTGCACCTGCAGCCCGTCGGCGAAGGACGGGGTGGGGTCGGTGCCCGCGGCGAGGTCGCGCACCAGGTCGACGACCTCGTGGGTGAACGTGTGCTCGTAGCCGAGGCCGTGGCCGGGCGGCCACCAGGCGGCGACGTACGGGTGGGTGGGCTCGGTGACCAGGATGCGGCGGAAGCCCGCGGTGTCGGGGTCGTCGGAGCCGTCGAAGAACGACAGCTCGTTCATCGCCTCGAAGTCGAACACGAGCGAGCCCGCGCTGCCGTTGACCTCCAGGCGCAGCGCGTTCTTGCGCCCGGTCGCGAACCGCGTGGCCTCGAAGCTCGCCACCGCTCCTCGTGAGAACCGGCCGATGAACAGCGCGGCGTCGTCGACGTCGACCGTGCCGCGCCCGTCCCCACCGGAGGCCGACAGCCCACTCGAAGCGTCCGGTAGCGGCCGCGAGTGCACGAACGTCTCGGTCAGCGCCGAGACGCCGGTCAGCAGGTCGCCGCTGACGAACTGCGCCATGTCCACGATGTGCGCGCCGATGTCGCCCAGGGCGCCCGAGCCCGCCCGGTCCTTCTGCAGCCGCCAGACCAGCGGGAACTCCGGGTCGACGATCCAGTCCTGCAGGTAGGTCGCGCGGACGTGGCGGACGGTGCCGATCCGGCCCTGCTCCACGAGCCGCCGCGCGAGCATCACGGCGGGCACGCGGCGGTAGTTGAACGCCACCATGCTCCGCACGCCCCGGGACCGCGCCCGCGCCGCCGCGGTGACCATGGCCCGCGCCTCGTCGACGCTGTTGGCCAGCGGCTTCTCGCACAGCACGTGCTTGCCGGCGTCGAGCGCGGCGACGGCGATCTCGGCGTGCGTGTCGCCGGGCGTGCAGATGTCGACCAGCTGCACGTCGTCGCGGGTGAGCAGGGCCTTCCAGTCGGTCTCGACGTCGCGCCAGCCGAGCTTCCGGGCCGCGGCGGTGGCGGCCGCGGCGTCCCGCCCGCAGAGCACCGCCATGTCCGGGTCGAGCGGCAGGTCGAAGAACCGGCCCGCCGTCCGCCAGGCCTGCGAGTGGGCCGCGCCCATGAAGGCGTACCCCACCATCCCGACGCCCAGGGTCATGATTCGAAGCCCAGCGGCAGGTAGGTGTCGACGTTCTCCTTCGTGACGGTCGCGGAGGCCAGCGTGATGGAGGTCGGCACGTCCTTCTCGACGAGGTCGCCCAGCCCGCGGTTCTGCGCCACCAGCCGGGCCAGCGAGACCGCCGAGGACGCCATCGTCGGCGCGTAGGTGACGGTGGCCTTGAGCACCGTGTTGTCGGCCTTGATGTCGCGCATGGCGTTGGCCGAGCCCGCCCCGCCGACCATGAAGAACTCGCTGCGGTTCGCCTGGTTGATCGCGGCGAGCACGCCGATGCCCTGGTCGTCGTCGTGGTTCCACAGGGCGTCGAGCTTGGGGGCGGCCTGCAGCAGGTTCGCGGTGACGCGCTGGCCGCCCTGCGCGGTGAAGTCCGCCGCCTGCCGGGGCCCGACCGTGTAGCCGAACGACGCCAGCGCGTCCGCGAAGCCCTTGCTGCGCGACTGCGTCAGCGGCAGGCTGTCGATCCCCGCGATCTCGCCGATCACCGGGTTCGTCACGCCCTTGGCCTTGAGCTGCTCGCCGACGTACGTGCCGGCGCTGACGCCCATGCCGTAGTTGTCGCCGCCGATCCAGGTCCGGTAGGCCAGCGGGGAGTCGAAGACCCGGTCGAGGTTGATCACCGGGATGCCCGCCTGCATGGCCGCGCGGCCCACCGAGGTGAGCTGGCTGCCGTCGTTGGGCAGGATCACCAGCGCGTTGACCTTCTTGTTGATCAGTGTCTGGACGGCGGCGATCTGCTGCGTGACGTCGTTGGTCGGGTTGACGGCCTCGAACGTGACGTCCGGGTACTGCTTGGCCTGGGCGGCGGCGTTGTTCGCGATCGCGGCGATCCAGCCGTGGTCGGCCGCGGGCGCGGAGAAGCCGATCGTCACCGCCGTGCCGGCCGCGGCGTTGTTGCCCGTGGCCGCGGCCACGTTCGCCCCGGACGCCGCGGGGGCGGCGTTGCTCGTGCAGGCGGACAACGCGGCGGTGGCACCGACGACGCCGGCGCCGATCAGGAAGCGGCGGCGCTGGAGATCAGACATGGAGAGCTCCTTCAGGAAGAGGTACGACGGGCCCGGATCTGGATCAGCACGGCGATCACGATGATCACGCCCTTGGCGATGTTCTGGACGTCGGTGTCGAGGTTGTTGAGCACGAAGAGGTTCGTGATCGTCGTGAAGACGAGGACGCCGAGGATGGAGCCGACCAGCGTGCCGCGGCCGCCGGTGAGCAGCGTGCCGCCGATGATCACCGCGGCGATGGCGTCCAGCTCGTAGAGGGTGCCGTGGGTGCTCGACCCCGTGGTGGTGAGCGACGCGATCATGATCGCGGCGATGCCGCAGCAGAGCCCGGACACGACGTACAGCGCGACGGTGTGGCGCCGGACGTCGAGCCCGGCCAGGCGGGCGGCCTCGGCGTTGCCGCCGATGGCGAACGTGCGGCGCCCGAACGTCGTGCGGTTGAGCCCCACCCACCCGACGGCCACGACCGCCGCGAAGACGTACACCAGCAGCGGGATGCCCAGCAGCCGCGTAGTGGCGATCCCGGCGATCGTCGGGTCGGTGACGATCTGGCTGCGCCGCCCCGAGATGCGCTCGGCCAGGCCCTGCGCGGTGATCAGCATGGCCAGCGTGACGATGAACGGGACGATGCGCCCGTAGGCGATGAGCAGGCCGTTGACCAGCCCGCCCCCCATCCCGACCAGCAGCGCGCACAGGATCATCACGACCGGTCCGAACGACTGCGTCGCCACCGTGGTGGCCCACACCGACGCCAGGGCCATCAGCTTGCCCACCGACAGGTCGATGCCGCCGCCGATGATCACGAACGTGACCCCGACGGTGATCACGCCGATGATCGACGCCGAGGTCAGGATCGTCAGCAGGTTCGAGGTGGTGGCGAACGTGTCGGCGGTGCTGACGCCGACGACGCACAGGATCACCAGCACCGCGACGAGCCCGAGGTTGCGCCCGGCCCCGCTGTCGAGCAGGCGGCTCCACGCCGAGGGTCGCGGGGTCGCACCCGCGGCCTCGACCCTCTTCCGCTCGTCGGCGGCCGGTGTCGCCGCGACACCCTGCTCAGACACGGATGTCTCCCTCCATCACCAGGTCCAGGACCCGGCCCTCGTCGAGCTCGTCGCTCGCGGACGTGTGCACGACGCGGCCCTCCCGGATGACGAGCACCCGGTCCGCGAGCCCGAGGACCTCCGGCACCTCGCTGGACACGAGCACCACCGCGACCCCCTGCTCGGCCAGCCGCCGGATCAGCGCGTAGATCTCGCTGCGCGCGCCGACGTCGACGCCGCGGGTGGGCTCGTCGAGCAGCAGGACGTCGCAGCCGCGCAGCAGCCAGCGGGCCAGCACGACCTTCTGCTGGTTGCCGCCCGACAGCGTCGCCGTGCCCCGGGTCGCGTCGGCGGGCCGGACGTCGAGCTGCGCGGTGACGGCGGACGCGGCGCCGAGCTCGGCGTCGCGGCGCAGGAAGCCGCCGCGCGCGAACCGGGACAGGACCGGCAGCGAGACGTTGCGGTACACCGGCTCGCCCATGAGCAGGCCCTGGCTCTTGCGCTCCTCGGGGCACAGCCCCATCCCGGCCCGGACCGCCGCGGGGACCGAGCCCGCCCGCAGCGCCTTCCCACGGACGCGGACGCTCCCGGCGGTGGCGCGGCGCGCGCCGAACACGGTCTCGAGGATCTCCGACCGGCCCGACCCGACGAGCCCGGCCAGCCCGACCACCTCACCCGCGCTCACGGTGAACGACACGTCGTCGAACTCGCCGGTGCGGGAGAGGCCGTCGACCTCGAGCACCACCTCGGAGTCCTGCGGCGCGGCGCGGGAGGGGAAGACGTACTCGATGGACCGGCCGGTCATCAGCCGGATGACGTCGGCGGTCGGGGTGGTGGCGGCAGGCAGGTTGCGGGCGACCGTGCGCCCGTCCTTCAGGACGGTGACGCGGTCGCCGATCGCGCGGATCTCCTCGAGCCGGTGGGAGATGTACACGACGGCGACGCCCTCGGCGGTCAGCTCCCGGATCACCCGGAACAGGTTCCGGACCTCCTCGGGATCGAGCACGGCCGACGGCTCGTCCATCACGATCAGCCGGGCGTCGCGGGCCAGCGCCCGGGCCATGCCGACCACCTGCTGCCCCGCCGCCGACAGCCGGCCCAGCTCACGGCGCGGCGGGATCTCGGGGTGGCCGAGGCGCCGCAGCAACGCGCGGGCGACCTCCTCGGCGTCGCGCGGGCGGGTGAAGCCGAACCGGGCGGGCTCGTGCCCCAGCACCACGTTCTCGGCGACCGACAGGCCCGGGACCAGGTCGAGCTCCTGGTGGATGGTCGCGATCCCGGCGCCGTCCGCGGCGTGCGGCGTGGCGAAGGAGACCTCGGCGCCGTCCAGGACGATCGTGCCGGCGTCGGGGCGGTGCGCCCCGCCGAGCACCTTGATCAGGGTCGACTTGCCCGCACCGTTCTGGCCGAGCAGGCAGTGCACCTCGCCCACCGCGACGTCGAGGTCGACGCCGTCCAGGGCCCGCACGCCCGGGAAGTCCTTGACGATGCCCCGCATCGTGAGCAGCGGAACCGGTTCCGTCATGGCCCTCCCCACCTCGCCGTGGTCGTGCCGAGCAACATAGGAGCGTTGACCAATGACGTACAACGTCCGAATAATGCTGTTTCAGATCAAAAATCCGACGATATCGAGCCGTGATGCAGCCGCCCTCCCTGTTTCCCCCCTTGCGCCTCGCCGCGCCCCCGCCGGCCGGGCGCGCCGACAACGCCGTCACGCTCAGCGCGGTGGCGCGGCTGGTCGCCTCGGGCACCGCGGTGAGCAAGGCCGACCTCGTCCCCGCCACCGGGCTGGCCCGAACCACCGTGAGCGCGGCCGTCGACGAGCTGGTGTCGCGCGGCGTCCTCCGCCCGGACGGGACGCGCCCGACCCCGGGTCGCGGGCGCCCCGCCGACCGGCTGGCCCTGTCGCCGAGCGGCGGGCACGTCCTGCTCGCCGACGTCGGCGCCACCGGCGCGCACCTCGCCGTCACCGACCTCAGCCAGGAGGTCCTCGGCCACACCCACATCGACGTCGACGTCAAGGACGGGCCCGAGGCCGTGCTGGCCGCGGTCGTGGCCGCGCTGGCCACGCTGCGACCGGCCGGGACGGCACCGGTCCGCGCGGTCGTCATCGGGTTGCCGGGCCCCGTCGACGGGCAGCTCGGCATCCCCGTCCGGCCGCCGATCATGCCCGGTTGGCACGCCTATCCCGTGTCGGCGCGGCTGCGGGAGGTCTACGGCTGCCCGGTGATCCTGGAGAACGACGTCAACCTCCGCGCGCTCGGCGAGGCCCGCGCGCTGCCCGACGACCAGGCGCCGCTGCTGTTCGTCAAGGTGGGCACCGGGATCGGCGGGGGGCTGATCACGCGCGAGGGCGCCCTGCACCACGGCGCCGACGGGGCCGCGGGCGACATCGGGCACATCCGGGTCCGCGGGGCGCCCGACGTCGTGTGCATCTGCGGCAACGTCGGCTGCATCGAGGCGGTGGCCTCGGCGCAGGCGATCGCGCGGCGGCTGGGCACGGGGCCCGAGCCGGTCACGATCGCGGACGTCCGCGCCCGCATGGCCCGCAACGACGCGGCCACGCTGGTGCTGGTGCGGGAGGCGGCCGGCCTGATCGGCGAGGTCGTCGCCACGCTCGTTCACTTCTACAACCCGGCCCGCGTGACGCTGGGCGGGTCGGTCACCGCGGCCAGCGACGAGCTGCTCGCCGGCGTGCGCAGCGTCGTCTACCAGCGCGCGCTGCCGCTGGCCACCCGCAACCTGGTGCTCGCCAACAGCGTGCTCGGCGAGTACGCGGGGCTGGCCGGGGCGATGGTGCTCGGGATCGAGCAGGCGCTCTCGGCGTCGGACATCGGCGGTCTCCTGTGACCGGAGGGCGGTCACCGGTGAGATGAACGTGGTGGCTGTTCGATCGAGATCCAACAGCCACCAGGTTCATCTCGACCGTGTGGACGAGCCGCTCGTCAGGACGCGATCAGCTCGTCGATCTGGCCGATCGCGCCGGACGCCCCCTCGACCACGCCCATGTCGAGCACCTGCTGCAGCCCCTCGGCCGTGGCGAAGGTGCTGACATACGTGGCGCGGGTACCGCCGTCGTGCGCGGCGAACCGGTAGACGTTCGTCGACACCGGCAGGTCGTCGTTCGGGGTGAAGTCGAGGTGGGCGAAGCCGTCGTCGAAGGTGAACCCGGCCGGCTCGTCGACGGCCGTGATCGCCCAGTAGCCGGCGTGCTTGTCGCCCTCGGGCCCGGTCATGAAGTAGGTCATGCGGCCGCCGGGGCGCAGGTCGTGGTCGACCACGGTGGCGGGGTAGCTGGGCGGGCCCCAGACCTTCTCCAGCTGGCGCGGGTCGGCGTAGACCTGCCAGATCCGCTCCACGGGTGCGGCGAAGTCCGCGACGATGGTCAGGGTCCGGCTGTCGAGGTCGTGGGTGACATCGGTGACGGGCATGGCTGTTCCTCCGGTTCGGTGATGGCGATCAGTTCGTCGATGCGGGCGATGCGGCCGCGCCAGACCTGCTCCAGTTCCGAGAGCAGGGACGCCACCGAGCGCACCGCGGCCACGTCGCCGCTGGCCAGCTGCTCGCGCCCGTTGCGGCGCTTGGTGAGCAGGCCGGCCCGTTCCAACACGGCGACGTGCTTCTGCACCGCGGCGAAGCTCATGTCGTAGCCCGCCGCGAGCGTGGAGACCGAGTGCTCCCCCGCCAGGACCCGCCGCATGATGTCGCGCCGGGTCCGGTCGGCGAGGGCGTGGAACAGGGCGTCCGCCCGGTCCTCGTCCTCGGTCATGGCCCTAACATACAACCAATCGGTTGTATGTCAACACGGTGGGCCCCGGGTTACCCTCGACCGCGGTCACGAGATCGGGGTGACAGCCCCGGTCGGCGCCGATCGGCCAGGTCATCGCCACCCGGCGCGGCGGGTCCCACGAACGGTCAGGGCGTACCCGGAAAATGTCGGG
>CAXTTN010000005.1:40771-55526 GCA_964247105.1 uncultured Pseudonocardia sp.
CCGCTAACGTCGCGGCAGCAACCTCGAAGGGGTGATCCGGATGCGTCTCGTGATCGTGGAGGGCATCGACGCGGCCAGCGTCGAGCGGGCCGTCGACGCCGACACCTACGCCAGGGGCCTCGCCCTCGCGCGGCAGCGCACGGTGCTCACCACGGAGTGGGACGAGGTCGACCGCGTGCTCGATGCGCTCGTCCGCGGCAGCCAGGGCACGCACTACGACGTCACCGTGTACTTCGAGTCCGGCGGTCCCGGGCGGCTCCGATACTCCTTCGGCGAGTGCAGCTGCCCGGTGGAGGCGGGGTGCAAGCACGTCGTCGCGGCCGCGGTCGTCGCGGCGGGCACCGCGCCCGCGGAGCCGTCCACGCCGTCCTGGGAGAGCACGCTGGGCGAGCTGCTCAGCGACGTCCACCCGCCGTCGGAGCGCACCGACGTCGTCCCGATCGCCGTCGAGCTGTCCCTGTTCGTCCCGCAGGCGCCGCCCACCGCGGTCATGGCGGCCCTGCAGCGGCCGGGCCGGGCGGCGGTCCCGAAGCTGAACGCGCGGCTGGTCCGCCCCGGGCGCAGCGGGTGGGTGGGCGGCCAGCTCACCTGGAGCAGGGTCACCTCGCCCTACCACTACACCGAGCACGATCCCGCGCACGTCCGGCTGTTGCAGGAGTTCTACGCGCTGCACCGGGCGGGCGGCACCTCCTACTACGGCGGGGAGGACAAGTCGATCGACCTGGCCGCGTTCGGCAGCAGGCTGTGGTCGTTCCTGGACGAGGCCGCGGCGCTCGGGCTGCCGTTCGTGCACACGCGCAAGAAGCTCGGCGCCGTCGAGCCGTACGGGCACGCCACGCTGAACCTCGACGTCACCGCGGGCGAGGCCGGCTCGCTGGCCATCGCCCCCGCCCTGCACGTGGATGGCGCCCCCGACGCGGTCCCGGTGATGTTCCTGGGCGCGGAGGGCCACGGCGTGGTCCACACGACGGGGTCCGAGGGAGCGTTCCGGCTCGCGCGGCTGGCCACACCCGCGCACCCGGGGCTGCAGCGCATGGTCCTGGAACGCATCGTGCTGCCCGTGCCGGCCGGGCAGCGCAACCGGTTCGGCACCGAGTTCTACCCGCGCCTGCGCCGGCTCGCGCCGTTCGAGTCGTCCGACGGGTCGTTCGTGCCGCCGGAGATCTCCGCGCCCACCCTGCACCTCGCCGCGGGTTACGGCCCCGGCCACGATCTGACGCTGCAGTGGGAGTGGGCCTACCGGGTGGGCAACGCCGATCGGCGGGCGCCGCTGCACGGGCCCGTCGAGGATTTCCGTGACGTCGCCGCCGAGCGCGCCGTGCTCGAGGAGCTGGCGCTGCCGCTGGATCGGCTCGGCGGGCAGCTGCACGGCATGGACACCATGCGGTTCACCACCGAGATGCTGCCGATGCTGGCCGATGCGCCCGGGATCGCGGTGGAGCTGCGCGGCGAGCCCGCGGCGTACCGCGAGGCCGGCGATTCGGTGCGGATCGGGGTGTCCACCGGCGAGGTCACCGGCGAGACCGATTGGTTCGACCTCGGCGTCAGCATCACGGTCGAGGGCCGCGAGGTGCCGTTCGCCGAGGTGTTCGTGGCGCTGGCGAGCGGCGAGACGCACCTGCTGCTCCCCGACGGCGCGTTCTTCTCCCTGCACAAGCCGGAGCTGCAGGCGTTGCGCACGCTCATCGAGGAGGCCGGATCGCTGCAGGACGGCCCCGGGCCGCTGCGGATCAGCCGGTTCCAGGTGGGGCTGTGGGACGAGCTCGCGGCCCTGGGTGTGGTCGATCGGCAGGCGCGGGCATGGCAGGAGCAGGTCGGCGGGCTGCTGGCCGCGGGCGGCGTCACGCCCACCCCGCTGCCGAGCACGCTCGACGCGGAACTGCGGCCCTACCAGCGCGAGGGCTTCGACTGGCTGTGCTTCCTGCACCGCCACCGGCTCGGCGGCATCCTGGCCGATGACATGGGCCTGGGCAAGACGCTGCAGACCCTCGCGCTGGTCTGCCACGCCCGGGCGGTCGAGCCGTACGGGGATCCGTTCCTCGTCGTGGCGCCCACCAGCGTCGTCGCCAACTGGGCGGCCGAGGCCGGCCGGTTCGCGCCGGGGCTGAACGTCGTCACGGTCGGCCGGCGCAGCCACGATCTCGCCGAGCAGATCGCCGGGGCCGATGTGGTCGTCACGTCCTACGCGCTGTTCCGGCTCGACGAGGAACGGTACGCGGGCGTCGAGTGGAGCGGGCTCGTGCTCGACGAGGCGCAGTTCACCAAGAACCACCAGTCCAAGGTCTACCAGTGCGCGCGCAAGCTCCCGGCGCCCTTCAAGCTGGCGATCACCGGCACGCCCATGGAGAACAACCTCATGGAGCTGTGGTCGCTGCTCTCGATCACCGCACCGGGCCTATTCCCCCACCCGACGCGCTTCCGCGACGAGTACGCGAAGCCGATCGAGAAGCAGTCCGACGGCGAGCTGCTCGCGCGGCTCCGCCGCCGCATCGCGCCGCTGGTGAAGCGCCGCACCAAGGAGCAGGTGGCCGCCGATCTACCGCCCAAGCAGGAGCAGGTGCTGGAGATCGAGCTGAGCCCGCGCCACCGCCGCCTCTACCAGCAGCACCTCCAGCGCGAACGGCAGAAGGTGCTGGGCCTGCTCGACGACGTGCAGCGCAACCGGTTCACGATCCTGCGCTCGCTCACCCTGCTGCGCCAGCTCAGCCTGCACCCCGGTCTCGTCGACCCCGGCCAGGCCGCCCTGGGCAGCGCCAAGATCGACGCGCTGATGGAGCAGCTCGCCGAGGTGGTCGAGGGCGGGCACCGGGCGCTGGTGTTTAGCCAGTTCACCGGGTTCCTCGCCCACGTCCGGGAGCGCCTCGACGCCGACGGCGTGCCCTACTGCTACCTCGACGGCGCCACCACCAACCGGAAGTCGGTCGTCGCGCGCTTCAAGGAGGGGGCGGCGCCGGTGTTCCTGATCAGCCTCAAGGC
This sequence comes from uncultured Pseudonocardia sp., assembly GCA_964247105.1. Taxonomy (GTDB): domain Bacteria; phylum Actinomycetota; class Actinomycetes; order Mycobacteriales; family Pseudonocardiaceae; genus Pseudonocardia. Next base: position 43,748 of record CAXTTN010000005.1, read on the forward strand.
CGGCGGGTTCGGGCTCAACCTCACCGAGGCCGATTACTGCTTCCTGCTCGATCCCTGGTGGAACCCCGCCACCGAGGCCCAGGCCGTCGACCGCACCCACCGCATCGGCCAGACGCGCACGGTGATGGCCTACCGGCTGATCGCGCGCGACACCATCGAGGAGAAGGTGCTGGCCCTGGCGCGGCGCAAGGCCGAGCTGTTCGACGGCGTCATGAACGAGGGCAACGCCTTCGGCGGCGCGCTGGGCGCCGACGACATCCGCGGCCTCCTGGCTTGACGGGACCCTAGACGGCCCGCATCCGGTTGTTGCGGGGGTTGTGCTCCAGCTCGGCGCGGCCCAAGGCCTCCAGCAGCGGGGGCACGTACACCCCGAACCGCCCGCGGAGTCCCTTCTTCAGCCCGTACCACCCGCCGACCGGGTTGTCCGCCGAGCGCGCCCACGCCTCGACGCTGCCCTCGGGTGCGGGCTTCTGCTCGTCCGCGCCGCCGAGCGGCATCCAGTCGCCGTGCGCCGTGAGCATCGCGTGCAGGTCGTCGAGCGCCTGCAGGTGGTAGCGCAGCTCGGTCTTCCCGACCCGGCACACCAGCGCGGGCGGATCGAGCGTCTCGTCGCGGAACATCTGGTAGGCCGACGTGCCCGGTGGGGTGACCAGCTGCCACGGGTCCTCGCGGGTGCCACTGCCGGTCGATCCGCTCGTCACCGAGCCACCTCCGGGGGCGCGGCGTGCAGCCCCTCGTTGATCTCGTCGGCGTCGAAGGCCGCCGGGTCGAGGTCTGCGGCCGAGGCGAGCCCCAACCACTCCAGCCGTTCCGCGTGCTCCTCGCGCTCCGGATCGGCCAGGATCTCCAGCAGCTCGGCGTAACCCCAGACACCCCCGCAGTCCTCCGGTGGCGCGGCCCGCTTGCCGCCGGTGCAGCGCGGGTACCGCACGTCGGGGGCGGCGGGCGCGATCTCCTCGACCACGATGTCGTGCTGCCAGTCGTCGCCGAAGTCGTAGACGTAGCGGAACCGCGCGGACCGGCCCGCGACCGAGCGCAGCGTCACCGCCCCGGCGTCGCGGTGCCCGAGCTCCGGATCCGGCAGGCCGTACTCCCCGCGGGGGGTCTCGAACACCCAGAGGTGGTGGCCCGCCCACCCGAACGCGGTCTGGATCAGCGTGCCGAGCTCGTCGAGCCGGATACCCGAGGGCACCTCCAGCCGCCGCCAGATCGGTGGCTTCGTCCCCCGCAGCCCGATCTTGATCGTGTGCACCGTCGCTCGCGAACCTGCCACCCCACCATCCTGGCAGCACGGCCGCGGGGCGGGACGGCCGGCCGTCATCATCACCCGTGCGGGATCGAGGTCTCCGCCCCGAACAGGGCACCCGGCTCGATCCCGGACGGATCACCGGGCCCGGCGGCGGTCGCACAGCGCTCGGCGAGCTCGCGCAGCAGGGTGCGCAGCTCGGGCGGGTCCAGCACGTCGAAGTCGACGTCGAGGCCGGTCAGATAGCCGACGAGGTCGTGCAGCGAGCCGCTGCCGGTCTCCAGGATGCAGCTGTGCTCGTCGACGGGGGTGAGCAGGCCCGCCGCGGGCGTGACGCGGTCGTGCCCGGCGACCACCTCGGCGGCGGCGTGCAGGCGGACGCGCGCCGGGTACGCCCACGCCGCCGACGCGACCCCGCGCATCACGTGGCGGGCGGCGTCCTCGGGTGGTTCGCGGGGGACGAACCGCGGCCCGGTGGGCAGGCCGCCGGCCGCTCCCCGACCGGCAGCCGGGGCCGTGATCGTGGCCGGCGGGGAGACAGCGAGTGCCACCCGACCGGGGGCCGCGACCGGAACCGGGGCCGTGATGGTGGCCGGCGGGGAGATGCGGTCGGCGCGGAACGTGCGCCAGTCGTCACGGTCGCGGTCCCGGGCCAGCAGGTACCAGCGGCGTCCGGTGTAGACGAGCCGGTGCGGCTCGACGCGCCGCGGGCTCACGTCGCCGTCGTGGTCGGTGTAGTCGAAGCGCAGCACCTCGTGGTCGCGGCAGGCGGCGGCGATCGCCGTCAGCATGTCGGCGTCGACGGTCGGCCCGCCGCCCGCCGCCGACACGGTGGCCTGGCGGAGCGCGTCCAGGCGGTGGCGTAGCCGGGAGGGCAACGTCCGTTCCAGCTTGGCGAGCGCCCGCAGCGAGGTCTCCTCGATGCCGGTGACGGATCCGGCCGCCGCGGCGCGCAGCCCGAGGGCCACCGCGACCGCCTCGTCGTCGTCGAGCAGCAGCGGCGGCAGCGCGGAGCCGGCCGCGAGCCGGTAGCCGCCGGCGACCCCGGTGCGCGACCGCACCTCGTAACCGAGGATCCGCAGCCGCTCGACGTCGTTGCGGACGGTGCGGGTGGTGACGCCGAGACGCTCGGCGAGATCGGCGCCCGACCAGTCGCGCCGCACCTGCAGCAGCGTCAGCAGCCGGAGCAGGCGGACCGAGGTGTCCAGCATTCCCGCAGTCTCGCACGCCTTGCGGAACCGGAGCTTCCACAAGGCCCGATAGCGTCGTCGCCATGAGCCTCCGGGGATTCGCCACCATGAACATCTGGGCCGACGACGTGGCGGCGGCCGCCGCCTGGTACGCCGAGCTCCTGGGCGCGCAGCCCTACTTCTCGCGGCCCGGGCCGGACGGGCGCGCGGCCTACGTCGAGTTCCGCGTCGGCGACCGCCAGGCCGAGCTGGGGATCGTCGACCGCCGGTTCGCGCGGCCGGGCACGCCGACCGGCGCGGGCGGCGCGCTCACCTACTGGCACGTCGACGACCTGGCCTCCACTGTGGACCGGCTGCTCGCGCTCGGTGCCACGGAGCACGAGCCGATCACGCCGCGGGGCGACACGGGCTTCGTCACCGCGTCGGTCGTCGACCCGTTCGGCAACCTGCTCGCCGTGATGCACAACCCGCACTACCTCGAGAGGGTCTGACGCGGATCAGGCGCGGTCGCGGCCGGTGCGCAGGTCCACCGCGTGGACGGTGCCGGCGAGGGTGCCGACGTAGACGAGGCCGTCGCCCACCGCCGGGGACGAGTCGTCGATCGGGCCCGCCGCCGCGAACCGCCACCGCACCTGCCCGGTGCCCTGGTCGACCGCGTGCAGGAAGCGGTCGTGGCTGCCCACGATCACCAGCCCGCCGGTGACCAGCGGCGTCGAGCGGATGCCGCCCGCGGTCGGGTAGCTCCAGCGCGGGCGGCCGGTGTCGGACTCCAGCGCGTAGAGGTTGCCGTCGTCGCTGCCGACGTAGAGCACGCCGTCGGCGACCACGGGCGACGACACCACCCCGGCCTGCGCGGCGAACTCCCAGATCCAGGCCCCGGTCCGGGCGTTCAACGCGCGGACGCGGTAGTCGTCGGCTCCGATGTAGACGGTGCCGCCGAGCACCCGCGGGGAGGAGTCGACCGTGCTCTGGGTCGTGTAGCTCCACTTCTTCGCGCCGGTTGCCGCGTCGACGGCGTAGATCTCCTTGTCCCGGCACCCGACGTACACCAGGCCGTCGGCGACGGCGGGCGAGGAGTTGAACCAGTCCCCCGCCGGGAACTTCCAGACGAGCGTGCCGGAGACGGCGTCGCAGGCGATGAGGGCGTCGGCCCGGGTGCCGACGATCACCAGCCCCCCTGCCACCGCAGGCGAGGAGTGCACCGCCCCGCCGGCCTGGGCGGCCCAGCGCCGCGCGCCGGTGTCGGCGTCCACCGCGTGGACGAGGCCGTCCTCGCCGCCGACGTACACCGTGCCGTCGGCGATCGTCGGCGACGAGGTCACCGAGCCGTTCGTCGGGTAGCGCCACCGCTGCTCGCCGGTGGCCGCGTCGAACGCGTACAGGGACCGGTCGTTGCTGCCGATGTAGACGACACCGTCACTGACCAGCGGCGACGAGTAGATCTTGGCGCCGGTGGTGGCCGTCCACGGGCCCGCACGGCGGATCAGCCCGCTGGCGGCCCAGCCCCCGCCGGCGAGCACGGCGGCGGCCGCGCCGGCCCCGATCAGCACCGCGCGCCTGCTCACCCGCCGCGGAGGCCGCTGCGGCGGCGCGGGGCGGGGGATCGGGGGGACGGCCGCGGTCAGCGTCATGTCGCCGGGCTGGGTGAGGGCGTCGTCGACCGGCGCCCGCCGGGCCGGGATCGAGACGGTCGGCGCGCCGGCGAGCGCGGCCCGAGCCGCCTCGGCGAACGCGCCGGCCGTCGGGTAGCGCTGGTCGGGGTCCTTCGCCATCCCGTGCGCCACGACGTCGTCGACCGCGCGCGGCAGGTCGGGGCGCTCGTCGGTGAGCCGGGGAGGCTCCCGGCTCAGGTGCGCGTACATCACGGCGGGCAGGCTCTCCCCGGCGAACGGCCGCCGTCCCAGCAGGCACTCCGCCAGCACGCAGGCGAGGGAGTAGACGTCGACGCGCTCGTCCCAGTCGTCGCCCGTGAACCGCTCCGGCGCCATGTAGGCGGCCGAGCCCATGCCCATCGCGGTGCGGCTGATCGTCGGGCCGTCCAGTGCGCGGGCGATGCCGAAGTCGGTGAGGTAGGCGACGCCGCGTTCGGCCCGTTCGGCCCCCACGAGCAGCACGTTCGACGGCTTGACGTCGCGGTGCACGAGCGACTGGGCGTGCGCGGCGTCGAGCGCCTCGGCCACCTGGGAGACGATGTCGACCGCGCGCCGCGCCGGCAGCGGGCCGGTGGCGATCAGCTCGGCGAGGTCGCCGCCCTCGACGAGGCGCATGTCGATGAACAGCTGGCCGTCGATCTCGCCGTAGTCGTGGATCGGGACGATGTGCGGCTCGTTGAGCTTGGCCGCGAGCGCCGACTCGCGCTGGAAGCGCGCGCGGTACTGCTCGTCGGTGGCGAGCTCGCGCAGCAGGCGCTTGAGCGCGACGTGCCGGTCGCGGCGGGTGTCGTGAGCCCGGTGGACCTCGCCCATGCCGCCCCGCCCGATCAGGGCGTCGACCCGGTAGTGCCCGAAGACCTCCGGCTCCACGTTCAGGACCCTAGCGCGGGCCACCCCCGTGGTCCCAGGCGCATCGCGCGGGCTCGATGCCGTCGTGGACCGCTCCAGCGCGCATCGCGCGGGCTCGATGTCGTGGGGGTCGTCACGCGACGCGCAGCACGGCGACCTGCGTCGCGTCCCGGCAGACCACCCACACCCGGCCGTCGGCGCGCGACACCGCCACCGCGACGGGGCCGGCGCCGACCGCGAGCGGCGGCCCCGCCCGCAGCGTCGCGAGGTCGACGGCCTGGGCGGCGCCGTCGTCGGCGTCGGTGACGTAGAGCAGGGCACCGTCCGGCGAGAGCGCGACGGCGCTGGGTCCGTTGCCGACGGCGACGGTGGCCGCCACCCGCAGCGTCGCCGCGTCGAGCACGGTGATCGTGCCGGCGCCACGGTCGGCCACGTAGACCCGCTGCGCGTCCGCGACCAGCGCGGACGGCGCCCGCCCGACGGGTACGGTCGCGACCACCGCGCGGGTGGCCGTGTCGATCACGGTGACGTCGTCGGAGCCGGAGCCGGCCACGTAGAGCCGGCGGCCGTCCGGGCTGGTCGCGAGGCCCGACGGCTGCGCGCCGACCGGGATCGGCGGCCCCGCCACGGTCCCCGACGCGTCCACCACCGAGACCGTGCCGTCGCCCGCGTTGCCGACGTAGAGCACGCCGCCGGCGAGCGCGAGCCCGGTGGGGAACCGCCCCACGGTCACCGTGCGCCGCACGTGGAGGGCGGGGTCGAGCAGCGCGACGGTCCCGGCCGAGGTCTGGCTGACGGAGACGGTGCCGTCGGCGGCGACACCGTTCGGGCCGCCCGGCACGGCGACCCGGTCCGAGGTCGGCGTGGCCGTGGCCGCGTCGATCACCGAGAGCGTGCCGATCGACTGGTTGGTGACGATCACCCGCCCGCCGTCGACGGCCACTCCCGCGGGCCCGACGCCGACCACGACGGTGGAGTCGAGCACCAGCGCGGGCCCGGCCGGCCGCAGCGCGACCACGACCCCGACGATCCCGATCGCGAGCACCGCGGCCGCCGCCAGCCCGCCCACCCACCAGCTACGAGCGGCACCTCCGTGCGAACCCACGCGACGAGAGTGCCGCTCGTACCAGCGGGAACGGGGTGCGGAGGCCGGACCGGAGCTCGCGATCGCGTCACGGGCGGCCCGGCCCAGCTCGCCCGCGCTCGCGAACCGGTCCCCGGCCCGCTTCGCCATGCCGCGCGCCACCACGTCGTCGAGGGCGGGCGGGACCCCGGGCCGCGCGGCCGACGGCCGCGGCACCGGCCCGGTGAGGTGCGCCTGCACCGCTTCGAGCAGGTCACCGGCCGGGAACGGCCGCTCCCCCGTCAGGCACTCGTAGAGGACGCAGGCCAGCGAGTAGACGTCGATGCGCCGGTCGTAGGCGTCGCCGGAGATCCGCTCGGGCGCCATGTACGCGGTGGTGCCCAGCGCGAGCCCGGGCCTGCTGACCGTCGAGTCGCCCGCCTCGCTCGCGATGCCGAAGTCGGCGAGGTAGGCGAAGCCGTGCTCGGCGGCCCGGTGGGGCGGGCCCACGAGCAGCACGTTGGACGGTTTGACGTCGCGGTGCACGAGGCCCTCGGCGTGCGCGGCGTCGATGGCGTCGGCGACCTGGGAGACCACGTCGACGGCCCGCTCCGGCGACAGGGGCCCGCGCTGCAGCACGGCGGCGAGGTCGCTGCCCTCGACGAGCCGCATGTCGAGGTAGAGCCGGCCGTCGATCTCGCCGTAGTCGTGGATCGGGACGACGTGCGGCTCCGACAGCCGCGCCGCCAGCGCGGCCTCGCGCCGGAAGCGCCCGCGGTACTCGGGGTCCGCCGCGAGGTGCGCCTGCAGCCGCTTGACCGCGACCGTGCGCTGCCGCTGCTCGTCGAACGCGCGGTGGACCTCGCCCATCCCGCCCCGGCCGATCAGGGCGTCGAGGCGGTAGTGGCCGAAGTGCTCACTCATGCCGAGTTCCGCCCGACCGGTTCCGCCCGACCGGTGACGCGGCCGCGACCGGGGCCGTGATGGTGGTCGGCGCAGTCATACCGAGTTCCGCCCGACCGGTGACGCGGCCGGGACCGGGGCCGTGATGGTGGTGGGCGCAGTCATAGGGGTTTGGCGATCACCGGGAACGCCGACGCGTCCCGCCGGACGAAGCGCAGCACCCCGCGGGCCACGCCGGCCGCCTCCAGCAGCGAGAACAGCGGGATCCCGGCTACCACGACGGCCCGCTCCCACCACCGCGCCGGGCCCGAGGCGGACGCGAGGACGTTGAGCCGCAGGCCGGCCCAGTAGGACCAGGCGTTGTAGGCGAGGTTCATCGCCCACACCGGCAGCAGCCACTCCACCGCGGGCTGCGTGTTGGTGTCGCCGATCAGCCAGCCCGCCAGCAGCACCACGCCGACGTGCTGCAGCGGCAGGCACGCCCACACGATCACGTTGTGCAGCAGGAGGAGCCGGTGCCGCAGCGGCACGGCGCTGCTCCACGCCAGCTCCATGAGTCCCCACGCCCAGCGCTCCCGCTGCACGACGAACCCGGCGAGCGTGGCCGGGGTGGCGCCGAAGCAGCGGCCGGGGAACCAGTCGCTGCGCCCGGGATGGCGACGCGCGAACTCCAGCGCGAAGTGGGCGTCCTCGACCATCGTCCGGGCGCCGAAGTCCCAGCCGATCTCCGCCTCGACCGAGGCCCGGACCAGCAGCAGCTCGCCGTGCAACCCGGCCCGCGGCGTGCCGCGGCCGGTGGTGGCGGCGAACGTCGAGACGTCCCCGGCGGGCCGGATCGCGTCACCCAGCCACAGCAGCCGGTTCGCGCCGAGCTCGCGCGGGTAGGTCAGCACGCCCTGGGCCAGGTGTTTCGCGTCCGGCCCACGCTGGCCGGCGATGAACCGCGCCAGCTCACCGGCGGTGTCCGGCCCGATCGCGGTGTCGTCGTCGAGGTGCACCCAGACGTCCGGCCCGTCCTCGCGGCAGGTCATGGCGTACTGGTTGGCGCGGGCCTTGAAGAGCGTGCCGTTCGGGGTGGCGTAGTCGCGCGGGACGGCCAGCACGCGGGCCGCGAGCGCCCGGATCTCCGCCTCCGCCGCGCAGCCCTCCTCGATGACGACGTCGACGCGGTGGTCCGGGAACAGGGGCGCGAGGTGCACGCACGACGCGACCACGCGGCGCAGCGCGGGGAGCGTGTCCGCGCGTCCGATCGTCGGGACGACCACCACCAGCCGCTCCGTCACCGGGGCGACCACCGGATCCTGGTGACGCGCCGCCCGCAGCCGCCGCGTGGTGCGCAGCGCGCCGCCGATCCCCAGCAGGGATCCGATGGTCGGGAGCGTCCACAGCACGGTGGTGGCCCAGCCGGTGATCCCGACCGCGCCGTGGCCCGGCCAGAGCACCAGCGAGGAGGCCAGCGCCAGCGCGAAGGCGACGGGGAGCGCGAGCAGGCCGGGGCGGACGGCGGCGAGGGCGCGGACCGGGGCGGTGACGGTCGTCGTTGGTCGCGTCACGCCCGCGCCGCCTCCTCGTCACCTGGTACCGCGCCGGATCGTATCCCCGGACGGGTGAAGGCCGCTGTCACCCCGCGTGAGCTGGGGCTTCGAGCTGACCGTCCAGCCGTAATTCCGGCCATTCGGGCGCCCGGCAGCTGCTCGACGATCGGCTCCGCCGTTACCACAGAATCAGTCGCGATGCGTGCCGCTTGACCCTCCGACCAGCGAAAACAGACCATTCCTTTACCCACTAACGTCCGCATTCGCGGCCGGCCACGCGGCCGGGATGCCACAGCTTTTTCCCAGTGCATTCACAGGCAATTCCCACAATCGCGGAGCACGGTCCGCGCCGGGCGGGTGGTCTGTACGAGGAGGACGAGTGTCGGAGACGGTGACGGCCCAGATCCCGGTGCAGGCACCGGCGCCGGCGTCGCGGCGGGCCCGGCTCGGGTCCTGGATCGGGTCCATGACGCCGCGTACGCGCTGGTTGAACCTGATCCTGCTGGTCCTGCTGATCGTCGCGGTCGTCCTCGCGTTCATGGTGATCGGGAACCCGAGCACGCCGACGGTGGCCGTGCGCACCGTGGCGGTGGCGCGGGGCACCGTCACCTCCAGCGTGACCGGCAGCGGTAACACCGCGTCGTCGGCCAGCACGCCGGTGAGCTTCCTGGCCAGCGGCACGGTCACGGCCGTGAACATCAAGGCCGGTGACACCGTCACCGCCGGTGAGGTGCTGGCCACGATCGACCCGACGAGCGCCAAGGCCACGCTGCGCACCGCGCAGGCGCAGCTGTCCAGCGCGCAGGCGGCCTACGACCAGGCCGCTGCGGGGCCGACGGCGGTCAAGCAGCAGCAGGACCAGCTGGCCATCACCACCGCGCAGCAGGGTGTGGCCAACGCCAACGCGGCGGTCACGGCGGCGCAGAACCAGCTCAAGCTGGACACGACCTCGACGGCGAGCGCCGTCTCCAACGCCCAGACGAAGCTGTCGAACGACCAGGCGTCGACGAACACCTCGGTGCAGACGGCCCGGGCCCAACTGCGGAGCGACAGCACCGCGCAGGACAACGCGGTAACCACAGCGAGGAACGCCGAGACCAGCCCGTGTGCGCCAACCGCGACCACGACCACAACCACGACCACAGCCACAACCACGACCACAGCCACAGCCACGGCCCCTGCCACGACCTCGACCACCGGACCCGACTCTGCCGCCTGCAAGTCGGCGAAGCAGGCGACCACCACGGCGGAGGACAACCGCAGCGCCGTCGAGAAGAAGGACCAGCTCGCTGTCACCTCTGCGCAGCAGGCCCAGGACGCCACGCTCGACGCCGACAAGCAGGCCGTCACGACCGCCAAGCAGACGCAGTCGGACACCCTGCTCAAGGACAACACCACGATCGCGAACGACAAACAGCAGATCGCGACGGCGCAGGGGCAGGTCACCTCCGCCCAGCTGACCGCGCAGGCCGACCTCCACCCCGAGACCCCCGACCAGATCGCCCAGGCCCGGGCCCAGGTCGCCGAAGCCCAGGTCACGGTGGACAACGCCCAGCTCGGCGTCGACGAGACCACGCTCAAGGCCCCGCAGGACGGGGTGGTGCTGGCGGTCAACGGGAAGGTGGGCGAGTCGTCGAGCGGCGGGTCGGGCTCGGCGAGCACCAGCACGTCGGGGTCGGGGTCGGGGTCGGGGTCTGGGTCGGGCAGCACGGCCAGCGCGGCGTCCTCGTCGGCCACGTCGGCGGGCAGCGGGTTCGTCACGATCGCGAACCTCAGCCAGCTGGCGGTGACGGCCAACATCGCCGAGGCCGACGCCGCGAAGATCAAGTTGGGGCAGCCCGCGACGGTGAGCTTCCCGGCCACGAGCACGACCGCCACCGGCTCGGTCACCCAGATCACGCCACAGAGCACGGTGACCAACAACGTGGTGCTCTACCCGGTGCAGGTCTCGCTGGACTCGGCCCCGCCGGGCGTCGGCGTCGGCTCGACCGCGAGCCTCTCGATCACGGCGGGCTCGGCGACCGACGTGCTGGAGGTGCCGAACCTGGCGATCACCACGCTCGGCGACCGCCACACGGTCACGGTGCAACGCAACGGCACCGACACGGTGGTGCCGGTGACGATCGGGCTGGTCGGCGACACCCAGACCGAGGTCGACAGCGGCGTCCAGGCCGGTGACGTGCTCGTGCTCCCGAGCACGACCGGGGCCACCACGACCGGCACGGGCGCGGGCGCCGGCTTCCCGCGGACGGGCGGGTGACCCGCATGGCGCGACCGGTCATCGAGCTCCAGGGCGTGTCCAAGATCTACGGCAGCGAGGACACGATCGTGCGCGCCGTCGACGGCGTCGACCTGGTGGTGGAGCGCGGCGACTACGTGGCCGTGATGGGGGCGTCGGGCTCGGGCAAGTCGACGCTGATGAACATCATCGGCTGCCTCGACGCCCCGACGCGCGGCCGCTACCTGCTCGACGGCGTCGACACCCGCCGCCTCGACGAGCGCCGCCAGGCCACCATCCGCAACCGCAAGATCGGGTTCATCTTCCAGTCGTTCAACCTGATCCCGCGCACGACGGCGACGAGCAACGTGGAGCTGCCGCTGGCCTACGCCGGCGTCCGGCCCGCCGAGCGCAGGCGCCGGGCGCTGATCGCGCTCGACCAGGTCGGGCTGGCGGCGCGCGCGAACCACGGTCCGTCGCAGCTCTCGGGTGGGCAGCAGCAGCGCGTGGCGATCGCGCGGGCCATCGCCACCGACCCCGTGCTGCTGCTCGCCGACGAGCCGACCGGCGCGCTGGACAGCCGCAGCACCGCCGAGGTGCTGGGCCTGTTCGACGACCTCAACGCCGCGGGCCGGACGCTCGTGGTGATCACCCACGAGGAGGAGGTGGCCGCGCACGCCAAGCGGGTGCTGCGGATGCGCGACGGCAGGGTGCGCTTCGACGAGCGCGCCGCCGCCGTGATCGGCCCGCCGCCGCGGCGCCTCGGTCCCCGACCCACCCAGCACGCATGAACGTGCGGGAGAGCGCCCGGTTCGCCGTCCGCGGGGTGCTGGCGAACAAGCTGCGGTCGCTGCTGACGATGTCCGGGATCTTCATCGGGGTCGCGGCGGTGATCATCCTGATCGCGGCGGGCACGGGCGCGAGCGCGTCGGTGCAGAGCTCGGTCAGCTCGCTGGGCAGCAACACGCTCACCATCACCTCGACGTCGACCAGCGCAGGCGGGCGAGGCGGTGGCCGCGGCGGGGCCGGCGGATTCGGGGCGCTGGGCGGCGCGGCGCGAGCCGGGGGCGCGTTCGGTGGCGGCGGTGCAGGCGGCGGCGCGGCGGGCGGCGGCGGTGCAGGC